>NZ_JOHB01000016.1:0-151042 GCF_000719605.1 Streptomyces sp. NRRL S-1813
TCCGGGCGCTTCCCTTCGGTCTTGCGTTTCCGACTCTATCAGATCCTTGCGGGCCCGATTTTCGCCGGTGCGTTTCCGCCTTTCGGCTTCTTCGCGTTTTCGACTCTACCAGATCCGGTTTCGTTTCGATTCCGGT
This sequence comes from Streptomyces sp. NRRL S-1813, assembly GCF_000719605.1. NCBI lineage: Bacteria > Bacillati > Actinomycetota > Actinomycetes > Kitasatosporales > Streptomycetaceae > Streptomyces > Streptomyces sp. NRRL S-1813. The sequence goes on from NZ_JOHB01000016.1 coordinate 137, forward strand.
TCCGATATTCGTCGGAGGTTCACCCCGGAGCAGTTATTTACTGCTGCCCTTTCGGCGTGGTCACCACTTTAGCGGCTTTCCCTGGCGACTCATAATCGAGTCGGCCTGATCGAATTTCGGCAACGCGAAATTGGACCCGTTAGGGAACCGATCGGAGTGGTTGGTTGTGCCGCCTGGCGGTCTGCGCAAATAGCGCTGCCCGTCTCCAGCGGCTCGGGCTACGTTAGGCGGTCTGCGATGCAGAGTCAAGTAGCGGTGGGGGTGCGGCGTCGGGGGACGTGGGGGCGGTAGGGGCTGACAGTGGGATCGTCGGCGATCCAGTAGCGCCAGGGGTGGTCGGCCCCGTCTCCGCCGACGCCGGTGCGGGGGCCGTTGCGTACCAGCTCGGGAGCGGGCGGGCGGCCGTGGAGTACGGACAGCGGTGCGGTGCCGCCGGCGCACAGGTCGATGCCGTCGAGGGTGCGGTCGATGTCGAGGGCGGTGGCCAGGCGGGCCGGGCCCTTGGCCAGTTCGTTGGTGTTGCGGGCCTTGGGGCGGCGGGCGGCGGCCAGGGGTGCGCCGGTGAGGATCTCGCCTGCGCGCAGGAGGACACCGCTCGCCTTGCCCTCGGAGCCGCAGACCGCGTTGAGGCTGAACCACATCCCGTAGATGAAGTAGACGTACGCGTGGCCGGGCGGGCCGAACATGGTGGCGTTGCGTGCGGTGCGGCCCCGGTAGGCGTGGGAGCCGGGGTCGGTCTCGCCGTCGTAGGCCTCGACCTCGGTGAGCCTGACTGCGACCGGACCGTCGGGGGTGTTGCGGAGGAGGGTGCGGCCCAGGAGGTCGGGGGCCACGTCCACCACGGGGCGGTCGAAGAAGTCATGGGTGAGCGGCATACGTTCCGGTACGTCGGTCATGCGGACCGAGGGTAGTGCAGCCGTTTTGGAGGGCGGCTGGCCATGGGGGCGTCGGGGTTGGGAAAGTGTGGGCCGTGGAACCGGACTGTTCGGTTTCGCGTTCGTAGGGATCAAGCCGAGAGCTCGGCGCGCAATACAGAGCACAGGCGGTTCCGCCTGGGGAGGACGAGCATGGGATTCAAGAAGCTGCTGGCGAGCCTGGGCGCCGGAGGTGCGTCGGTGGAGACGGTGCTCTTCGAGGAGAACGTCGTACCGGGTGGGGTCGTACAGGGCGAGGTGCGGATCCAGGGCGGGTCCGTGGCCCAGGACATCCAGGGGCTGTCCGTCGGACTACAGGCGCGCGTCGAGGTCGAGAGCGGCGACGAGGAGTACAAGCGGAACATCGAGTTCACCAAGGTGCAGCTGGGTGGTGCGTTTGCGGTGCAGCCGGGTGCGACGCACACCGTGCCGTTCGGGCTGGAGATCCCGTGGGAGACGCCGATCACGACGTTCCTGGGGACGCATCTGCACGGGATGAACGTCGGGGTGACGACGGAGCTGGCGATCGCCCGTGCGGTGGACTCCGGTGATCTCGACCCGGTGAATGTGCATCCGCTGCCGGCGCAGCAGGCGATCCTGGACGCGTTCGGGCGGCTCGGGTTCCGTTTCAAGGCCGCCGACCTGGAGCAGGGGCACATCCGGGGGACGCGGCAGAAGCTGCCGTTCTACCAGGAGATCGAGTTCCATGCGCCGCAGCAGTACCGCGGGCTGAACCAGGTCGAGCTGTCGTTCGTGGCGGACGACCGGGAGATGGACGTCGTCCTGGAGATGGACAAGAAGCCGGGGCTGTTCAGCGAGGGCTCGGACACCTACCGGTCGTTCACGGTCGGGCTGAACGACTTCGAGGGGACCGACTGGGCGGGTTACCTCAACCAGTGGCTGGCGGAGGTCGGCGGTAAGCGGAACTGGCTCTAACCTGGCCGGACAGGTGTCAGCAAGCGACCAGGAGGTGTTGCAGTGTCCGAGCTGAAGCGGCGGCCGCTCCCGCACGATTTCCATCCGCCGGTGCCCGAGTTCACGGTGCTGAGCGACGAGGTGGAGCCGGGCGGGACGCTGCGGCCGGAGCAGGTCTTCGCCGAGGGGAACCGCTCGCCGCAACTGCGGTGGGAGGGTGCGCCCGCGGGGACGAAGAGCTACGCCGTCACCTGCTACGACCCGGACGCGCCGACGGGCAGTGGCTTTTGGCACTGGTCGCTGTTCGACATCCCGGCGTCGGTGACGGAGCTGCCGGCCGGTGCCGGGTCCGGGGAGATGAAGGGGCTGCCCGAGGGCGCCGTGCATGTCCGTAACGACTACGGGACGCGGGACTTCGGGGGCGCGGCGCCGCCGCCCGGGGACGGTCCGCACCGTTATGTGTTCACGGTGTACGCGGTGGACCAGGAGAAGCTCGGTCCGGATGCCGAGGCCTCGCCCGCGGTGGTGGGCTTCAACCTGCGGTTCCACACGCTCGGGCGGGCTCAGCTGATCGCCGAGTTCGAGCTGCCCGCGGCGGGCTGAGCGCCGTAATTCCGTTGCGCCCCGGCGCTTCCCGCACGCAGAGTGGTACTCGTGCCGCCGCCCCTCATCAGGGCGTCGGGCAGCTGGTACCGCAGTGGCGGGAGCGGCGGGGCGCAGGTGTGTCGCCGGCCGCTTGCCGGAGCCCGCACTCGTGTGGGGTGTCCTCGCCGGCTGCCGTTCGCTCCGGGTCTCGCGTGTTTCACGGGGGCGGGACCCGGAGCGCACTCATTTCGTGGCTCGCGGGCGCTGCCGGGCACCTCCTTTTCATCTGCTGATCGCCCTCCATTTCCCTTGTGGCGTGCGGAAATTGCGTTGTTCGGGGAATACCTGCCGCTGCACAGTGGAGCAACTTCGCCGCGGGGGCGAAGCGGGTCCGGGAGGTGGACGGGATGCGCGAGACGCTGGTGCTGAATGCGAGCTTCGAGCCGCTGTCGACGGTGTCGCTGCGGCGTGCGGTCGTGCTGGTCATGCAGGACAAGGCGGTCGTCGAGCACGCTCACCCCGGGCTGCGCATCCGTGCCGCCGCGGTGGACATACCGGTGCCGCAGGTGATCAGGCTCAGCAGGTACGTACGGGTGCCGTTCCGAAGACAGGCGCCCTGGTCGCGGCGGGGTGTGCTGGTGCGTGACCAGCACCGGTGTGCGTACTGCGGGCGGCGGGCGACGACCGTGGACCATGTCGTGCCGCGGTCGCACGGCGGTGGGGACACCTGGCTGAATACCGTCGCCTCGTGTGCGGAGGACAACCACCGCAAGGCGGACCGTACGCCCGAGCAGGCGGGGATGCAGCTGCTGCGGCGGCCGTTCGAGCCGACGCCGGCGGATGCGCTGCTGTCGACGCTGGGGGTGTCGGTGCGGGACGCGCTGCCGGAGTGGCTGGCGGTGCCCGCGTAGCGTGCACCATCCGGAATTCTCGTCCAGCTCCCCCTACTTCAGGAGGAGCTGGACGATGGCCAGCAGGCCGACGAGGACGATGACGGCGCGCAGTGCGGTGGGCGGCAGCCGTCGGCCGACCTTCGCGCCCAGCTGGCCGCCGAGGGTGGAGCCGAGGGCGATCAGGGCGACGGCGGTCCAGTCGAAGTGGGCGACGAAGAGGAAGAAGACCGCCGCCACACCGTTCACGACGGCCGCGAGGACGTTCTTGATGGCGTTGATCCGCTGGAGGTCCTCGTTGAGCAGCACGCCCATCAGGGAGAGGTAGATGACCCCCTGCGCGGCGCCGAAGTAGCCGCCGTAGACGCTGGCCAGCATCAGGCCGAGGAGCAGGGCGGGGCCGCCGTCGGGGTGGGCGGTGGTGCCGTTGCGCTCGCGCCGGGCGCGGACCCTCGCGGCGAGCTTGGGCTGCGCGACGACGAGTACGAGCGCGATGGCGATCAATACCGGGACGATGGTGTCGAAGGCCTTGGAGGGCAGCCCCAGCAGCAGGATCGCGCCGCCGAGGCCGCCGACGAGGGCGAAGGCGGCGAAGCGCAGCAGCCGGCGGCGCTGGCCGGCCAGCTCTCGGCGGTAGCCGAAGGCGCCGCTGAGCGAACCGGGCACCAGACCAAGGGTGTTGGAGACGTTGGCCGTGACGGGCGGCAAGCCGAAGGCGAGCAGTACCGGGAAGGTGATCAGCGTCCCGGATCCGACGATGGTGTTGATCGTCCCGGCGCCGATTCCCGCGGCGAAGACTGCGACTGCTTCCCCGATGGACAAGGCCATCTCCTCACATGGTCAGGGTCGCCTCCCCGCCATGAAGGTCGAGGGGCCACCACTGATCATGCACGAGGCTGAACGGGTCAGTCGATGGGGGGCGCTTCACGGTTCGGCGAGCTGGGCTTCGGGATGGAGCCGCCGCCGGTCGGCGGGGTGAAGTTGCCGAGGGCGCCGCCGAGGCCCTTGAGGGCGTCGCCGATTTCGCTGGGCACGATCCAGAGCTTGTTGGCGTCGCCTTCGGCGATCTTCGGGAGCATCTGGAGGTACTGGTAGGAGAGCAGCTTCTGGTCCGGGTCGCCGGCGTGGATCGATTCGAAGACCACCCGGATCGCCTGGGCCTCGCCCTCGGCGCGCAGGGCCGCGGCCTTGGCCTCACCCTCGGCGCGCAGGATCGAGGACTGCTTCTCACCTTCGGCGGTGAGGATCTGGGACTGCCGGACACCTTCGGCCTGGAGGATGGCGGCGCGCTTGTCACGGTCGGCGCGCATCTGCTTCTCCATCGAGTCCTGGATGGAGGTCGGCGGCTCGATGGCCTTCAGCTCGACGCGGTTGACCCGGATGCCCCACTTGCCGGTGGCCTCGTCGAGGACGCCGCGCAGCGCCGCGTTGATCTCCTCACGGGAGGTCAGGGTCCGCTCCAGGTCCATGCCGCCGATGATGTTCCGCAGGGTGGTGACGGTCAGCTGCTCGATGGCCTGGATGTAGCTGGCGACCTCGTACGTCGCGGCGCGGGCATCGGTCACCTGGTAGTAGATGACGGTGTCGATGTTCACGACCAGGTTGTCCTGGGTGATCACCGGCTGCGGCGGGAACGGCACGACCTGTTCGCGGAGGTCGATGCGGTTGCGGATGGAGTCGATGAACGGGACGACGATGTTCAGGCCCGCGTTGAGGGTGCGGGTGTAGCGTCCGAAGCGTTCGACGATGGCGGCGCTGGCCTGTGGGATGACCTGGATCGTTTTGATGAGTGCGATGAACACGAGCACCACCAGGATGATCAGGACGATGATGATCGGTTCCACAGCGGCTCCCGTGCCCTTCGTTGCTGGTCCCTGCCGGCCGGCGACCGGCTTGCCGTTGATCAGTCTTTCAGAGTCGTGGCGCGTCGCGCAGCGTGTTCGGGTCAGATGACGACAGCGGTGGCGCCTTCGATCTCGACGACGTCGACCTGCTGGCCGGGCTCGTAGACCTGGCTGCCGTCGAGGGCGCGGGCGGACCAGACCTCGCCGGCGAGTTTGATGCGGCCGCCGCCTCCGCCGTCGACCCGCTCCAGGACCGTGGCGCTCTTGCCCTTGAGTGCGTCGATGCCGGACGCGAGTTGGGGGCTCTGGCCGCGGTGGCGACTGGCGAGCGGGCGGACGACGGCGATCAGCGCGACCGACACGGCGGCGAAGACGAGGAACTGCGGGACGGTGCCGCCTCCCAGACCCGCGGTGACGGCACCGGCGACGGCACCGACCGCGAGCATCCCGAATTCGGGCATCGCGGTCACGACGAGAGGAATGCCCAGTCCTACGGCGGCGATCAGCCACCACACCCATGGCTCCACGGGTTCATGGTAGATCGGTGCGGCGGCCGGGGACAGGGCGCGATCGGTCAGCAACGAGGAGCGCGCGGTGCCATGTCGGGGTTCCCCCCGGACCGGGTCCGGGAGGGGGAGGCTCCGTGCGGGGTGACGGCCGGGCGACGGGCGGGCCGTCAGGTCAGGGGCAGACCCTGCGCGGTCCAGCGGTCGTTGCCGTTGCGCTCGACGATCAGCGGGAGACCGAAGCAGTGGGAGAGGTTGCTGGAGGTGAGTTCGAGTTCGAGCGGGCCGGCCGCCAGCACCTTGCCCTGACGGATCATCAGGACGTGGGTGAAACCCGGGGCGATCTCCTCGACATGGTGGGTGACCATGATCATCGAGGGTGCGTACGGGTCGCGGGCGAGGCGGCCGAGGCGGCGCACCAGGTCCTCGCGGCCACCGAGATCGAGACCGGCGGCCGGCTCGTCCAGCAGCAGCAGCTCGGGGTCGGTCATCATGGCGCGGGCGATCAGGGTGCGCTTGCGCTCGCCCTCGGAGAGGGTGCCGAACTTCCGGTCGAGGTACGCGGTCATGCCGAGGCGGTCGAGGAAGGCGCGGGCACGCTGCTCGTCGATGTCCTCGTAGCTCTCCTGCCAGCCGGCCGTCATGCCGTACGCGGCGGTGAGCACGGTCTGGAGGACGGTCTGGCTGCGGGGCAGCTTGTCGGCGAGCGCGATGCCGGCGACACCGATGCGGGGGCGCAGGTCGAAGACGTCGACCCGGCCGAGCTGCTCGCCGAGGATCGACGCGCTGCCGGTGGTCGGGAAGAGGTAGCTGGAGGCGAGGTTCAGCAGGGTGGTCTTGCCGGCGCCGTTGGGACCGAGGATCACCCAGCGCTCACCCTCCTTCACCGACCAGGAGACCTGGTCCACCAGAGCCCGTCCTTCGCGGACCACGGATACGTCCACCAGCTCCAGCACATCGCTCATGAGCGCGTTGTCTCCCATTGCTTCTCGGTCGTCGCGTACACCTGTAGGCGCAGCCCCCCTGCAAACTTACGCCACTCGTTGTCGGTGCTCTTCTCTAGGCTGGGGACCATGCTCAATGAACCTCGTTCAGGACGGCTGGCGGCGTGGGGAAATGCCCTTTTGGCCGGACTTGTCTCACCTGATGAAGCCGCGCATCGGATCGCGGACGACGATGCGGTGCACCGCGTGGAGGGGCTGCCCGGCGAGGAGACGCCGGTGGGGCTGACGCTCGCGCTGGGGCGGCTGCGGGCGCTGGGGGCGCAGGGCCTGCGGGTGGCCCTGCCGGTGCCCGGCCATCCGCTGGGGCTGTGCGGACCGCCGGAATTCAATGCGCGGGCGTTGGAGGCCGAGGAGGCGGTGCTCGCCGCGGGCGCCGGGCTGGGGCTGATCCCGGAGGCGTACGAGGCCGGGCCGGAGGGCGGTGCCGCGCCCGATGTGCATGTGGAGGTGGTCTGGCGCTGTCTGCCGGTGCGGGAGGGGCCGCCGGCCGATGTGCCGTCGCTGGGCGAGGCGGAGCGGGAGCTGGCGGAAGCGCTGCGGGACGCGACCGAGCTGCTCGCGAAGCTGGATGTGGCCGGGGCCGGTCCCGTGGCGCAGGCGGCGCTGGAGGCGTACCGGGCGCGGGCGGAGGCCGGCCGGCAGGTGCTGGCCCCCGGGTATCCGCCGCGTGCGGTGCGGGTATTGGAGCTGGCGCAGCGCGTCGGTGCGCTCATCGATATCGCGCAGCAGGCCGGCGGGGACGGCAGGGAGCACGGTGCCGCGGTGAGCTCGTCGGAGATCGCGGCTCGCGCCGAGGCGCTGCGGCCGGTGGAGCGTACGGCCCGTCGGGCGCAGGTGGCGGCGTACAACTCCGCGGTGGAGGAGAGGGAGCGGCACCGCGGGTGAACGGGAACAGGCCCCGCCGGACCATTGTGTGGTCGGCGGGGCCCTTTGCCGAGCGGGGCCGAACGCCTCTGGGCAGGCGAAGCCGTTCAGCCCCGCTCGGACAACCTCAGTTGTTCGAGGTGGCGTTGCCGAAGGCGGGGTTGAGCACACCGATGACGTTGACGCTGTTGCCGGTGGCGTTCACGGGGACGTGCACGGGGACCTGAGCGAGGTTGCCCGAGCCGATACCGGGGGAACGCGTGGCCGTGCCGTCGGCCTGCGCGCCACTGGTCGCGAAGGCGGATCCGGCGGCCGCACCGAGGGCGATACCGGTGGCGGCGAGGACGAGGGCGGCCTTCTTGGCAGTGTTCATGGGGGCGTGTTCCTCACGTGGTGGCACAGGGCCGGAAAGACGGTGGTGGAGGGAGGGGGCCGGCCGCGCATCCCAGGGATGCCGGGGCCGGTCCGGCCCGGCCCGCGCGGACCATGGCGCCGCGCGGGTCAGGCGGGTCCTGCGACGGTCAGACGTTGACGCAGGGGTTGCCGAAGGTGGGGTTGAGCGCGCCGATGGCGGTGACGGTGAGGCCACAGGCATTCACCGGAACGTGCACCGGGGCCTGGATGACGTTGCCGGAGACGATGCCCGGGGAGTGCACCGCGCCGCCCTGCGCCTGCGGGGAGTGGGCCGAGGCGACGCCGGCGCCTGCGAGGGCCAGGCCGCTCGCCGCCATCGTGAGGACCGCTGCGCGCTTGATGTTCTTCACTTCTCTTGCTCCTCGTTGCCGTTGCCGTGGCCAGCCGCCACGACTGCACTGGACAACGGCACGGCCCGAGAAGGGATACGCCGAATGGGCTACCGCTACACGACAGTATGAATCTCAGATCTGAAGACGACGTTCCGGTTGCGCCGACGGTACGGGAGCACCACTGCACGGCGGTGCTCCCGTACGGCGTTCAGGCCCCGATGCCGTGCCGTACGGCCCAGAGCGCGGCCTGTGTCCGGTCGGCGAGATCGAGCTTCATGAGGATGTTGGAGACATGGGTCTTGACGGTCTTCTCGGACAGCACCAAAGCGCGGGCGATCTCGCGGTTGGAACGGCCGTCCGCGATCAGGCCGAGCACCTCGCGCTCCCGGTCGGTGAGGGAAGTACCGCGCCCCTGGCCGCCGTTGTTCTCCTCCTGGGCGAGCAGGGCACCGGCCACCTCGGGCTGGAGCAGCACATGGCCCGCGTGCACCGAGCGGATGGCACCGGCCAGCGCCTCCGGATCGATGTCCTTGTAGACGTAGCCGGCCGCGCCCGCGCGCAGCGCCGGGACGACGGTGCGCTGTTCGGTGAAGCTGGTCACCACCAGCACCCGGGCGGGGTTGGTCAGTTCGCGCAGTGTGCGGAGCGCCTCGATGCCGTCCATGCCGGGCATCTTGACGTCCATCAGGACGACGTCCGGGCGCAGCTCTTCGGCGGCGGCGATGCCCTCCGCGCCGTCGGAGGCCTCGCCCACCACCTCGATGTCGTCCTGGATCTCCAGGAACGTCCGCAGTCCGCGGCGCACGACCTGGTGATCGTCGACGAGCAGTACGCGGATCGCCCGGCCGCCGCCCGCCGCCCGACGGCCGGAGCCCGCCCCGGCTGCGTCCCGGGGGACGCCCCTCGCACCGTCCCTGTCCTTGTCAGCCACCGGGCACCTCCATCTCGACAGCGGTGCCCTTGCCGGGCTCCGATTCCACGGTGAGCTTTCCGCCGACGCCGCCCGCGCGGTCGCGCATCGAGACCAGGCCCAGGTGGCGGCCCGCCCGGCGGACCGTACCGGGGTCGAATCCGCAGCCGTCGTCGGCGATCCGCAGCAGGGCGCCCTGGCCGTTCCGGGTGAGCGTCACCTCGACATGTCCGGCACCGGAGTGCCGCAAGGCGTTGTGCAGCGCCTCCTGGGCGACCCGCAGCATGGCCTCTTCCTGGGCGGCGGGCAGGGCCCGGACGCAGTGGGCCGCGAAGGTGACGCGCGCGGAGTGGGCGCGGTCCAGGACCTGGGCCTGGGAGCGCAGGGTGGCGACCAGGCCGTCCTCGTCCAGGCCTGCGGGCCGCAGTTCGACGACGGCGGCCCGCAGTTCGTCGGCGGCCTCCGCGGCCAGCGCGGCGACCTGGTGCAGCTCGTCCTTGGCGCGGGCCGGGTCACGGTCGACCAGGGCCGTGGCGGCCTGGGCGGTGAGGCGGAGCGAGAAGAGTTTCTGGGCGACCGCGTCGTGCAGCTCATGGGCGAGCCGCGCGCGCTCCCCGACGATGGTCAGCTCGCGGCTGCGCTCGTAGAGACGGGCGTTGGTCAGCGCGATGGCGGCGTGCTGGGCGAGTATCCCGAGCAGCCGCTCGTCCTCCTCGGTGAAGCCGCAGCCGTCCCCACGGGAAGGAGGGGTCTTGGAGCAGCGCTTGTTGGCGAGGAAGAGGGCGCCGAGGATCTCGTCGCCGTCGGCGACCGGCAGGCCGAGGAAGTCGGACATGTCCGGGTGAGCCGCCGGCCAGCCGCCGAAGCGGGGGTCCTCGCGGACGTCTGCGAGCCGCTCGGGCGTGGCGTTGTGCAGCATGGCGGCGAGAATGCCGTGCTGGCGGGGCAGCGGGCCGATGGCCTTCCACTGCTCGGCGCTGACGCCGTCCACCACGAACTGGGCGAAGCCGCCGTGGTCGTCGGGCACGCCCAGGGCGGCGTACTCGGCGTCCAGCAGCTCGCGGGCCGAGGCCACGATCGTCTTGAGGACGTCGCGCACCTCCAGATGCCTGCTCATCGCCAGGATCGCGGTGCTCACCGCGGGGATCCCGGCTCCCGCTCCGTTGGTCATGGCCTCACCGTACCGGCGGGGCGACCAGCCCGTATCGGTCCGATGACGGCTGCCGCCTACGCCCACCGGCCTAGGCCGAATGCCCGCGCGACGGGGGCGTGGGTGGTCGCGCTGCCCGGGGATGTCACGGACGGCGGGCACGGGCGGCGCTGGTGGCCGCGGCGGGTGAGCTGGGCGGACTGGCTCTGCTGGTGAACAACGCGAGCGCGCTGGGGGCCGAGCCGCTGGTGCGGCCGCCGGACCATCCGCTGGACGGGCCGCGGGTGGCGCTGGAGGTGAATGCGGTGGCACCGCTCGGCCTTCTCCAGGAGGTTTTGCCGCTCTTGCGTAGTTCCTCCTACCTGGCCTCGTATGAGGAAGTCACCCCTTATACAGGGAACAGGTCTTATGCGGCGGATGTCGGCAATGGGCAGACATACGATTCGAACCCTTGTACCGAGAATGCCCGAAATGCCGGATCGTCCGATTCGTCCCCTTATATCGGGATAGGGTATGTAGTTATCGAAGAGAATGCGGCGGCGGCCGGGGCGGGTGGGGCGGCCGGGGCGGATGCGCCCGACGGGGCGAGCACCCGGTGACCGCCGAGGCGCTGCACGTCCCGGAGGAGCTGTCGGCGCGGGTTCCGGCCGAGCAGCGGGGGGCCTGGGCCGGGACGCCGTACGGCTGACGGTGAGCCGGGGTGCGGCCGAGGTCAGCCACCACGCCTTCGGTGAGCTGCCGGCGCGGTGGTGCGGCTGCCCGGCGGGGCGCGGCCGGTACTGGAGGCCCCGTTCGGGCGGGTACGGGCCGCGGCGGGCCGGACGGACCTCGTCGTGACGCCGCGACGCGGGGTGCGGGCGGTGGACGGCCCGCTCACCGGGCTGCACGAGCCCACCGCCTCCCCTCTGCTGATGCGGGCGGCGGTGGCCGACGACGAGGCGCTGGGGCGGGCCTGCGCGGCGGCGGTCCGGCGGCGCTATCCGTGGCACGCATTCGGTGATCTGCATCTGGTGCTGCCGGACCGAGCGGGACACGATCGCCGGCCCGGGACCGGGAAGGCGTTCGCGGTGATTCCGGTGGGCTGTCCGGCGCCGGAATGCGAAGGGCCCGATCCGATTCACATGTCGCTCGACCAGGTCGTGGTGGAGATCTGACGCATACGGACTGTGCATTTGCAATTACATCCGGCGAGACGAAACTCTTCACACTGTGACGCCGAGCATAGGACGCAGGTCACTTACGAGCCGGGTTAGTGGACCCCCGAATAGTGCATGAGCTGGGAAAGTCTTATTCGGGATGCAATATCCGCCACCCTGGTTCCACTAACGCGCATCGTACGTCACACCTTTGCCGGGGGAATTTCCTGCCGCTAAGAATGGCTCCCGTCGCTCGGCGCCGTGATCGGAATACGGCGTTTGCCACCGCTCTCGGCCCGTGCGGCGTCCCCCATCGGAAGGTCTGTCCTGCCATGCCTCAGCACGCCACTTCTGGTCTCCACCGCCTGACCCGGACGCACAAGCTCTCCGTCGCCGGTGTCGCCGCAGCCGGTGCCGCCGCTCTGGTCTTCACCGTCGTTCCCGGTGCCGACGCCGATCAGGGCAAGAGCCAGGCCACCGCCGTCGAGAACGTCCAGCCGGTTGCCTTCAGCGCAGTCGGTACCGCCGCCAAGGCCCAGCAGGCCACGATCGCCAAGCAGGCCGACCACTCCGCCGCCGAGGGCAAGGCCGAAGCCGCCGCCGCCAAGAAGGCTGCGGCGGTGAAGGCCGAGAAGGCGCGCGCGGCGAAGGCGGCCGCGAACCGGTCCGCCGTACGCACCGCGATCCCCGCCGCCGCTCCGAAGGCGGTCGCTGCGAAACCGGTCGCGAAGCCCGTTGCGAAGCCCGTCGCGAAGCCCGCCAAGAAGACCTACCCGGACAACCTGGACGGCTGGATCCGCGAGTCGCTGGACATCATGGCCAAGAAGGGCATACCCGGCTCGTACGAGGGCATCCACCGCAACATCATGCGGGAGTCCAGCGGTAACCCGATGGCCATCAACAACTGGGACATCAACGCCATCAACGGCGTCCCGTCCAAGGGCCTGCTCCAGGTGATCGCCCCGACCTTCAAGGCGTACCACGTCGAGGGCACCTCCTGGAACGCCTACGACCCGGTCGCCAACATCACCGCCGCCTGCAACTACGCGGCCGACAAGTACGGCTCGATGGACAACGTCAACTCGGCCTACTGAGCCGACGGTTCAGACGGTCCGCAGTCCCGCACACACCGCCGAGGGGCGGCACCCGATGTCGGGTGCCGCCCCTCGGACGTGCCATGGATGCGGCAGGGCGCTACTTGCGCATGACCTCCGGCTCGTGGCGGCGCAGCAGCCGCGCGACGACGAAGGCGAGCGCGATGCCCAGGCTGATCAGGATGATCATGTCCATCACATAGACGCCGGTCTGGTGCTTCCACAGCGGGTCCGGGTTGCCCGGCTCCCACGGCAGGAGCGTGTTCATATCGGCGGTCGCGCCCATCGCGGCAACGGCCCAGCGCGACGGCATCAGCCAGGCGAACTGGGCGACGCCCACGGTGTCGAAGAGCTGGAAGAGCACGCCGGTGAAGACGACCTGGACGATGGCGAACATGACCAGCAGCGGCATGGTCTTCTCGGCGGTCTTGACCAGTGCGGAGATGATCAGGCCGAACATCATCGAGGTGAAGCCGAGCGCGATGATCGCCAGTGCCATCTCGATGGCCGGGGCCTTCGCCACCACGAGGCCCTCGTCGGGCATGTTCCGGGTGGAGAAACCGATCGCCGCGATGATCACGCCCTGGAAGGCCGTGACCACGCCGAGCACGATCACCTTGGACATCAGATACGCCGACCGCGACAGGCCGGTGGCCCGTTCGCGCTCGTAGATGACCCGTTCCTTGATGAGCTCACGGACCGAGTTGGCGGCGCCCGAGAAGCACATGCCGACCGCGAGGATCAGCATGATCGTGCTCGCGTCGCGGTTGGTGCGGCTCTTGTTGACCGGTCCGTAGCCGAGGCCGAAATCGCTGGGGATCAGCATCGAGACCACACCGAGAACCGCGGGGAGGATCAGCATCAGGCCGAGGAAACCCCGGTCGGAGGCGAGCACCGAGACATAGCGGCGCATCAGCGTCCACAGCTGCGAGCCCCAGCTCTGGGACTTCTGTATCCGGGCCGGCGGCACCTGGACATTGACCGACTGCGGGGCGACGGCGTCGATGTCCGCGGCGTACAACTGGTAGTGCGGGGAGCCGCGCCAGCGCCCCATCCAGTCGTAGTCGCGGTAGTTCTCGAAGGCCGAGAAGACATCCGCCCAGGAGTCGTACTGGAAGAAGTTGAGTGCTTCCTCGGGCGGGCCGAAGTAGGCCACTCCGCCGCCCGGCGCCATCACCAGCAGCTTGTCGCACAGGCCGAGTTCGGCCACCGAGTGCGTGACGACCAGGACCGTACGGCCGTCGTCGGCGAGGCCGCGCAGCAGCTGCATGACATCGCGGTCCATGCCCGGGTCGAGACCCGAGGTCGGCTCGTCCAGGAAGATCAGTGACGGCTTGGTCAGCAGCTCCAGGGCCACCGACACGCGCTTGCGCTGGCCGCCGGAGAGCGAGGTGACCTTCTTGTCCTTGTGGACGTGGAGCTTGAGCTCGTGGAGCACCTCGTCGATCCGGGCCTCGCGCTCGGCCTCCGCGGTGTCGCCGGGGAAGCGGAGCTTGGCCGCGTACTTGAGGGCCTTCTGGACGGTCAGCTCCTTGTGCAGGATGTCGTCCTGCGGGACCAGACCGATGCGCTGGCGCAGCTCGGCGAACTGCTTGTAGAGGTTCCGGTTGTCGTAGAGGACATCGCCCTGGTTCGCGGGGCGGTAGCCGGTCAGCGCCTTGAGCAGCGTCGACTTGCCGGAGCCGGAGGGGCCGATGACCGCGACCAGCGACTTCTCGGGGACGCCGAAGGAGACGTCCTTGAGGATCTGTTTGCCGCCGTCGACGGTGACCGTGAGGTGGCGGGCCGAGAAGGAGACCTCGCCGGTGTCGACGAACTCCTCCAGGCGGTCGCCGACCAGCCGGAAGGTGGAGTGGCCGACGCCGATGATGTCGTTCGGGCCGACCGGCGCCTTGCCGGACTTGGGGACCGGCTGGCCGTTGATGTACGTGCCGTTGTGGCTGCCGAGGTCGTGGATCTCGAAACGGCCGTCGGGGGTGGCACGGAACTCGGCGTGGTGGCGGGAGACCTGGAGGTCGGAGACGACCAGCTCGTTCTCCAGCGCACGGCCGATGCGCATCACCCGGCCCGTGTCGAGGCGGTGGAACGTGGTCGGGCTGCGGTCACCGTGGGCCGGCGCGCCGCCCGCGTTCTGCGCGGGGCGTTCCTGGGCCTGCCGGGACTGCTGCGGAGGCGTGGCCTGTGGAGGCTGCTGGGCCTGTGGAGGCTGCTGGGCCTGCTGTGGCGGGACGTAGGGCTGCTGCCCGCCCTGCGGCGGCGCCTGCCAGCCCTGCTGGGCGGGCGGCGGCTGGTGCGCGGGCGGCGCCTGCCAGCCCTGCGCGGCCTGCTGCTGCGGCGCCATCGCGGGCTGTGCGCTGAAGGCGTCGGCGGCCGGCGCCCCGGCGGACAGGGTCACCCGGGGACCGTCGGTGGCATTGCCCAGATGCACGGTCGAGCCGGGGCCGATCTCCATCTGGTGGATCCGCTGGCCCTGGACGTACGTGCCGTTGGTGCTGCCCTGGTCTTCGATGATCCAGCCGCGCCCGGCCCAGCGCACGGTGGCGTGCCGCCAGGAGACCCTGGCGTCGTCGAGCACCATGTCGCCCTGCGGATCACGCCCCACGTTGTAGGACCGGGACGGATCGAGTGTCCAGGTCCTGCCGTTCAATTCGAGTACGAGTTCAGGCACTCCATGCCCCATTACATAGTCCCCCGAGTGACGCCCTGTATGGGAAGTCCAGGGATGGCGAACATCGTGAGGAACTATTTCAGGCTCGGCCCTCCGACCGGAAACCGGGACGGGACCGGGGTGCAAGGGGCTCGCGGCGGTGCCCGTCAAACTCCCCCGGAGCACGGGAAGAACCCATGAACGGGCGGGGATCACCGGATTACGGGTGTTCCGGACGGAATGGGCTGCGGCGGGGTGCGGCAGGGCCCGCCGGGGATGTCCTGCACGTCCGCCCCGGAGGCCGCATCATGGGAGGAAAAGGATGAATACCCGATCGACGGCGCGGTCCGTCGCGGTCGCGTTCCGTGAACGTGCCGAACCCGTCACCACGGCAAGGGTGTTGGCGCACCGGAGCAGGTGCTCCTGGCCCGGCGGCCGGACACGACTCCATAACGATCGACGGGGCGCCGGGGCCGCAGGCGGCGGGGGCGCGGGCGCGGCGCCACCGGGCCGTGCCGGTCCGAACCCCGGACACGCGTACGGACGCGATCGCCCGGCGGTTACCGTAAGGGCACCATGAGCGCATCGCAGATCCCGCCTGCCACCGCCGTACCGGGCGATGACGTACCGACCCTTCTCGTCAAGATCTTCGGGAAGGACCGGCCCGGCATCACCGCAGGTCTCTTCGACACCCTCGCTGCCTACTCCGTCGATGTCGTGGACATCGAACAGGTGGTGACCCGGGGGCGCATCACACTGTGCGCACTGGTCACCTCCCCCTCCCCCGCCCAGGGCACCACCGGCTCCTCCGAGGGCGACCTGCGGGCCACCGTGCACAGCTGGGCCGAGTCGCTGAACCTCCAGGCGGAGATCATCTCCGGCCGGGGCGACAACCGTCCGCGCGGCACCGGACGTTCGCACGTCACCGTGCTGGGGCATCCGCTCACCGCGGAGACCGCGGCCGCCATCGCCGCCGCCATAACGGCCAGTGGGGGCAACATCGACCGGATCTTCCGGCTGGCCAAGTATCCGGTGACCGCTGTCGAGTTCGCGGTCTCCGGTGCGGCGACCGAGGCGCTGCGCACGGTGCTGGCCCCCGAGGCCGCACAGCTCGGGGTGGACATCGCGGTGGTGGCGGCCGGGCTCCAGCGCCGGGCGCAGCGGCTGGTCGTCATGGACGTCGACTCGACGCTCATCCAGGACGAGGTCATCGAGCTGTTCGCGGCGCACGCCGGCTGCGAGGCCGAGGTCGCGGAGGTCACCGCCGCCGCGATGCGCGGTGAGCTGGACTTCGAGCAGTCGCTGCATGCCCGGGTCGAGCTGCTCGGCGGGCTCGACGCGTCCGTGGTCGAGGCCGTGCGCAAGGAAGTACGGCTCACCCCCGGGGCCCGCACCCTGGTACGCACCCTCAAGCGGCTCGGCTACCAAGTCGGTGTCGTCTCGGGCGGTTTCACGCAGGTCACCGATGCGCTCAAGGAGGAGCTGGGGCTGGACTTCGCCTCGGCCAACACCCTGGAGATCGTCGACGGCAGGCTCACCGGCCGGGTCACCGGTGACATCGTGGACCGGGCCGGCAAGGCGCGGCTGCTGCGGGAGTTCGCACAGCAGGCCGGGGTGCCGCTCGCGCAGACCGTGGCGATCGGTGACGGCGCCAACGATCTCGACATGCTCAACACGGCCGGGCTCGGTGTCGCCTTCAACGCCAAGCCGGTGGTGCGGGAGGCGGCGCACACCGCGGTGAATGTGCCGTTCCTGGACACCGTGCTGTATCTGCTGGGCATCACCCGCGAAGAGGTCGAGGCGGCGGACACCCACGTCGGGTGAGCGCCCGGCCCGGCAGGCCCGACCCGGCAGGCCCGGGCCCGGCGCACCCCTGGCCGAGCACCGTCTCCCTGGCACGCACGAGGGCCCCGGCAGAAACTGCCGGGGCCCTCGTCGCGTCCGTGCCGCTGCCCTGCACGCTTCGCGCGGCCAGGGCGGCGGGATCACTCGTGCGGCGTCCAGTAGGCGACCAGCCGCCCGACACCGTGCTCGAGGGACTTCCAGGAGCCGCTGAAGGAGAGCACGGCCAGGGAGGCCGTCGGGAAGGCGCTGCGGTTCATCCTCGGCAGCAGATCGCCCTCGGCGTCGCCGGAGAGCGCATCGGCGAGGGCGTGCACGCCGGGGTTGTGCCCGACCAGCATCAGGTCGGTCACGTCGTCGGAGGTCTCGTTCAGCAGCGCGATGAGCTCGCCCAGGGAGGCTTCGTAGATCCGCTCCTCATAGACGGTCTTGGGTCGCTGCGGGAGTTCATGGACGGCGAGCTTCCACGTCTCACGGGTACGCGCTGACGTCGAGCACAGGGTCAGATCGGGGGTGATCCCGGCTCCGGCCAGCCAGCGGCCGGCGACCGGGGCATCCTTGCGGCCGCGCTCGGCGAGCGGACGCTCATGATCGCTGGTCTCCGACCATTCGGCCTTGGCATGTCGGAGAAGGACAATCCGGCGGGGTGTATCGGCGCTCATGCGTCCCAGCTTCGCACGAAAGGCGGCGCGGGGCGCGGGGTGTTGAAGTGCTCCCCCCGCTGGGTTACGCGCGGGCGCGGGCGGTCACCAGGCACCGGCGCGGAGGATCCCGGCCAGGAGTTCCAGCAGCGGGGGCAGGCCCTGCGGGGCGCTCGCGGCCCTCGCCGCGGCGGGGCTCGCGGCGAGCACCAGCAGGACCATGAAGGAGATCACCGGGAGCGCGGGCGCCCACCACGGCAGCCGCGTCCGCCGACGGGAGGCCTTGGCCGAGGGTGACCGTCTGGACGCGGCGGACATGCGGATCGCCTCCGGGGCGGCTCGAAGGGCTGCGCGGCCGCGGCTGCGGCGCCCACCGCGGCGTGTGGTGTCCTTCGAAGCTACGGATCTCCGGTGGCCGTTCCCACCCGGGAAACCACCCACTTACCCCTGACCCGGGCCCCCTGGGGGATGGCGGGGATACCCCCACCCGTCCCCCGCGCGGGACCTCGGCCGAGGTCCGGCCGGGACCGGCCCTAGGGTGCGGCGATACTCGCGATGATCGCGACGAGGACGGTCACGCCGAGCATGGCGCCCAGGACGAGGAGCAGCTTCTTCTGGCCGCCCTGCGGATTCGGTTCGAGCACTGGCATACCGCCCAGTGTCGCACTCAGCTCCCGTCCTCGATGCGCCGGTCCCGGCCGGCCAGCACACCCACCGCGATCTGCGGCACCATCAGCCCTGCCATCAGGGCGATCGGCAGCCCCCAGCCGCCGCTGTGCTGGTAGAGCGTGCCGACCAGCAGCGGTCCGGGAATGGAGATCAGATAGCCGACGCTCTGCGCGAAGGCCGAGAGCTTGACGACCCCGGCGGAGCTGGTCGAGCGCATCCCGATCATCGTCAGGGCCAGCGGGAAGGCGCAGTTGGAGATGCCCATCAGCAGCGCCCAGGCCCAGGCGCCGGCGGCCGGTGCCAGCCACAGTCCGGCGTAGCCGGCCAGGCCGCAGAGGCCGAGCAGTACCGCGAGCGGGCCCTGATGCCGCATCCGGGACGCCAGCCGCGGCAGGACGAAGGAGAGCGGGACGCCCATCGCCATGGTGACCGCCAGCAGCACCCCCGCGGTGCCCGCCGAGACCCCGGCGTCGCGGAAGATCTGCGGCATCCAGCCCATCGTGATGTACGCGGCGGTGGCCTGGAGGCCGAAGAAGACGGCCAGCGCCCAGGCGGTCGGCGACGAGGTGATCCGCAGGGGGGCTTCCCCGGCGCCCGCCGCGGAGTCCATGGCCGGTGCGGCGGCGGCCCTGCGCCGGCGTACCACCACGAGCCAGGGCAGCACGGCGGCCGCGGCGAGCACCCCCCACACCGCCAGCCCCGTCCGCCAACTGCCGCCCAGCGCTTCGGTCATGGGGACGGTGAGTGCCGCGGCGAGCGAGGTGCCCAGGGCCAGCGCCATGGAGTAGAGCCCGGTCATCGAACCGACCCGGTCGGCGAACCAGCTCTTGATGACGACCGGCATCAGGACGTTGCTGACCGCGATGCCGGCCAGGGCGAGCGCGCTGGCGGCGAGGAAGCCGCCGGTGCCGCCGGCGTACGGGCGTATCGCGACACCCACGGCGATCGCCGCCATACCGGCGCAGACGACCGCACCCGGCCCCCAGCGCCTGGCCAGCCGGGGCGCGGCGAAGCCGAAGGCGGCGAAGCACAGCGCAGGTACGGAGGTCAGCAGCCCGGCGACGGTGCCGCTCATACCGAGGCCGTCGCGGACTTCCTCCAGGAGGGCGCCGAGGCTGGTGATGGCCGGGCGGAGGTTGAGTGCGGCGAGGACGAGACCGGCGATCACGATCCGCGGCAGCCGGCGGCCGGCCTGCCCGGTCGCCGGGCGGGCCTGCGGGGCGGCTTCCGCGGGGCCCGGCTGCGGTTGTCCGGCACCGTCGGCGGGCCCGGTGGCGGGGGTCGTACGGGGCTCGGCGGCGGGGCCGAGGGTCGCGAGGTCGTCGTCTGCCATAGGCGCCATCATAGAATCATGGGATGAATGCTTGTCCAGCCGATGTCGATAGCCTCTGCTGTGCCGGTCCGCGCCGGGGACCGGCAGGGTCCGCCGGGCGCCGCGCCGCCGTCCGTCCGCACCTTCACCCCGGAGTGCAGCCATGCCTCTGACCTCGCCCCGCCGGTCCGCGCTGGCCGACCAGGTGATCGCGCAGCTGCGCGCCCAGATCACGTCCGGCGAATGGCCGGTGGGATCCCGGATCCCGACCGAGCCGGCGCTCGTCGAGCAGCTCGGGGTGGCCCGCAACACCGTCCGCGAGGCCGTACGAGCGCTGGCGCACAACGGGCTGCTGGACATCCGGCAGGGCTCGGGCACCTACGTGGTGGCGACCAGCGAACTGGCCGGGGTGATGAACCGCCGGTTCGCGGCGGCCGAGCCCGGTCACGTCGCCGAGCTGCGCAGCGCCCTGGAGGCGGCGGCCGCCCGGCTCGCCGCGCAGCGTCGCACCGCGCAGGACCTGCGGCAGATCGACAACCTGCTGGAGCGGCGCGAGCGGGCCTGGGAGTCCGGCGGCGCGGAGGCCTTCGTGGAGGCTGACGCGACCTTGCACATGGCCATCGTGGCGGCCTCGCACAACGAGGTACTGGCCGAGATCTACGCCGACCTCGGGGGTGTGCTGCGCGACTTCCTGCGGGCCGACGTGGGCGAGGAGCTGCGGCCCGAGGCGCATATGGACCATGCCCGGCTGGTGGAGGCGATCCGTGCGGGTGACGGCGACCTGGCCGCCGCCGAGGCGAGCGCCCACCCCTTCGGCTGCCGGCTCGGCCTCCCGGAACGCGGCTGACGCCCGGGGCACCTCACCTCGGCGGGTGGCAGCGGCCCTGAGCAGCCCCTCCCCCGGAAACGCGTACTGCCCGCCCCGGCGGACCGGAACGGGCAGTACGGATGCGCTGCGGGCGTCAGGCGCCCATCATGTGCACACCGCCGTCGACGTGCACGATCTCGCCCGTCGTCCGGGGGAAGAAGTCGGACAGCATGCCGACGACGCCACGACCGGCCGGCTCCGGGTCGGCCAGGTCCCAGCCGATCGGGGCGCGGTGGTTCCACACGTCCGCCAGCTCCTCGAAGCCGGGGATGGACTTGGCGGCCATCGACTTGATCGGGCCGGCCGAGACCAGGTTGCAGCGGATGTTCTTGGGACCGAGGTCACGCGCGAGGTAGCGGTTGGTGCTCTCCAGTGCCGCCTTGGCCACGCCCATCCAGTCGTACTTCGGCCAGGCGATCTGCGCGTCGAAGGTGAGGCCGACGACCGCGCCGCCGTGCTCCATGAGCGGCAGGCAGGCCATGGCCAGCGACTTGTACGAGTACGCCGAGACCTGCACCGCGGTGCCCACGTCCGACCACTCCGCCTCCAGGAAGTTGAAGGCGCCCTGCGGGCCGAAGGCGATGGAGTGGACGATGCCGTCGATGCGGGCGTCCTCGCCCTGCTGCTCGCGGATCTTGTCGGCCAGCCCGTCCAGCTGCTCCTGGTTGGTGACGTCCAGCTCGATGACCGGAGCGGGCTTGGGCAGCCGCTTGGCGATCCGCTCGACGAGGGAGAGCCGGCCGAAGCCGGTGAGGATGACCTCGGCGCCCTCGTTCTGGGCGACCTTGGCCGCCTGGAACGCGATCGACGACTCGGTCAGGACACCCGTGACCAGGATGCGCTTGCCTGCAAGGATTCCACTCATGCTGATCAGTGACCCATGCCCAATCCGCCGTCGACAGGAATGACGGCTCCAGTGATGTACGCGGCCTCGTCGGAGGCCAGGAAGCGGACCGAGGCGGCGATCTCCTCGGGCTGTGCATACCGCGCGAGCGGCACCTGCTTCACGATGCCGTCCCGCTGCTCGTCGGTGAGCACGCGGGTCATGTCGGTGTCGACGAAGCCGGGGGCGACGACGTTGACGGTGATGTTGCGGCTGCCGAGCTCCCGGGCGAGCGAGCGGGCGAAGCCCACCAGGCCGGCCTTGGACGCGGCGTAGTTCGCCTGGCCCGCGCCGCCCATCAGGCCCACCACGGACGAGATCAGCACGACCCGGCCCTTGCGGGCCCGCAGCATCGCCCGGTTGGCGCGCTTGACCACCCGGAACGTGCCGGTGAGGTTGGTCTCCAGGACCGAGGTGAAGTCCTCCTCGGACATCCGCATCAGCAGCTGGTCACGGGTGACGCCGGCGTTGGCCACCAGCACCTCGACCGGACCGTGCTTCTCCTCGATCTCCTTGTACGCCTGCTCGACCTGCTCGCTGTCCGTGATGTCGCACTTCACGGCCAAAAACCCCGCGGGCGGTTCGCCCGAGCGGTAGGTGATGGCGACCTTGTCGCCTGCCTCGGCGAAGGCACGGGCAATGGCGAGGCCGATGCCGCGGTTACCTCCGGTGACCAGAACCGAGCGGCTCAAGAGATCACCCTTTCCGTGTTCTGTCCGTCCTGCGTTCGATACGAAACTATCGGTCACAGAGCCCTTAGGTGGAATCCAGCACGGACAGGCACGCGCGCCGGTCACTGTCGGGTCTCCACAGAACGGCCACCGGAGCCCGTCCCTCGGCAGCTCCCGCGGGCCGTGCCGTACAGGCCCGGGACACCGCGCCGCACCGGCCGGCTCTCCACGCCGCGCACCACCGCACCCTGGGCCGCGGGCGCGCCGCAGGGCATGATGCAGGCGCCGACCACGGGAGGACTCCTTGCCTGCACCCCATGCCGTTGACGAAGCATTCCTGGCGCTGCCGTTGCGCGCGCTGGCCGATGCGGCACTGGCCCGCGCCCGCGCGCTGGGCGCCGACCACGCGGACTTCCGCCTGGAGCGGATCCGCAGCGCCTCATGGCGGCTGCGGGACGCCCGTACGTCCGGTACCTCGGACACCACCGACCTCGGGTACGCGGTCCGGGTGGTGCACGGCGGGGCCTGGGGCTTCGCCGCCGGCGTGGATCTCACGATGGACGCGGCGGCGCGGGTGGCCTCCCAGGCCGTGGCGATGGCCAAGCTGTCGGCGAAAGTGCTCGCGGCCGCCGGCTCCGCCGAGGGCACCCCCGACGGGGGCAGGGTCGAGCTGGCGGAGGAACCCGCGCACCCGGACCGCACCTGGGTCTCGTCCTACGACATCAATCCGTTCGACGTGGCCGACACCGAGAAGAGCGGGCTGCTGGCGGAGTGGAGCGCGCGGCTGCTGGCCGCCAAGGGCGTGACCCATGCGGACGCCTCGCTGCTGACCGTCCAGGAGAACAAGTTCTACGCCGACTCCGCGGGCACCAGCACCACCCAGCAGCGGGTGCGGCTGCATCCGCAGCTGACGGCGGTCGCGGTGGACCCGGCGAGCGGCGACTTCGACTCGATGCGCACCCTCGCCCCGCCGGCCGGGCGCGGCTGGGAGTACCTGACCGGGGACCACTGGGACTGGGACGGCGAACTGGCCCGCATCCCCGAGCACCTCGCCGAGAAGATGCGCGCACCGAGCGTCGAACCGGGCGCGTACGACGTGGTGGTGGATCCCTCCAACCTCTGGCTGACGATCCACGAGTCGATCGGCCACGCGACCGAGCTGGACCGGGCGCTGGGCTACGAGGCGGCCTACGCGGGGACCTCGTTCGCCACCTTCGACCAGCTCGGGAAGCTGGCGTACGGCTCCGCGCTCATGAATGTCACCGGTGACCGGACCGCCGAGCACGGGCTCGCCACGATCGGCTACGACGACGAGGGGGTGGCCGCACAGTCCTGGGACCTGGTCAAGGACGGGACCCTGGTCGGCTATCAACTGGACCGCCGAATGGCGAAGCTGACGGGCTTCTCGCGCTCCAACGGATGCGCGTACGCGGACTCGCCGGGCCATGTGCCGGTCCAGCGGATGGCGAATGTCTCGCTTCAGCCGGCTGCGGACGGGCCGTCCACCGAGGAGCTGATCTCGGGGGTGGAGCGCGGCATCTACGTCGTCGGCGACCGCTCCTGGTCGATCGATATGCAGCGGTACAACTTCCAGTTCACAGAACAGAGGGCATATACGATCCGGAACGGACGCCTTTGCGGGCAGGTCCGGGATGTGGCCTATCAGGGGATCACCCCGGAGTTCTGGGGCTCCATGGAGGCCGTCGGCGGACCCGGGACCTACGTCCTCGGAGGTGCTTTCAACTGCGGAAAGGCTCAGCCCGGACAGATCGCCGCGGTGTCCCACGGCTGCCCCTCGGCGCTGTTCCGGAACGTGAACATCCTGAACACCGCGGAGGAGTCGGGGCGTTCCTGAGCGGCAGCGCACAGGGGCCCGAAGTCTGCCCCGGACCGACACCCAGTCGTCGAGCACGGACCACCCCGGAGCCGGGCATGGGGGGTGTGCGATGCTGCCGAAGTGTCGACCGCCCCGCTCGCCCCTGAACCCGTGGTCCCGGATCCAGCGCACTCGACGCCGCGCCCTCTCCTCACCCAGTCGTGGCTGGATCTGGCCTTTGTGCACTGGGCCGTCGACCCCGCCGACGTCGCGCCGCTCCTGCCCGCAGGTACGGTCCCCGATACGTTCGACGGCGCCACCTATGTCGGGTTGGTCGCCTTCCGTATGCATCGCGTCGGATGGCTCCGGCTGCCCGGTGTGCCGTATCTGGGCACCTTCCCGGAGACGAACGTGCGCCTGTACACCGTGGATGCCCTCGGGCGCCGAGGCGTTGTCTTCCGCTCGCTCGACGCCTCCCGCCTCATACCCGTGGCGATCGCACGGGCCTTCTTCCGACTGCCGTATCTGTGGTCCCGCATGACCATCAGCCGCCGCGCCGACACGATCAGCTACCACAGCCGTCGCCGCTGGCCCGGACCGCGCGGCGCACACAGCAGCGTGACCGTACGGCTCGGTGAACGGATCGAGGAACCCACCGCACTCGAGCACTTCCTGACCGCGCGCTGGGGCATGCACAACAGCTTCTTCGGACAGTCGATGTACTTGCCGAACACCCACCCACGGTGGCCACTGCACCGCGCCGAGCTGATCGAGTGTCACGAGAACCTGGTGACGGCCGCGGGACTGCCCGAGCCGAGCGGAACACCGGCGAGCGTGCTCTACTCACCAGGCGTTGCTGTGCGCTTCGGCCGGCCCGCCCGACCGAGCCTCATCCCGGCTCCCGGACCACCGAGCCCCTGAGCTGCCGCACTGGCGCCCAGCACCCTTGGGGTCTCGCAGTCACGGCCGCACTGAAACGCGTCGCACCTCGGCGTCGGGCGGCCGGTCTCTGCCTCCACCGGCTCTTGGGTTCCGTCGGCGGGACGGCGTCATCGCGCCGGTGCCGGCTCGGCCAGGACCTCTCCGGGCTGGGGTGGCAGGCCGTCGGCGACCGTGTCGGCGGCGAGCTCGGAGGTATCGAGGAGTTCGGAGTACAGCGACGCCTTGTCGCGTGCGTGGGGGCAGGGCCAGTAGACGGGGAAGTCCTGGTGCCCGGTGAGTGTGTGCAGTTCGGCGTAGGCCAGGACCACTTCGGCGGTGGGGTTCTCCGGAGGTTCCGGGACGGCCTGCGCGGCGACGGCGTCGGCAAGGCGCGCCGGTACGGAAGCGGGGATCGTCTGCCCCCATGCCCTGGCGAGCCGGTCCTGGGCTTCCGGCAGACGCTGGACCCGGGACAGCACCTCCAGGCGGCGAAGCCGCTCCCGTGCGGAGCAGTTGTCCAGCGCCTCCAGGATGGCCTGGCGCCAGTGGAGTTCGGTCAATCGGCTCCGCACGAGGCCCATCTCGTCGGCGATGACGTCGCCGAGGCCGCGTTCGCCCGAAGCGAGCTGGGCGAGGGTGGCGATCGGGGTGTCCAGCGCGCGCAGCCGCTGGACCAGGTGCAGTTGTTCCAGCGCTTCCGTCCGGTAGCGGCGGTGGCCCCCGGCGCTTCGCTCAGCGACGGGCAGCAGGCCGATGTCGGAGTAGTTCGGAGTAGTACCGGACCGTCTTCACCGGCAGTCCGGTACGGGCCGCCAGCTGCCCAATGGTCCATGTGCTCTCTCATAGCGTCTTGCGCCTCCAGCGCACGGGAGCTCTCAGCGTACGAAGTGCCGGCCGGGCAGGCGAGACGCCGGAAACCGGCCAACACCTCACCCACGTCACGTACTTCACGTGCTTCATGTGCCTCATCTGCCTCGTGTGTCGCTGGACGCCCCCGCGCGAGGTCGATTGATTTTCGATAGAAAGCAATCGATAATCGATACATGCATCGCTTCTTCATCGCCACGCTCCGGATCGGCGTCGTCGCCGCCATCGCCGTCGGCCTCTTCGGCCAGGTCGTCGTCATCCCGACGACGGCGGCCGATGAGGTCGACCGCTTCCCTCCCTACGCCCCCTTCGCCGCGCCGTACGTGACCGTGGCGATCATCGGCATCGTCTGCGTCCAAGTCGCGCTGGTCGCGGTGTGGATGCTGCTCGCCATGGTCCGGCGCGGCGCGATCTTCACGCCGCTGGCCTTCCGATGGGTGGACACCATCATCGGGGCCTCGATCGTGGCGACGCTGCTGGCGATCGGAGTCACCGGGCATCTGGCCGTGGCCGACATTCCCTCTCCCCACGACGGCATGGAGCTCATCGGGGCCCTGGCCGCCGCTGTCGCGAGTGTCGGCGTGGGGGCGGCGTTCGCGATGCTCGTCGTCATCATGCGCAGCCTCTTGCGCAAGGCGACGGATCTGGAGACCGAGATCGCCGAGGTGATCTGATGGCCATCATCGTCGACCTCGACCTCCAGCTCGCCAAACACCAGCTGTCGGTCGGCGAGTTCGCCGCTGCCGTCGGTATCACGCCGGCCAATATCGCCGTCCTGAAGAACGGTCGCGCGAAGGCGGTGCGGTTCACCACGCTCGACGCGATCTGCCGCACACTCGAGTGCCAGCCCGGCGACGTGCTGCGTTGGGTACCCGACGACGGCACGAACGACGGCACGAACGACGACTGAGGGCTGTCCCGTAGTCCTGTCCCGTAGTTCTGTCCGGTCATGCCTGCCCGGTAGTGCCTGTCCGGCATCGGTGAAGCCCCGTTCGGGCGCCCTCGGCGGCCGCCCGAACGGGGCGTCCTCACGCCGGAGAACCCCCGACGTCGCGCCGACTGGAAAGAGCCGCCTGGGCAATCGTGGAGAGCTTCAGGGAGCGGTCCGCATCGACGACGATCCACCCCTTTGCCAGCAGAGACCGGAGATCCGGCCGGACCTCGTCCCCCAGCTCTTCGGCCAGGTCGTCGTCCGTCGGAGAGTCACCGGCCCGGAGGCGCTCGGCGATACGGAAGACAATGCCTTCCTCCTCCGCCGTGATGTGGAAGTCCATAGGAGGAAGGTACGGGCACAGCCACGTGAGCGCCCCTCCGGCAGCCTGACTTCCTAGCCCGGTCCCCCACCGGCGGGCCGGCCGAGCCAGGACACGAACATCCCGCCGGGATCCCAGGTGGCACGCAGATCGTCGAGCCGACGGAGGTTCTCGTCGGTCACGAAGCGGTACGGGCGGTTGAGCAGGTTTTCGTCGGCCAGCTGGATGCCACTGGCGTAGGGCTCCCACGCGCGCATGTGGTCGGTGACCCACCTGGTGTACGTGCTGTCGTCGGCCGGATCGGTCCAGGCCGCATAGAGCGCGTAATACAGTTCGTCCTCCACGGAGTAGGCCATCGACGGCCGTGCGGGCTGCCCTTCGTGACCTCCCCAGTTGAACATCACCAGGTGCGACGGTGCCGGTGGCCAGGTCTTCAGCATCTCCTCGAAGTTGGGCCACAGGTCGTCGAACGACGCGTGGGTCCACATGTTGTCGGCCAGATACCGCTTGGTCTCGTCGTAGTGCGGGTCGGTGCCGAAGCGGCTCAAGGTTGCGGTGTCCGTCACCTCGTTGAGCCGGGTCGCCAGCGCCTGCGCGCGTGCGGGACAGGACTCGTAGACCGACAGTTGCTCCCTGGCCTCCTCCTCGGTGTCGGTGAAGGCCGTCGCGTTGAGGGCGATGAGCGGCTCATCGTCGGTCATCGGGTCGCGGCTGCACAGGAGATTGATCTCCGTCGGCGTCCGGCGGCCGGTCTCGTGCACGAAGCGGTAGACGTCGTACGCGGCCGAGGCCGGCCAGAAGTAGCCGCTGTTCATCGTGATCCGCCGGCGCGGATGGAGCTTGACGTGGAACCTGGTGACGACGGCGAAGAAGCCGGGACCGGCTCCGCGGGACGCCCAGAACAGGTCCGGGTTCTCCGTCTCGTCGGCGTGGACCTGCTCGCCGGCGGCGGTGACCGCGTCGATGCCGGTGACCGACATGCAGGCCGGTCCGTAGTCCCGCCCGGCCCAGGCGAACCCGCCCTGAAGCAGATACCCGCCGAGCGAGACGCCTGAGCAGTGCCCCGTGGGAAAGAACAGGTTCTGACCTGCCAGCATCGAGCTGAACTCTGATCCTTTGATGCCGGGCTGGGCGGTGCCGGTCATGGCCTCCCGGTCGACCGTCACGTGCCGCAGGTTCGAGAGGTCGATCAGTACCGTGCCGTCACGCAGGTGCGAGGCGGACCAGCTGTGGCCGCCGGAGCGCACCGCGATCCGCAGGCCCTCCCGCCTGGCGAGCCTGACCGCTCCGACGACATCGTCCTCGTGGTTCGCCAGCACGATCACTTCGGGGTATCGGTCCGGTACCCCCGCGTGCCAGCAGGCTTCACGACGCAGACTCTCGTAGCGATAGTCACCCCGCCGCAACACCCTGCCTTCGATGCGAGACGTCATGCCCTCTCCCTGCGCCCTCTCTCTTGGGGTCTTCCGTGCATTGTTTCCCGCGCCAGAACCGCTCTTCACGGCTGTTCGCGCCCTTCATCACGGGTGAACTCATCGAAGATCTCCGGGAGAAACGCGGCGAGATGGTTCATCTCCTGGGAGCAGTGAACGACCATGGCCCGAGCGTGCTCCGCTCCGAGTTTCCGCACGTCGTCAGCGGCCGTTTCGAGCTCACCGGTCAGGGATGCTCCTCCACGAGGAGAGACGTATGAGCCGCCCATCCAGAAACGTGAGCGCATCTCGGCACCGTCCCGCACCCGGCGTACGTGATGAATCAAGTGGCCCCAGTCGAGCGGGACGCGGGACAGCCCGACCACACCGCAGACCGCGGTCGCCTCGTCCGGACCGAGACTGTCCTCGCTGAATCCGAACCTGCTGGGCCGGACGAAGCGGATGGCGAGTTCACCGAGGGCGCTGCCTACGTATTCGTCGACGAACGACGTGCCCCCGATGTATCTCTCGCGGTACGGGGCACGTCGGTCCGCCGGGTCTCCTGACCATTCGGCGTACACGTGGGCTCGCGGGTACCACAGCTTGTACCGCTGGGTCTCCGTGGCGTGCCACCAGAACCACCAGTCCAGCATGGCCGGGGACACCCCGGGCATACGGGTCAGCGTGGCGATGTGCATGGCACCGTCCTCGAAGAGGCTGTAGCCGTTCTCGAGGTCGTGGTAGCCGGCGTCGCTCAGCGTCCCGGCAGCGTCGAATTCCAGGCACCGCGGAGGCGCCTGCGGCCCGAGTGCGAGTGCCTCCCTGACGTGCTCCGGCAGCGGCGCCATCACCGGATTCCAGTACTTCGCATACCACTTGCCGTCGAGTTCACCGGCCTGCATTCCCAAGTGGGGCCGGCGCCCCGGGTCGGCCCGTGGTTCCGCCACGTCAGCCATACGACAGCGCTCGCGGCCCATGAGGGAGGGTGCGGTTCGTCCGCCTCATGGCCTCGCAAGCGAACGGCTTTCGCTCCGCCATCGTCTCTCCGTTGCGATGTGCCGAAGGCCTGAGCCGCCCGGGAGCTCCCGGCAGCACGAGCAGGCCCGGGAGCCCTGCGCTCTCTGGTGACGCTAAGCACCACTGACTGTCGATGCCTGCTGGAGGGTCCGTCCGGAGGACTCCCGGGCGCTCCTCCGTCTGCTCTGTACCTCCTGCTCCGCAGAGCTCCCGCCGGCCTGGGAGCCCCTCGATAAGCTCTGCTCCCAGGTCGACACCAAGTCATCACCAGACCCCGCACAGTCCGGCGTGAACCGGTATGAACAGGGATTGAGGGTAGACCATGAAAAGCCGCCTGACCTGCACAAATACCCGTCAGAGGGGTATGCCCTCCGCCCTGCCGGTGAACTTCCGGTTCACCGGGCAGCGCTTCCACCGGATCGAGAACGACCGGCCGGCCGGACAGCTGCGCGACGTCGCCTGCCGGGCGGCCAGCACCGACTTCCGGGGTTCGATGACCACGGTCGCGCCCGGGGGCTGTCCCCCGCAATGGCACAGTCCGAACACCACACAGGAGGCCGGTCGATGAGCATGCGTACGCCGCGCAGGAACAGGCCGCACGAGATCGTCGAGCGGGCCCTGGAGCTGTCCCGGGCCGACGGCTGTGTGGTCATCGCCGATGAGCACTCCAGCGCCAATCTGCGCTGGGCGGGCAGCGCGCTCACCACCAACGGCGTCACCCGCGGCCGCACCCTCACGGTCGTGGCGACCGTGAACGGCGGCCAGGGCACGGCCTCCGGCGTCGTCTCGCGCTCCGCGGTGACCGCGGACGACCTGGAGCCGCTGGTGCGGGCCGCCGAGGCGGCCGCCCGGGACGCCGGGCCCGCCGAGGACGCCCAGCCGCTGGTCGGGGGTGAGAAGGCGGCCGCGGACTTCACCGAGGCACCGGCCGAGACCTCCTCGGAGGTGTTCGCGGCGTTCGCCCCGGCGCTGGGCGAGTCCTTCCGGCAGGCCCGCGCCGGCGGCCGTGAGCTGTACGGCTTCGCCCAGCACGATGTCGTCTCGTCGTATCTGGGGACCTCGTCCGGGCTGCGGCTGCGGCACGACCAGCCCACCGGGACGCTGGAGCTGAACGCCAAGTCTCCGGACCGCACCCGCTCGGCATGGGCCGGGCAGGCCACCCGCGACTTCACCGACGTCGATCCGCGGCTGCTCGACACCGAACTGGGCCGGCGGCTGGACTGGGCCGAGCGGCGGATCGAGCTGCCCGCCGGGCGGTACGACACACTGCTGCCGCCCACCGCCGTCGCCGACCTGCTCGTCTACCAGATGTGGTCGTCCGGCGCCCGGGACGCCGCCGAGGGCCGTACGGTCTTCTCCCGGCCGTCCGACGGCAACGGCGGGGCGACGGGGCCCGGGGCGGGTACCCGGGTGGGCGAGCGGCTCAGCGAGCTGCCGCTGACGCTGCGCAGCGACCCGTGGGCGGCCGGTCTGGAGTGCGCACCGTTCGTCCTGGCGCACTCCTCCGGCGACGATGCCTCGGTCTTCGACAACGGGCTGCCGCTGACGGCCACGGAGTGGCTGCGCGAGGGCGTGCTCAACCGGCTGCCGACCACCCGGCACAGCGCCGGACTGACCGGCCTGCCGGTCGCCCCGGGCATCGACAACCTCCTTCTGGAGGGCGGGAGTTCACGCTCGCTGGACGAGATGGTGGCAGCCGCCGGCCATGACGGTCCCACACTGCTGCTGACCTGCCTGTGGTACATCCGCGAGGTGGACCCGGCGACGCTGCTGCTGACCGGGCTGACCCGGGACGGCGTCTACCTGGTCGAGAAGGGCGAGGTGGTCGGCGAGGTGAACAACTTCCGGTTCAACGAGTCGCCGGTGGATCTGCTGTCCCGGGCGGTGGAGGCGGGCCGTACGGAGCGGACCCTGCCACGGGAGTGGGGCGACTACTTCACCCGCGCCGCGATGCCGGCGCTGCGCGTCCCGGACTTCAATATGAGCTCGGTCAGCCGCGGGGTGTGAGGCCGTGGGCGCACGCCCGGCCGGTGGCGACGGGACGGCCGGGCCGGACGGGCGGCGGGCGGACCTGCGGGCGGACGGCGCGGGAGTGTCGTACGGGGCTAATAGACTGTCCGCTTGTCCTCCCGTTTGGGAACCACGATCGATCAGGAACGCCATGACACGCCTCGGCGAATCCGTCGCCCGCGCCACCACCCAGCTCTCCGCCGACCTCTCCTCGGACGCCACGGTCCAGGAGCTGCTCAAGGAGACGGGCGCGCGGCGCTATCTCGACCTGACGGACCTGCCCGCCAAGGAGCAGGCCGAGCTGATCGCGGCCCGTACGGTCGAGGTCCTGCCGGGCGTGGAGAAGCTCGCCGAGCGGATCGAGGAGCGCCGGGCGGCCGGCAAGGGCCTGCACATCAAGCTGGGCATCGACCCGACGGCGACCGATGTGCACCTGGGACATGCGGTGCCGCTGATCGTCCTGAGCCGGTTCCAGCGGCTGGGCCATGACGTCACGCTGATCATCGGTGACTTCACCGCCAAGATCGGCGACCCGTCGGGCCGTACGGCCGAGCGGCCGCCGCTGACCGACGAGGACATCGCACACAACCTCGCCACGTACCGGGAACAGGTGCGGCCCTTCTTCGACTTCGAGAAGGTCAGCTTCCGGCAGAACAGCGAGTGGCTGGCGCCGTACACCTTCCCGGAGCTGCTCTCGCTGCTCGCCCAGGTGCCGGCCTCCCAGCTGCTCCAGCGCGAGGACTTCCGCAACCGTCTCGCGGCCGGCTCCGGCCTGACCATGACGGAGCTGCTGTACCCCATCGCGCAGGGCCTGGACTCGGTGGCGCTGGCGTGCGATGTGGAGCTGGGCGGCTCCGACCAGCTGCTCAACCTCCAGATGGGCCGCAAGCTGATGGAGCTGCGCGGGCAGCAGCCGCAGTTGGTGGTGACCATGCCGCTGATCGAGGGCACGGACGGCACCGGCGCCAAGATGTCCAAGTCCAAGGGCAATTACGTCGGGCTCAACGCGTCCGCCGACGATGTCTTCGGCAAGATCATGTCGGTGCCGGACCGGCTGATGGAGCCGTACCTGAAGGCCTGGACGGAGTGGACGGACGGGGAGATCACGCTCGCCCTGGGCCGGGTCGCGGACCGCTCGCTGCACCCGATGGACCTCAAGAAGGTCCTGGCGGGCGAGGTCGTGGCCGCGCTGTACGGCCTGGAGGCGGCGATGGCGGCGCGGGCCGGTTTCATCGCGCAGTTCTCCAAGAAGTCGTTCTCCGATGTGGAGTCGCTGCCGGTCGTCGATGTCGCCGTGCACGGCGCGGAGACGGTGGCCACGGTCCTGACCAAGATCCTGGAGTTCACCCCGAGCGCCTCGGCGGCGCGGCGGCTGGCCAAGCAGAATGCGCTGCGGCTGGTCGTGGAGGGCGAGGACGGGCAGCAGACCGTGGTGCTCGCGGAGGCCGATTCGGTCCGTCCGCTGGGTGAGGTGCTGGCCGAGAAGCTGGCGGACCCGGCCGGGGTCGCGTACCTCAAGGCCGGCCGGAAGCTGGCTCAGCTCGAGGGCCGCTGATACGGCAGAGGTGTGGGCGGCCGGTGTGCAGGGATGCGCGCCGGCCGCCCGTCTCGTTCCCTCAGGCGGCGTGTTTCTTGCGGCCCCGCATCGACATCCAGAGACGGTCACCGACGGCGACGACGACCACCGCACCGGCCAGTTGCAGCAGGTGCCGGATCCAGTCGATGCCCTTGGTGTCGTTGACCCCGATGCCGGTGGCAACCCAGTTGCCGAGGACACTGCCCAGCATGCCGAAGATCACGGTCAGCCAGAGCGGGATCTGTTGCTTGCCCGGGATGATGGCCTTCGCGATCAGGCCCAGCACCAGGCCCACGATGATGGCCCACAACCACGTCATGTCGTCTCCTCTTGCGGCACGGTGCAGATGACGCTCGCCTCGTCAGTGTCGCTCCGCATCGGCTACGGCGCACGCCGGGGACCGCCGTATGCAAGGTGCGCAGGCAGACCCGGCCGAAGGGGTGCACGACCCGGTCTCGAAGGCGACGCAGCCGGGGCGTACCGTGGAAACCGACCGGATACCGGGGAGAATCCGGCATGACTGACCAGGCGGTGGAACGTGATGCGGAAGCAGAGCAGCGGCCAGGCCTTCCGGATCACCGGGGCCCGGCAGGGTCTGTCCGAGGATGTGCGCGGACGGCAGCGGCGGTATGTGATCTCGATGGTGGTGCGGACGGTGGCCGTGGTGCTGACCGTCGTGCTGTGGAACGTCGAACGGCCCATCGCCATCGCGACGTTGGTGCTGGGCCTGGCGCTGCCCTATATCGCGGTGGTCATCGCCAACGCGGGCCGGGAGAACGCCCCTTCGCTCCCGCGGACCTTCGTCGCGGGCCCGACCAGGCCGATGCTGACGCCGGGCGCCGACGACGCTCCGGCGGAATCCGTTCCGGAGCGGCCGGCGGCGGACTCTTCCGCCCCTCCGCATGACCACAGCTGATCATCACCCGGTCTGCAAAGCTCAAGAAAAGCTCAGATCAATCATGGAGTTCCGGTGCACTACGCACCATCCCCCGTGACATACTGCGTACGCGCTCCGCATCCCCCGTCGGAGCGACGGACCGACGCCGGGCGGCTCCCCCCGTGGCTGCCCGGCGTCGTCATGTCCGCAACGGCCCTGAGGTGCAGAAGCCGGGCCCGGGGCGGTGAGTGCAGGACGTAGGGTTGAGGCCGTGAACTCCCCGAATCCCCAGGAAGCCGCCGAGGGCTCCGTCATCTGTTCCGCGAAGGGCTGCCGCGCCGCCGCCGCGTGGGTGCTGGCCTGGAACAACCCGAAGCTGCACACTCCGGACCGGCGCAAGACCTGGCTGGCCTGCGAGGAGCACCGGGAGCACCTGTCGCAGTTCCTCGGGGTGCGCGGCTTCCTCAAGGATGTCGTGACGCTGGAGGAGTGGGAGGCGCCGGCCGCCGGCCGCTGACGCCGGACCGGCGCCACTGCCCCTCGTGAGACCCGGCCGGCTCAGCCGCCGATCGCGGACATCGGGCGCTCCGGCTGGAGGAACGACGGGTCGTCCAGGCCGGAGCCCGCCTTCTTGCCCCACATCGCGCGCTTCCATATGCGGGCGATCTCGTCATCGGGGGCCTCGGAGCGCAGGGCCGTGCGCAGATCCGTCTCCTCGGTGGCGAACAGGCACGTACGGACCTGACCGTCGGCGGTCAGCCGGGTGCGGTCGCAGGCGCGGCAGAACGGTCGGGTGACGGAGGCGATCACCCCGACGCGGTGCGGTCCGCCGTCGACCATCCAGCGCTCGGCGGGCGCGGAGCCGCGCTCGTCCTGGCCCTCGGGGGTGAGCGCGAAGCGGGTGCGCAGCGAGGCGAGGATGTCACCCGCGGTGATCATGCCGTCGCGCTTCCAGCCGTGCTGTGCGTCGAGCGGCATCTGCTCGATGAAGCGGAGCTCGTAGTCGTTGGCGATCGCCCAGGCCAGCAGGTCGGGGGCCTCGTCGTCGTTGAGCCCCGGCATCAGGACGGTGTTGACCTTCACCGGGGTCAGACCGGCCGCGCGGGCGGCCTCGAGACCGCGCAGGACGTCGTCGTGCCGCTTGCGGCGGGTCATGGCCTGGAAGACGTCCGGCCGCAGGGTGTCCAGGGAGACATTGACGCGGTCCAGGCCGGCGTCGCGGAGGGCGGCGGCGGTGCGCTGTAGGCCGATGCCGTTGGTGGTCAGTGACATCTGGGGGCGCGGGGCGAGGGCGGCGACGCGCTCGACGATGCCGGGCAGTCCGGGGCGGAGCAGCGGTTCACCGCCGGTGAAGCGGACCTCTTCGATGCCCAGGTCCCGCACGGCGATGCCGATCAGCCGGACGATTTCGTCGTCGGTCAGCAGATCGGGTTTGGCGAGCCATTGCAGGCCCTCTTCCGGCATGCAGTACGTACACCGCAGGTTGCACCGGTCGGTGAGCGAAACGCGCAGGTCGGTGGCCACGCGGCCGTAAGTGTCGATGAGCACTGGGCCCCCTCCCCAAGAGTGATGGCTCCGTACGTCTCCTTCGGTGGATCAGTACGTCTTCGAGCCTACGCGATGGGTGTGACAGGGAGCAGAGAGGAGAAGCACGAGGTGGGCGGGGGGCTGTCGTAGAGATCTACGACAGCCCCCCGCCCGGACTCCGTGGGGACGGCCGGCAGGACCGCCTCAGTGGGCTCCGGTCCCGGTCAGCGAGCGGACCTCCAGCTCGGCGTACTTCTGGACGTCCGGTTCCTCCTCGGACAGCAGCGATCCCAGCCAGCCGAGCAGGAAGCCCAGCGGGATGGAGATCAGGCCCGGGTTCTCCAGCGGGAAGACGTCGAAGTCGGCGCCGGGGAACATCGAGGTCTCCTTGCCGGAGACGACCGGGGAGAAGAGGACCAGGAGGACGGAGGAGAGGAGGCCTCCGTAGATGGACCACAGGGCGCCCTGGGTGGTGAAGCGCTTCCAGAACAGGCTGTAGAGGAGGGTCGGGAGGTTGGCGGAGGCGGCGACCGCGAAGGCGAGAGCCACCAGGCCCGCGACGTTCAGACCGCGGGCGAAGACGCCCAGGACGATGGCGACGGCACCGATGCAGACGGTCGCCCAGCGGGCCGCGCCGACCTCCTGCTTCTCGGTGGCCTGGTTCTTGCGGATGACATTGACGTAGATGTCGTGGGCGAAGGACGAGGACGAGGCGAGGGTGAGGCCGGCGACCACCGCCAGGATCGTCGCGAAGGCGACCGCGGAGATGACGGCGAGCAGCACCGCGCCCCCGGTGGATCCGGCGCCGCCGCCGATCACCTCGGCGAGCTGCGCGGCAGCGGTGTTGCCCGCCTTGTTGGCGGCGGTGATCTCCTCCGGCTTGATGAGCGCCGCGGCACCGAAGCCGAGCGCGATGGTCATCAGGTAGAAGACGCCGATGATGCCGATCGCCCAGTTCACGGACTTACGGGCGGCCTTGGCGGTGGGGACCGTGTAGAAGCGGATGAGGATGTGCGGCAGGCCCGCGGTGCCCAGCACGAGGGCGAGACCCAGCGAGATGAAGTCGATCTTCGAGGTGGCGGTGGCGCCGTACTTGAGGCCGGGCTCCAGGAAGGCCGCGCCCTTGCCGCTGTTCTGTGCCGCGGCGCCGAGCAGTTCGGAGAGGTTGAAGTGGAACTTCAGCGCCACCAGGAAGGTGATCAGCAGGGTGCCGGCGATCAGCAGGACCGCCTTGACCATCTGGACCCAGGTGGTGCCCTTCATGCCGCCGATGGTCACGTAGAGGATCATCACGATGCCGACGAGGACGACGACCAGGATCTTGCCCGCCTCGCTGGTGATGCCCAGGAGCAGGGTGACCAGGGCGCCGGCGCCCGCCATCTGGGCGAGCAGGTAGAAGATCGAGACGACGATGGTGGAGGTGCCGGCTGCCGTACGGACCGGGCGCTGGCGCATCCGGTAGGCGAGGACGTCGCCCATGGTGAACCGGCCGGAGTTGCGCAGCGGTTCGGCGACCAGGAGCAGCGCGACGAGCCAGGCGACGAGGAAGCCGATGGAGTAGAGGAAGCCGTCGTAGCCGAAGAGGGCGATGGCGCCGGCGATGCCGAGGAAGGAGGCGGCGGACATGTAGTCGCCGGAGATGGCCAGGCCGTTCTGGAATCCGCTGAACTGCCGGCCGCCGGCGTAGAAGTCCTCCGCGCCCTTGGTCTGCCGGCCGGCCCAGACGGTGATGCCGAGGGTGGCGGCGACGAAGACCGCGAAGAGGGCGATGATCAGGGCGCGGTGCTCGCTCGCGCCGCCGGCCGCGAGCTGGGACACGAGCGGCTGCTGGAGAGGGCTCATGCGTCACCCTCCAGACGGGCCTTGATGGCCTCGGCCTTGGGGTCGAGCTTGGCGGCGGCGTGCCGGGAGTACCACCAGGCGATGAGGAAGGTCGTGACGAACTGGCCGATGCCGAGGACGAACGCCACATTGATGTGGCCGAGGACCCTGGTGCCCATGAAGCCGCCGGCGTAGCTCGACAGCAGGACGTACCCGAGGTACCAGAGGATGAAGGCGACGGTGAGCGGGAAGGCGAACGAGCGCTGTGCGCGGCGGAGTTCATCGAATTCCGCACTCGACTGCACCTGGATGTAGTCGGGCGGCTCGTGCGTTCCCGGGTCGAGGGTCGGTGCGGCGCTCACGGAATCTCCTGACGCGAAGGGGCGGGTTCCCGTGCCGGTCCGGCGGATCGGCGCAGGTGGAGCCCGGGCCGGCAATAAAGCTCACGTAAGTGATCTAGATCACGCATGGTAGAGGTGCATCGGACGATACGACAGGGGTGCGTTGGTTGAATCCCAGAACCGGGAATGCCCCCGCCGACCGCCACCGCACGCGGGGTGCTTCGTTGAGCCCGGTGTGAATCCGCCGCCCCAGCAGGCCCCGCAGCCACCCGCTCCCCGCCGGCGCCCCTACGGCAGCATCCGGCTGCCGGCGCCGCTCGCCGTCGCCCCGTCACAGCCACGGCCGGAGACGGCCACGGCCGTGCGCCGCTGGTACGGTCCGCGGATCTCGCTGCCTCCGCTGAGCATCACCACGCTGCGACGCCACGGCTGAACGGCCCTGCCGACCTGCCGGAACGGTGCCGACATCGGCTGACGCGCTATCAATTCCACGCTCCTGGCGGGTTTTCTCCCCGTTTTTTCTCCGCATTCCATTGCTGCGCAGGAGTGATCGCCGATAACTTCACATCTCATTGCATCCGCCCGTGCGCAAACCGCGCCACGGGCGGTCTCACGGATGATGTGGAGTATCCATGGCACATCCCCGATCCAGACGCATGCGGGCGCTGGCCGTACCGCTCGGACTGGCTCTGACGGCGTCCCTCGGTTTCCTCCCGAACGCGGCCACCGCCGCGTCCCAGGACTCCGCCCCGGCCGCCGCCGCCTCGGCCGACGGCCCGCTGCTGTCGTACGTCGTGAACACCACGCCCGGTCATGCCGCGGTCGGCAAGGTCGAGAAGGCGATAGCCAAGGCCGGAGGGAAGGTGATCATCGCCCATGAGCAGATAGGCGTGATCGTCGTCCATTCGGCCAACCCGCAGTTCGCCGCCTCCCTGAGGACGGTGCCGGGCGTGCAGTCGGCGGGCGCGACCCGCACCGCGCCGCTGAAGGCACAGGGCACCACCGATGTCGGCAAGCCGCAGAAGATCGACCTGCCGAAGTCCCAGCTCATGGCGGCCGGCAAGGCGGCGAAGGCGAACGGCGAGGAGCCGCTCGAACCGCTCCAGTGGGACCTGCCCGCCATCAAGGCCGACAAGGCCGCGAAGGTGAACCCGGGCAGCAAGAACGTCACCGTCGCCATCATCGACACCGGTGTGGACGACACCCACCCCGATCTGAAGCCCAACTTCTCGGCGAAGCAGTCCGCCAACTGCGTGGGCGGCGTGGCCGATACCTCCAAGGGTGCCTGGCGCCCCTGGAACCCGGACGAGGACTACCACGGCACCCATGTCGCGGGCACGATCGCCGCGGCCCGTAACGGCGCCGGTGTGGCCGGGGTCGCGCCGGGTGTGAAGATCTCCGCCCTCAAGGTCAGCGAGCCGGAGACGAGCCTCTTCTACGCCGAGAGCGTGGTGTGTGCCTTCGTCTTCGCGGCCGATCACGGCGTCGAGGTCACCAACAACAGCTACTACGTCGACCCGTGGATGTTCAACTGCAAGGATGACGCCGACCAGGCGGCCATCATCGACGCGGTCGGCCGTGCGGCGAGCTACGCCCAGCGCAAGGGCGCGATCAACATCGCGGCGGCGGGCAACTCCAACCTCGACCTGGCGGCGCCCCAGCTTCCCGACGCCTCCAGCCCGAACGACTCCACCCCCGTCGAGCGCACCATCAACCCGAAGACCTGCTGGGACGTTCCCACCCAGCTGCCGGGCACGGTGACGGTCGCGGCGACCGGCGTCAACAAGCTCAGGTCCTACTACTCGAACTACGGCCTGGGCCAGATCGATGTGGCCGCGCCGGGCGGTGACTCGAAGCAGGTGCCCGAGCTGCCCGCCAAGAACGGCAACATCCTCTCCACCATGCCGGGCGGCGACTGGGCCTACCTGGCCGGCACGTCCATGGCGACCCCGCATGTCGCGGGCGTCGCGGCGCTGCTCAAGAGCGCCCACCCGAAGTCCAGCCCGCAGGAAATCCAGTGGCTCCTCAAGGAGCAGGCGGACAACCCCGGCTGCCCCACGGGTGACGCGACCTGCACCGGCACCAAGCATGTCAACGGCCACTACGGCTACGGCATCGTCGACGCGCTGGACGCGGTGAAGAAGTAACTCCCGGACGGTAGACGGGAGGGACGCGGGAGGGCCGGGTGGTGTGTCACCCGGCCCTCTTCCGTGCGGTGCACACGGGCGGGCGTCAGGCCGGGTCGCGGCCGAGGTAGGCCGCCAGCCGGTCCACTGCGCCGGCACCGGGCGGGGCGGGGGGCAGGTCGGGGACGGCGGCCGGCAGACCGCTGCGGTAGGCGGGGGCGTGCACACCGTCGAGGGCGTCCTCGACGAAGTCCGTGATGATCCGGCGGCGTTCCCGGGCCGACAGACGGGCCAGTTCGGTCATGTTCGGCAGCTCCTCTGCTGCGCTCCCCCGCGCGGCCACCGCACGCAGCACGGCGCGCTGCAACTGAAGGGTTGGGGATCTGTGCGTCCAGCGCGTCCGCCCACTGCGCCGCCGTCTCGGCGACCGTGCGCTCGCGGTGCAGTACGGACCGGATCGCCGCCAGCCCGATGCCCAGGTCGCGCAGACTGCGCACGATCTCCAGGCGGGCCGGGGCGTCCGGGCCGTGGAGCCGGTAGCCCGCGGGGGTGCGGGCGGCGGGCGGCAGCAGGTCCTGGTCCGACCAGATGGGGGTCCCCCCTGTTCCTC
Organism: Streptomyces sp. NRRL S-1813; assembly: GCF_000719605.1. Classification (NCBI taxonomy): domain Bacteria; kingdom Bacillati; phylum Actinomycetota; class Actinomycetes; order Kitasatosporales; family Streptomycetaceae; genus Streptomyces; species Streptomyces sp. NRRL S-1813. The sequence goes on from NZ_JOHB01000016.1 coordinate 40,402, forward strand.
AAGAGCTCGGGGGAGGATCGTCTTGACCGGGAGGCCGGTCAGCCGCGCCAGCGCGCCGATCGTGAGCAGGCCCGTGCCGTCCTCGTTCATGCCGTCCGCTGTCGGGTCTCCCACGGAGGGAGACCCAAGCGGCGGCCCGTCCGGCCGGACGGGCCCGCGCCTGCGTGAGCCGCCGGTCAGGGCTTGACCAGCACCTTCAGTGCGGTGCGGTCGTCCATGGCGCGGTAGCCGTCCGGGACGCCCGCCAGGTCGACGGTGAGGTCGAAGACCGGTGCGGGGTCGAGGGTGCCGTCCAGGACGTCGGGGAGGAGTTCCGGGATGTAGCTGCGGACCGGGGCGACACCGCCGCGTACGGCGATGTTGCGGTCGAAGAGGGCGCGCATGTCCAGGCCGCTGCCGCTGCCGTGCGGCACGCCGACCCAGCCGATGGCCCCGCCGGCCCGGGTGATGCCGACCGCGGTGCGCATCGACTGCTCGGTGCCGACCGCCTCGATGACGGCGTGGGCGCCCTGGCCGCGGGTCAGCTCACGGACCGCGGCGACGGCCGCCTCGCCGCGCTCGGCGACCACATCGGTGGCGCCGAAGGTCCGGGCGATATCGGTACGTGCCCGGTGGCGGCCGAGGGCGATGATCCGCTCGGCGCCCAGCCGCTTGGCGGCCAGCACCCCGCACAGGCCGACCGCGCCGTCCCCGACCACCGCGACCGTCGAGCCGGGCCGTACGCCCGCGCCGAGGGCGGCGTGATGGCCGGTGCCCAGGACGTCGGAGAGCGCCAGCAGACCGGTCAGCAGCCGGTCGTCGCCCGCCGCTTCGGCCGGCAGCTTGACCAGGGTGGCGTCGGCGTACGGCACCCGGACGGCCTCGCCCTGGCCGCCGTCGGAGCCGGGTTCGCCCCAGAAGCCGCCGTCCACGCAGGAGGTGGTCAGACCGTCGGCGCAGTACTCGCAGCGGCCGTCGGACCACATGAAGGGCGCCACCACGAGGTCGCCGACGGCGAGACCGGACACCTCGGCGCCGGTCTCGGCGATCACCCCGAGGAACTCATGGCCGATCCGCTGGCCCGCCTCGCGCTCGGCCTCGCCCCGGTACGCCCACAGGTCGCTGCCGCAGATACAGGACCGCAGCACCTGCACCACGGCGTCGTGGGGCTTGAGGACGGCGGCGTCGGGGACCTCGTCGATGCGGATGTCGTGGGCGGCGTGGATGGTGGTGGCGCGCATGCGGGGCGTTGTCCTTGCGTATCCGGAGGGTGTACCCGGTTACGGTACGCCTGCCGTCCGGGGCGTCTGCGTCCGGTGTGGTGCGGGCCGCGGGGCCGTGGCGGCGGCGCGCAACACCCCTTCGGCCAGCGCGTACTGGGCCGCGACATAGGTGAACATGATCCAGAACTGTGGGCCCGGCAGCTGCGGCCAGTGCGCGATACCGCTCGCGATCAGGGTGTCGGAGAGCAGGAAGAGCAGCCCGCCGACGGCGGCCCAGGGGCCCGCCCGGAGCGCGCCGAACGCCATGGCGGTGAGCAGCAGGCTGTAGCCGGCGACCGGGATCCGCAGGTCTGCCGGGAGGTCCGGCCACAGGAGCACGACCGTGCCGGCCAGCAGTACGGCATACGCGGCACCGGCCGCCGCCGTCCGCCCCCGCCGTCCGCCCCAGGGCGCCGTTCCGTACCGGGCGAAGAGCAGCAGATAGCAGACGTGCCCCGCGGCGAACGAGCCCATGCCGACCAGGAAGGCGAGGTCCCCGCCGATCTGGAGGAAGGTGTCGCCGCCGCAGCCGAAGAGCAGCGCACCGGCGAGCAGCGGCGGGCCGCCGCGCGCCAGCGCGTATCCGGCGAGCACCGGCATCAGCGCGGGCTTGGTGAGCTGCCCGACGGCCGGGACGCCGGCGAGCAGCGCCGCCAGGTGCACAACGGCCAGTACGGCGAAGGCCCACAACAGCGGCCGTACGGCCCGCGGCCACCGGGCGGTCACGCGGCCGGCTCCTCGACGGAGGCACGCGCCTCGGCACCCGGCCGGCCGGCCTTCGGGCTCTCCCCGACGGCCGCCCGCTGGGCCGGCTGCCAGCCCGGCCCGCGGAACACCCGCCCGGCGCGCTCGCGCCAGCTGTCCGCGGCCCGTATGTCGCGTGCGATGGCCGCGTACTCATGGGTGGCCACCCGCAGCGGGTTGAAGGTCTCGATGTTCTTGGTGAGCCCGTAGACCGGCCGCTCGGTCTCGGCGGCGAACGAGCCGAACATCCGGTCCCAGATGATCAGGATCCCGCCGTAGTTGCGGTCCAGGTAGCCGCCCTGCGAGGCGTGGTGGACCCGGTGGTGGGACGGGGTGTTGAGCACGAACTCGAAGGGCCGGGGCAGTTTGCCGATCCGCTCGGTGTGCACCCAGAACTGGTAGACGAGGTTGGCCCCGGAGGTGAAGGCGATCGCGGCGGGATGGACACCGAGGGCGATCATCGGGACGTAGAAGGGCCAGACGGTCCAGGTCGTCCAGGGCTGCCGCAGGGCGGTGCTGAGGTTGAACTTCTTGCTGGAGTGGTGCACCACATGGCAGGCCCACAGCACGCGGATGACGTGGTGGCCGCGGTGCGACCAGTAGTAGAAGAAGTCCTGACCGAGCAGCATCAGCGGCAGCGTCCACCACAGCACGGGTATCCGCAGCGGGGTGAGTTCGTAGACCGCGGCGTAGATCGCCACGATGGGGATCTTCCACAGCGCATCGAACGCGAGGCTGCCCAGGCCCATGCCGACGCTGGTGGCGGCGTCCTTGGCTTCATAGCCTTCCACATCCTCGTCGGGATGCAGGCGATAGCTCACCATCTCCACCACGGCGAGCAGGACGAAGGCAGGTACGGACCACAACAGGACATCGGGCAGGTGCGGCATGCCACGCACCATAAAGGCGTGGACGGCGGCGCCGCTAGGGGTTGTTACTGAGAAGTATGTAAGACGTGCTGTCAGCTGCTCCGCGACGATGGTCCGGCGCAGCTCCCCGCGACGACCCGGAATCGAGGTCCCATGGCCCGCACACCCACCATCGCCCTGCTCGGCGGCGGCTTCTCCGATGACCCCGACACCCTGCTGGACGACTTCGTGCTGGACGCCGCCGGGCGGGACCGGCCGAAGGTCTGTTTCCTGCCGACCGCGAGCGGAGATGCGCCGGGGTACACCGAGGCGTTCCACAAGGCGTTCGGCGCGCGGGACTGCGAAACGGGCCACCTGGAGCTGTTCCGGCGCACCATGACCGATCTGCGGGCGTTCGTCCTCGCGCAGGACATCGTCTACGTCGGGGGCGGCAACACCGCCAACATGCTTGCCGTCTGGCGGGTGCACGGCCTGGACACGATCCTGTGCGAGGCGTACGAGTCCGGGGTGCTGCTGTGCGGCATCAGCGCCGGGGCGTGCTGCTGGTTCGAGGCCGCCTTCTCCGACTCCTTCGGCCCGCCGGTGCCGCTGTCCGACGGGCTGGGACTGCTGCCGGGCAGCCTCTGCCCGCACTACGACAGCGAGCCGGGGCGCCGGCCGGGCTATCTGGCGGCTGTCAACGACGGTGCGCTGCCGGGAGGCTGGGCGGTCGACGACGGCGCCGCCGGGCTGTTCCGCGACGGCCGCCTCGTGGATGTCGTCACCCGCAAGCCGGGCGCCACGCTCCGCCGGGTGGGCGTCGGCGAGGACGGCTCGGTGGCGGAGGTGGCGCAGACGGCGCGGGTACTGAGGCCCCAGGTGTAAGCGGACCCCGTTGATCACCTGGTGGTGCTCGCTTCACCTGCCGCCCACGACAGCCACATGATCAGCCGGAAAGGCCGTGGGCCGTGCCGAGTTGGCCGGCCAGGTCGGCCAGGCCGTCGGCGTGGGTGGCTGTTGACCGAACACAGGGGGCAGCCACCCTGGTTCCCGGCCCGCACGCTCCGGCCGTCACTCACCACACCCGCACCGCCCCGCCCCGCGCGAACGCCGGGCTGGTGGCGTCCGGGGGGATCTTTTCCAGGGGTTCGGCCAGTTCGGCGACCGTGGGGCCGACGCGGGCCGCGTGGGGGGCGAGGCGGGCGAGGTCGAAGCCGTAGACGCGGGCGGCGTTGGTGCCGAGCATGGCCGCGGTCTCGTCGGCCGGGACGCCGGCGTAGGCGAGGCGGAGGGCCTCGCGGGAGTGCGGGTGGGTGCCCTCGTCGTGAGGGTAGTCGCTGCCCCACATGATCTTGTCGAGGCCGATGCGGTGACGGAGCGGGACCTCGTGCGGGCGCATGAAGCTGGCGCCCACGAAGCAGTGCTCGCGCCAGATCCCGGAGGGGGAGGCGCCCATGGCCGCCGCCAGGCCGGTGCCGAACTTGGACTCGGCGGTGGCGGACCGGGAAGCGGTCGCGGCCGCGACCAGCCGGCCGTGGTAGTAGTCCAGCATGTCCAGGACGCCGGGGATCCAGCCGGAGCCCTGTTCGGTCAGGACGAGGCGGAGGCCGGGGTGGCGGCGGAAGGCGCCGCCGAAGACCAGGTGCCACAGGGCGCGGTGGGAGAACCAGGTCGTCTCGACCATGAAGACGGCGCGGGCGGCGGGCTCGTCGCCGAGCGGCGGGGAGGCCGAGCCGCCGTGGTGGTTGACGGGGACCTCCAGCTCCGCGCAGACCGCCCAGAGCGGGTCGTAGCACTCCGAGTGCAGTTCGGGGAGGCCGGAGCCGGGCGGGGTGCCGGGGAGCAGGATGCCGCCGGTGAGGCCGGCCTCCTTGGCGCGGCGGACCTCGCGTACGGCCTCGTCGACATCGTGGAGCAGGATCTGGGCGACTCCGGCCCGGCGGCCGGGGGCGTCGGCGCAGAAGTCGGCGAGCCAGCGGTTGTGGGCGCGCAGGCCCGCCCAGCGCTGCGCGAACTCCTCGCGGGTGGGCGCCGGGGCCACGAGCGAGGCGCTCGGGAAGAACGGCGGGATGGTGTTCGGGAAGACCACCTCGGCGACGATGCCGTCGGCCTCCAGGTCGGCCAGCCGGCGGCCGGAGTTCCAGTTGCGGTCGGCGGTGTCGGCGAGCAGGTCCTCGTACGGGTTGACGTAGGAGGCCGCCCAGGCGTCGAAGGCCTCGTGGTGCCGGGAGGCCAGGTACGGCTTGTAGTCGAGGAGGTCGGCGCCGGCGTGGCAGTCGGCGGAGACGACGGTGTAGCGGTCGTCGGGTCGATGCGTCATTGCGCGGCCCCCAGTACCGGGAAGTCGTGGTCCGTCAGCCAGTGGCGGCCCACCTCGCGCGAGCGGGCCCAGGAGGCCTCGACCGCCGCCTGGTCGGCGCTCTGGCCGAGTTCGGCCGGTGTGGGGCCGATGCGGCGGGCCAGCGGGGCCAGCGCGGCGGCGTCGAAGCCGAAGTTCTCGGCCGCGGCCAGGCCGAGCATCCGGCGGGTCTCGGTGACCGGAATGTCGTGGAAGGTCTTCTTCAGCCAGGCGCGGGTGTCGGGCCAGGTCCCTTCGGGGTGCGGGAAGTCGCTGCCCCAGAGGATGTTGTCGACGCCGATCTCATAGCGCTGGGCGAGCTCGCGGCGTTTGGTATTGGTGGCGCAGACGAAGACCTGCCGGTCCAGGTACGCGTGCGGCGGCTGCCTCAGCTCCGCGAACGGAGAGAGCTTCTTGCCGCCGTGGGCGCCCAGGTAGAGGCGGTCCATGAACCACAGGAGGTTGGGCAGCCACCAGCAGCCGGATTCGGCGATCCCGAACCTCAGGCCCGGGTGGCGCTCGAAGACGCCGGACCACAGCAGGAACCACAGGGGGCGCGCGGGCCACCAGGTCACCTCGGAGACATAGATCCCGAGGTGGCTGCCGTACTCGTGGCGGGGCGCGGCCCCGGAGTGGGTCAGCACCGGCATCGCGCAGGCGGCCGCCGCCGCCCACACCGGGTCGTAACGGCGGTCGTGGTACGGCTCCTTGTCGACCCACATGGAGGGGATCATCAAGGCGCCGAGCCCGGACTCCTTGGCACGGTGGATCTCGGCCACGACACGGTCGACCTCGGCGGTGACCGGCAACAGCGCCACCCCGCAGTGGCGTTCGGGGTGTGCGGAGACGAAGTCGGCGAGCCAGCGGTTGTGCGCCTGCGCACCCGCCATGCCGAGGTCCGGGTCCTGGTCGCCGGAGAGGCCGAGGCCCACGCCGAAGGGAGCCGCCGTACCGCTGTCGACGGCGTCCGCGTCCGGGAAGACGACCTCCGCCGCCACGCCGTCGCCGTCGAGTTCCTTGCTGCGCTGTGCGGGGTCCCAGCCGCCTCGCAGGCCCTCCTCGTTGTCCCGGAACCAGCGGTCGGCGAAGGCCTCGTTGCGGATGCCGAGGCGGGTGGCCTCCGCGCGGCGGGCGTCCCGGCCGCCGAGGAAGTCGTCGAAGGCGCGGTGGAAGCGGGCGTCGAGGTAGGGGCGGTACTCCTCGGTGGGGAGTCCGGCGTGACAGTCGGAGGAGATGATCAGGTACGGCTCGTGCCGGGGGTCCTGTGCGTCCGGCCGGTCCGTGGGGCCCTGTGGGTCCGTCATGGCGGCTGCTCCCTCAGTCGTCCGGGTCGAGAATGAAGTGCTCCAGATACGCGGGGGTGCTGCGGTCGAGCATCGAGGCGGACCGCGCCCGGATCTGCGCGTCGGTGTGCTCGCCGGGGGGCAGCAGCCAGAAGCGGCCGGCCCGGACGCCGTCCACGACCTGCGCCGCGACGTCCTCCACGGGCGTGAAGGCGACCTCCTTCCCGGCCTCCTTCATCGCCGACTCCCACTGCGCGAGGCTGCGGTACGGGGTCCGGCGCGGGCGGGCCTTGGCGTAGCGCGCGGGCCGGTTGCGGTGCGACTCCCACAGCCCGGTGCGCAGCATGTGCGGGCCGGGGAAGAGCACCGAGGCGCCGATGGGGGCCCGCTCGGCCCTCAGATGGGCGTAGAGCGATTCGGTCATGGTCACCACGGCCGCTTTGGTGACGGCGTAGACGGACGCGGTGGGCAGCGGCGCGACACCCCCGTCGGTCGAGGAGGTGTTGACGACATGGCCGGGCCCGCCGCCGGCCAGCATCCGGGGCAGGAAGCACTGGATGCCGTGGAAGACGCCCCAGACGTTCACCGCGAACGCCCAGGCCCAGTCGTTGGGGTCGTGTTCCCACATCCGCCCCTCGGCGCCGGAGCCCACCCCCGCGTTGTTGCACAGCAGATGGACGGCGCCGAAGGTGTCGTACGCGGCGTCGGCGAGGGCGGCGACCTCTTCGCGTACGCCGACGTCCACGGTGCGCGCCAGTACGCGGGCGCCGTCCGCGGTCAGCTCGTCGGCGGCGGCCCGCAGCGGCTCCTCCTCGACGTCCGCGAGGACGACCCGCAGGCCCTCCGCGGCGAAGCGGCGCGCCATGGCCAGGCCGATGCCGCTCGCGGCGCCGGTGACGACGGCGACCTGTCCGGCCTTCAGCTCCATACCCGCTCACCTCTCCGTGCCGGTCGGGCCGCCCGCTTCTGCGGCCGGGTCCGGGGAGTCGTCCCTCCGGGTGGACACCGCATCAGACGCTCCCCTCGGGCGGTCCGTCGTGCAGCTGACGTGGGTCGTCATAGCGCTGGTGGACGTACGGCAGCAGGGAGCGGGCGCTGACCCGCTCGACGACCCGGCCCTGCTGGTCGGTGGTCTTCTCGCCGAGGGTGAGCTCGACGAGGGTGCGTACGGGGAGGTCGGCCACGGGGTCGTACATCGACTCCCGGAGGACGACATCGCCGGTGAGCTTCTCCAGTTTGCGGACCTTCTCGTGGCGCAGGCAGTGCACCAGCACCGGATCGATGTCGAAGCCCGAACCGTCCACGGCGGGCAGGAACTTGAAGTAGAAGTCGGTCTTCCGGGCCGGCCCGGGGACCGGCAGCGGACCGCTCACCGCGCCGCGCACCTCGACGAAGGCGATGCCGTGCCGAGCGAGCGCCGCACGCACCACCGGGCCGTCCCGCTCGACCGTGACCTCGCCCAGCTTCTTGGGTTCGCCGAAGACCTCCCGGCCGCCGGTCAGGGCCCGCTCGTGGGTCATCGGCATGACGAGCGGATACCAGCCCTCGACGCCCCGGTGCGCGGCCGCCACGGCGACCGAGCCCGCGCCCAGGGGGTAACCGGGCAGCGCGACCTTGCTGATGGTGACGCGGACCAGCGGACGTCCGGTCGGCGCGAGCGGCGGCGGGAGGACGGCCGCGACCGCCTCCGGGTCGCTCTCCCAGACCGCGACCACGCCGGTGGACCAGATGTCGGGGAGCCGGGAGCTCGCGGTGCGCGCCGCGGAGAGCTCCTCCTCGGTGCGCGCTCCGTAGCGAATGCGTGCCATGTCGTACCACCCTTCGTCGTCGGTGACTTACGGGGGTTGCGCGAGACGCCTGTAACACTGTTACACCGAGCGGGACGAAGGGTAAAGGGCCTTGTGCACAAGGGAGTTGAGAGATAGGCAGGGGCATATGACACGTACGGCGCTGACCGGCGAAGAGGTTCTGGCGGCCGCCGCCCGGCTGGTGCGGGCGCACGGCCCCGGGGCGCTGACCATGCGCCGGCTCGCCACGGAACTGGGCACCGCCGTCACCTCCATCTACTGGCACGTCGGCAACCGCGAGTCGCTGCTGGACGCCCTCGTCGAACGCACGGTGCGGGAGATGGGCGAGATCCACCCCACCGGGCACACTCCGCAGGCGCGCATCATCTCGGTGGCCCGTACGCTGCACGCGGCGCTGCGCGAGCGCCCGCAGCTGATCGCGATGGTGCACGAACGTGGTCTGACGGAGCGGATGTTCCTGCCCGCGCAGCAGGCGCTGGTCCATGAGATGCACGCCGCCGGGCTGCGCGGCGAGACGGCCGCCGAGGCGGTGCGGGCCGTCCAGTTCCAGGTCGTCGGCTTCGTCCTGGTCGAGCGCAACCGCGAACGGTCGCCCGCGCAGCATCCGAGCGAGGGCGAGCTGTGGGACTCCCCCGCCGCCGGGCACGATCCGGCGCTGGCCCGCGCGCTGGCCGGCCCGGTCGACACCGGGCGGCTGTTCCTCGTCTCGCTGGAGGCGCTGGTGGCCTCACTGCTCTCCCCCGCGGAGCCCGGCTCCTGACGCGGCCGCTTCCCGGCGGGGCGCGGCCGCGCCGGCGCCCGTCAACTCCCGTACGGACCTCCGATGTGCCGGGGCGGCAGGCGCACCTGCCGGCCCGCGCGCCCCACGCCGGTTCGGTGGCTGTCGGTGGCGGCCCTTATCCTCAGTGACCATGCTCGAAGACCGCATGGCAGCAGCCGACCCGATCGCGCCGAAGATCGGCCAGCAGCCGGGCCCGCAGACGCCGCCGGCCCCCTGGCCGTCCGCCTATCCCCAGGGATACGCGGTGGTCGACGTCGAGACCACGGGCCTGGCGCGCGACGACCGGATCATCTCCGCCGCCGTGTATCAACTCGATGCACAGGGCGAGGTCCAGGACCACTGGTACACCCTCGTCAACCCGCAGCGGGACCCGGGGCCGGTCTGGATCCACGGGCTCACCAGCGCCGTGCTGGCCGATGCCCCGCTCTTCCCGGACATCGTCCCGGAGCTGTCCCGGCGGCTGGCGGACCGGGTGCTGGTCGCGCACAACGCGATGTTCGACTGGTCGATGATCGCCCGCGAGTACGCCCGCGCCGCGGCGACCGCGCCGGTGCGGCAGCGGCTGTGCACCATCGCGCTGTCCAAGGAGCTGCGGCTGCCGCTGCCCAATCACAAGCTGGAATCCCTCGCCGCCCATTACGGCGTGGTGCAGGAGCGCGCCCACCATGCGCTGGACGACGCCCGGGTGCTGGCCGAGGCGTTCCGTCCCGGTTTGCACCGGGCCGCGCGGGAGAATGTGCGGCTGCCGCTGCTGAACTGCCAGCCGCTGACGGAGTGGTCGGACGCCCCCGCGCCCCGGCAGCACTCCAGCGCCGCGGCGTACCGCCCCACGACCTGGCGGCCGTCCCGTAAGCGCCCGGCGTGCCCGTACCCCAACCCGGGGCGCTACGAGGCGGGCGGCCGGCTCGTCCAGGGGATGCGGGTCGCCTTTTCGGGCGACACCTCCGTGGACCGCGAGCTGCTGGAGGACCGGGCGATCGAGGCCGGACTCCATGTCGCCACGAGCATGTCCCGGGTGACCAGTGTGCTGGTGACCAACGACCCGGACGCAAACACTTCCAAGACCGCCAAGGCCGCCTCGTACGGCACGGTCGTGATCGACGAGGCGGCCTTCATGCAGCTGCTCCAGGATGTCGAGCCGGCCGCCCCGGCGCCTGCGTCCGGGTGAAGCCCGCCCAACACACCCGTCGGCACCTCGCCCCGCAGGGGCGCCGCCCGCACCCTGTGGCGCATGGCACGTTGTGAGGTCTGCGGAAACGAATACGGCATGACGTTCGAGGTGCACGCGCAGGGCGCGGTGCACGTCTTCGACTGTTTCGCCTGCGCCATCCACCGCATGGCGCCGATCTGTGAGCACTGCCGGTGCCAGATCATCGGCCAGGGCGTCGAGGCCGACGGGCAGTGGTACTGCGGTGCGCACTGCGCGCGGTCGGACGGGAGGGTGGGCATCGTCGACCGGGTCTGATCCACACGTCCGCCGGACGGGTCCGCACGGTCCGCCGGACGGATCCGCACGCTCTGCCGGACGGGCGCGGCCGGAGCCTCCCCCGGCCACCGCTGGGGGACCCGCAGCCCGGGGGCCGCGGCGCCCCAGGTACCGTCGAAGCCGTGTACCGCTTCCTGTTGTCCCGGCAGTGGGTGATCCTCACCCTCGTGGCTCTCGTGCTGATCCCCGTCATGATCAAGCTGGGCTTCTGGCAGCTCCACCGCCATGAGCACAAGGTGGCGCAGAACCAGCTGATCGCGAGCAGCCTGGCCGCCAGGCCGGTCCCGGTCACCGAGCTGACCGCCCCCGGCCGGGACCTGCCCCACGACGACATGTGGCGCACGGTCACCGCCACCGGCACCTACGACACCGCGCACGAGGTCGTGGTCCGCCAGCGCACCGCCGCCGACGAGCAGAGCATCGGCTACTACGTGCTCACCCCGCTGGTCCTCGGCGACGGCCGGGCCGTACTGGTCAACCGCGGCTGGATCTCGGCGGGCAACGACCTCACCAAGTTCCCGGACGTCCCGGCCGCCCCCCGGGGCAAGGTGACCGTGACCGGCCGGATGATGGCCGACGAGACCTCCGCCGTCAGCGGTATCAAGGACACCAGGGGCCTGCCCGCCCGCCAGATCATGCTGATCAACAGCAAGGAGCAGACGAAGCGGGTCGGCCGGCCGCTGCTCGGCGGCTATATCGAGCAGACCGGGCCCGAGCCGTCCGGCGGCAAGCCGGAGCTGGTCCCCGAGCCGGACCACGACTCCATCGGCCCGCACATGGCGTATGCGGTCCAGTGGTGGCTGTTCGCGGCGGCGGTGCCGGTCGGCTGGGTCATCCTCGTCCGCCGGGAGCGGCGCGACCGGGTGGCTGCGGCGGCCGAGGAGGCCGAACAGGGCGAGGCCCGGGAGTCCGAGGCAGCCGGCGAGGACGCGCCGCCGGTCCCGGCCGGCCCGTAGCCCGGACAGCCGCCACCCCCGCGTGGCGCGCCCTCCGGGCGGGAAAAGGCGCTGAGTGCACCCACATATCGAGGACTATGCGCTCATCGGCGATCTCCAGACCGCCGCACTCGTCGGCCGCGACGGCTCCATCGACTGGCTGTGCCTGCCCCGCTTCGATTCCGGGGCCTGTTTCGCCGCGCTCCTCGGCGGCAAGGACAACGGCCACTGGCGGCTGTCCCCCCGGTCCTCCGAGGCCCGCGCGCAGCGCTCCTACCGCGGTGAATCGCTGATCCTCGACACGGTGTGGGAGACCTCCACGGGCAGCGTCCGGGTCATCGACTTCATGCCGCAGCGCGACCGCCAGCCCGATGTCGTACGGATCGTCGAGGGACTGAGCGGCAGCGTCGAGATGCGCGGGGTGCTGCGGCTGCGGTTCGACTACGGGCGGGCGGTGCCCTGGGTGCGCGCCGCCGAGGGCAGCCGGGTGGCGGTCGCCGGGCCGGACTCCGTGTGGCTGCGCACCCCCTCCCAGGGCACCACCTACGGCAAGGACTTCAGCACCCGCTCGGACTTCACCGTCGCTGCCGGCGAGCGCACCGCGTTCGTCCTGACCTGGCACCCCTCGCACGAGCCCAGGCCGGAACAGATCGACCCGTTCGAGGCGCTCCAGGACACCCTGGACGACTGGCACACCTGGTCCGCGCGCTGCCGCTACAACGGGCCGTACCACGAGGCCGTGATCCGCTCGCTGATCACCCTGAAGGCACTCACCTACGCGCCCACCGGCGGCATCGTCGCGGCCCCCACCACCTCGCTGCCCGAGGAGCTGGGCGGCGTACGCAACTGGGACTACCGCTACTGCTGGCTGCGCGACGCCAGCCTCACCCTGAACTGCCTGCTCTCCGCCGGATATCTGGAGGAGGCCGGCGCCTGGCGGGACTGGCTGCTGCGCGCGGTGGCCGGCGCCCCCGACGACCTTCAGATCATGTACGGGCTGGCCGGTGAGCGGCGGCTGCCGGAGACCGAGCTGCCGTGGCTGTCCGGATACTGCGACTCCCTTCCCGTACGCATCGGCAACGCGGCCGTCGAACAGCGTCAGCTCGACGTCTACGGAGAGGTGCTCGACTCCTTCCACATCGCGCGCACGGCCGGGCTGGCGTCGGAGCCACACGCCTGGAGCATCCAGCGCGCCCTGGTGGACTACCTGGAGTCCACCTGGCGCGACCCCGACGAGGGGCTGTGGGAGATCCGCGGGCCGCGTCGGCACTTCGTGCACTCGAAGGTCATGGCCTGGGTGGCGGCCGACCGGGCGGTGCGGGCGATCGAGGCGGACCCGAAACTCGGCGGGGACCTGGAGCGCTGGCGGGCGATGCGCGACGAGGTCCACCGCGAGGTGTGCGAGCGCGGCTACGACGCCGACCGCGGCACCTTCACCCAGTTCTACGGCTCCCGGGAGCTGGACGCCGCGACCCTGCTGATCCCCCGTGTCGGGTTTCTGCCGGGCGACGACCCGCGGGTCGTGAGCACCATCGACACCGTCCGCCGCGAGCTGACCGTCCCTCATGGCCCCGACAGCATGGGAGGTGCCCCCATCGGACTGGTGCGCCGCTACAGCACCGAGGGGGGCTCGGTCGACGGGCTGCCGGGCGACGAGGGCACCTTCCTGGCCTGCTCGTTCTGGCTCGTCGACGCGCTGCGGCTGAGCGGCCGGCGGCACGAGGCCCGGGAGATGTTCGAGCGGCTGCTGGACCTGCGCAACGATCTGGGGCTGCTCTCCGAGGAGTACGACCCGGCCGCCCGCCGCCAGCTGGGGAACTATCCGCAGGCGTTCAGCCATATCGGCCTGGTGGGGACCGCCTTCGGTCTGCGGGACGGGGCAGAGGCAGACTAGGGCCATGGATCTTGGACTCACCGACCGGACGTACATCGTCACCGGGGCGACCCGGGGCCTCGGCTTCGCCACCGCCCGTGCACTGGTCGCCGACGGCGCCCATGTCGTGATCACCGGACGCACCGAGGAGAGCGCGGCCGCGGCCGCCGCCCCGCTCGGCGAACGCGCCCTGGGCGTGGCGGCCGACAACGCCGACCCGGACGCCGCCGACCGTCTGGTGGCCGCGGCCCGGGAACGCTTCGGCCGCCTGGACGGAGTGCTCATCAGTGTGGGCGGCCCGCCGCCCGGCACCGCCGCCGACAACACCGACGACCAGTGGCGGGCGGCCTTCGAGTCGGTCTTCCTCGGCGCGGTACGGCTGGCCCGTACGGCCGCCGCCGAGCTGACGGAGGGCGGCGTGATCGGCTTCGTGCTGTCCGGTTCGGTGCAGGAGCCGATCCCCGGTCTGACCGTCTCCAACGGGCTCCGCCCCGGTCTCGCCGGCTTCGCCAAGTCGCTGGCCAACGAGGTGGGCCCGCGCGGTATCCGCGTCCTCGGCGTACTGCCCGGCCGGATCGCCACCGACCGGATGACCCAGCTCGACGCGCTCTCCGGCGACCCGGAGGGCTCCCGCGCCCGCAACTCCGCGTCGATCCCGCTGGGCCGCTACGGCAAGCCGGAGGAGTTCGGCCGGGTCGCCGCGTTCCTGCTGTCGCCGGCCGCGTCGTATGTCACCGGCGTGATGGTGCCCGTGGACGGCGGGGCCCTGCACGGCTTCTGACGGGGAGCCCGCCGCGGTCCGGCGGACGGGCCGTAATTCCTGTCCGGTGGATCAGGGCCGGCCAGAACCTAACTGACCCGCTCGGGCCGGTGCTTGACCGCGCGCAGCCGGATGTCCGCCGGCAGGTGGTCGAGCCCGGCCGAGCGGCGGGCACGGTCCAGCGCCTCGTCCGACAGACGCCGGACCACGGTCCCCGGGTCGGCGTGCGGGGCGAGGGCCAGCACGGCCCGGATCCGCGGTGTGCTCCGGCGGCCGGTCAGCAGCACACCGGCCCGGTCGACGCCGTCCAGCGCCTCCGTTTCGGCCGCGAGGACGTCCTTCAGCGCGCGGCCGCGCAGCAGGGCGCCCTCGCCGTCTCCGCTGTCGACGAGGATCTCGTCCAGCCGGTGGCGCCGGAACTGGGTCAGCAGCCACCACAGCACCAGCAGCACGAAGACGGCCAGTACGAGGATGACAACGGGCCAGAACCAGCCCTGGCCGGTCCAGTGGGTGCGTTGGTGCGCGGGGAGAAGCACGTCGTCGGGGCGGGACCAGGGCCAGTGGGCGGGCAGGTGCAGATGCCATTTCGCGGGCAGGCCGAGGCCGCCGAACAGCACCAGGCCGCCGGTGCCGAGCAGCACCACACCGGTCAGGCCGAGCAGTACCCGGTTGATCGTTCTGCGGACCCTGCGCATCGCTCGCTCACCTCTTCTTCGGGCGCCGGACGTGCACGGTCAGGCCGAGCCGGCGGGCCGGCCCCAGCTGCCGCAGGCCCTCGCCGAGCGCGGCGTCGAGGTCGGCGCGGACCTCGTCCAGCTCACGGAAGTGGGAGACGGCGTGCGCCTTGGCCTTGCGACGGCTGACTTTCACCCGTACGGACTGGACACCGGCGACCTCCATGGCACGGTCGCGCAGCACCAGCGCGGCGGCCGCCCGGTCCAGCCCGGAGCGGACGTCCGGCGCCACTTGCCGCATCGGCAGCACCTGACGCAGGCCGGGGGTGACGGCCAGCACGATCAGCCAGACACCGAGCACCACCGCGACCGCGGCGGCGCCCAGCACCCAGGGGTTGTCGAGATGACGGGTGGCCAGTTCATGGGCGAGCCGCCGGCGCCAGGCCATCGCGGAGCGGTCGGCGCGCACCGCGGCCACGTCGTAGAGCAGCAGGCCCGCGGCGGCCAGCAGCAGCAGTGCGACCACCGTGGCCGGAACGCGCCGGTCCGACCAGAAGCGCCCGGTCCGGTCGTCGTCCGCGGTGCTCGTGGCGGCCGTGTCCGGGGCGGACGGCGCCGTCCCGGCCGGTGCGTCCGGCGTTTTGTCGAGGGTGGGCAGCCGCCGGGTGTCCGGCAGCTCCGCATCGTCGTCGCTCATCGCACCCTCCCGCGCGTACCCTCCAGCAGCGGGGAGTGCAGCCGTTCGACCTCCACCGCGACCTCGGGGACCTCCATGCTCGCCAACGCCTTCACGCGCTCGGCGACCTGACGGCGCACCACCCGGCACTGTGCGCCGATGTCGGAGGGGTAGCCCAGCTCCACGGCGATCCGCACCCGTGCCTCGCCGAACTGCCCGCGATCCTCGCGCCGGTGCACCGTCACCGTCGCATGCGCGTCCGTGGAGGCGTGCGGGGACTGGCCGCGCAGTGCCTCCCGGGCCGCCTGCGCGGCGATCTTCGCCACCACCCGGTCCGCGATTCTGGTCTGGCCGCGCTCACCCGCTGCCACGCCGGCGGCAGCGGCGGCCGGGGACACCGTCGCCACCCGGCTTCACCGCCGCCGGTCGTCGCGGTCGCTGCGCGGATGGAAGAATTCACCGGCCTGGAGATCCCCGTCCAGCAATCTGCCGACCACGAAGCCGACGGCGCCCAGCGCCGCCACCAGCACGAAGGCCCCAAAACCGCCGAAGTATCCGGCGAAGCCCAGCGCCATTCCGGCCAAGAGGCCGGCCAAGGCCATGTTCATCGTGCGCTCCTTCGCTACCCCTTCGTGGACGGGCCCGGTCACTGGAGCCGGGGCTCCGCTCCCTCTTCTTCATCTTCCTCGTCGGGCAGCTTGACGTCGCTGACCGCGATATTGACCTCGACGACCTCCAGGCCCGTCATCCGCTCCACGGCGGAGATGACGTTCTCCCGGACGGAGCGCGCGATATCGGCGATGGCGACGCCGTAGTCGACCACGATCTCCAGGTCCAGCGCGGTCTGCACCTCGCCGACCTCGGCCTTGACCCCTCGGGTCGCGTTCGCCGACCTGCCGCCGCCGGGCACCCGGTCGCGTACGGCGCCGAGCGTACGGGCGAGACCGCTGCCCATGGCATGCACGCCGACGACGTCCCGGGCCGCCAGACCGGCGATCTTCTCCACGACACCGTCGGCGATGGTGGTCCGCCCGCGGGTCGCGGGGTCGCCGCCACCCCGCTTGGCGGGAGTCCGGGGTCCCTCCGCATGCTGCTGGCTCTCGCTCATGGCCGTACGTCCCTTTCCGCGAGGAGAAGCGGTCCGCCCGCTCCGTTGCCCACAGTAGGTCCGTTTTATCCGGTTCGCTCCGGGGGTGCGGCAGCGGAGTGCTCCCTACGGCGCCGTCCGGCACACCGCCCTGCCGTGCGGGCCGGTGTGCGGCAGTCTGGGGGAGTTGTCCGGGATGTGTCCGGGAACAGGTCCGGGGACCTGCCGGGAAAGGGGTGACGCGGTGGCCGCGAACCAGTTGGCACAGACGGTGCGGGCTCAGCTCGGGATCGGCCGGGTGCTGCCGCTCGGCGGACCCGCGGACGGTTCATGGATCACCGAGCAGGCGGCCGCCGGGGCGCTGCGGGCGGCCGCCGGGACGCCGGCCGGTGTCCGCATCGGCACACTGCGGCTGTCCGTCGCCGACCCCGCCCATGCCCCCGAGCCCACGGTGCCGGCACCGCCGAGCGCACTGCCGCCCGGCCCGCTGCGGATCGAGGCGGACTTCACCGCGGTCGCCGACCGGCCGCTGCCCGCCCTTGCCGACCAGGTGCGCACCGCGCTGCTGGAGGCGGCGGTCCGGGAGCTGGGGCTGGTGGTGGGCGTGGTGGATCTGCGGGTCAGCGGGCTACTGGAAGGGGACGAGGCCGCCGCGGCACCGCCACCGGCCGCCCCTACGGGAGGCCCCTCGGCCACCCCCGCGACGGGCGACCGGACGGGTGCGACACGGGAGGGCCCGGCGGGGGTCGCCGCCGTCGCACGGGACGTTGCGGGTGTGGCCCGGCTGGCGCCGGTGCTCGGCGGGCTGTCCCGTCCGCTGCGGTTCAGTGACGGGCATGTGCTGATCCAGCTGGCGACCGCGCCCGGCTATCGGGCACTGGATGTCTCGTGCGCGGTGCGGCGGGCGGTGGCGGCCACACCGGCGGCGCCGTCGACGGTTGCCGTGCTGGTCACCGCCGTGGAACAGGAATGACGGGCGTCCCCGGCCGGGGACGCCCGTCAGTGCCGGGGTGCGCCGGGCGCTATTCCCCCACGCCCGCGAGGTCGCGCAGCCGGCGCGCCTGGGCGGCCCGTTCGGCGCGTCGCTGCTCCTCGTACGTACGGCCCGCGGCACCGGCCAGCAGGGCCTTGGTCTCGATGACGGCGTCACGCGGCGGGGCGGTGAGCGCGGCGGCCAGGTCGGTCACCGCGGCATCGAGTTCGTCCGCGGGCACCACGAGGTTGGCGAGGCCGATCCGCTCGGCCTCCTCTGCATGCACAAAGCGCCCGGTGGCGCAGATCTCCAGCGCCCGGGCGTAGCCCACCAGCCCGACCAGGGGGTGGGTACCGGTCAGGTCCGGTACGAGTCCCAGGCTGGTCTCGCGCATGGCGAACTGGACGTCCGGCGCGACCACCCGCAGATCGCAGGCCAGGGCGAGCTGGAAGCCCGCGCCGATGGCATGGCCCTGCACGGCGGCGATGGACACCAGATCATTGCGCCGCCACCAGGTGAACGCTTCCTGGTACTCGGCGATCGTGGCATCCAGCTCGCTGTCCGTACCGCGCGCCAGATCGATGAACGACGGCTCGCCGTCGAAGCCTTCGGGCGTGAACGCCTGACGGTCGAGGCCCGCGGAGAAGGACTGGCCCTCACCACGCAGCACGGCGACCCGCACCGTTCCGGGCAGCAGCGAACCCGCCTCGGCGAGCGCCCGCCACATGGCCGGCGACTGCGCATTGCGCTTCGCCCCGTTGGCGAGGGTCACTGTGGCGATCGCACCGTCAACGGTGAGTCGCACACCGTCCTTGTCGAGCAGAGTCATGAGCGCCTCCGAGTCAGCCAGCCGCACCTGCGTGCGTAAGTGACCGAACGGTAACCTCCCGGCCGGCTGCTCGGCCGACCGGGGGGACACCGCTGCACCCGGAATCGCAGCCGTCAGGCCGATGCGGCCTTCTTGCCCCTAGTGGCTCCGCCACGACCGCGCAGGACCACACCGGATTCGCTGAGCATCCGGTGCACGAATCCGTAGGAGCGGCCGGTTTCCTCGGCCAGCGCCCGGATGCTCGCACCGGAGTCGTACTTCTTCTTCAGGTCTGCCGCGAGCTTCTCGCGCGCGGCGCCGGTTACCCGGCTGCCCTTCTTCAGAGTCTCGGCCACCCGTGCCTCCTCGTGGGAAGTGCGCTCTGGACTCTCATGATCACCCCTCCCCGGCTTCCTGGCCACCCATTCCGCAAGGTCAGTACGACATCCTTTGCCGCCCGGCGTCCGCTCACGAGGGCCGGAATCCCCCATTCCGCACCGTCGGAAGACCGTCCGAGGCCGACTTTTCGCAAGAAGCGGCAGGTCAGGGGGCGTGCCGCCGAAATGGTGACGGCCGGGCCCCAAGGACCCGGCCGTATGCCGCAGACTCGCCGGTGTACGAGCCGTTCTCACTCAGATGATGGATCACACATCGGCCGAATGATCCATACGGCATGATCCATCCGCCGTGATCAGGCCAGCGCGACCAGGTCCGCGTAGTCCTGGCCCCACAGGTCCTCGACGCCGTCGGGCAGCAGGATGATGCGCTCCGGCTCCAGCGCGTCCACCGCGCCCTCGTCGTGCGACACCAGGACCACCGCGCCCGTGAAGGTGTGCAGCGCGCCGAGGATCTCCTCGCGGCTGGCCGGGTCGAGGTTGTTGGTGGGCTCGTCGAGCAGCAGCACATTGGCGGACGAGACGACCAGCGTCGCCAGGGCGAGGCGGGTCTTCTCGCCGCCGGAGAGCACCCCGGCGGGCTTGTCGACGTCGTCGCCGGAGAAGAGGAAGGAACCCAGCGTCTTGCGGATGGCGACCAGGTCCATGTCCGGGGCGGCCGAGCGCATGTTCTCCAGGACCGTGCGGTCCGGGTCCAGGGTCTCGTGCTCCTGGGCGTAGTAGCCGAGCTTGAGGCCGTGCCCGGGGCGGACCTCGCCGGTGTCCGGCGTCTCGACACCCGCCAGCAGGCGCAGCAGGGTGGTCTTGCCTGCACCGTTCAGGCCGAGGATGACGACCCGGGAGCCCTTGTCGATGGCCAGGTCGACGTCGGTGAAGATCTCCAGGGAGCCGTAGGACTTCGACAGGCCCTCGGCGGTGAGCGGGGTCTTGCCGCACGGCGCCGGGTCCGGGAAGCGCAGCTTGGCGACCTTGTCCGAGGCGCGCACCGCCTCCAGGCCGGCGAGCAGCTTGTCGGCGCGCTTGGCCATGTTCTGCGCGGCGACGGTCTTGGTGGCCTTGGCCCGCATCTTGTCGGCCTGGCTGTTGAGGGCCGCGGCCTTCTTCTCGGCGTTCTGCCGCTCGCGCTTGCGGCGCTTCTCGTCGGCCTCGCGCTGCTGCTGGTAGAGCTTCCAGCCCATGTTGTAGATGTCGATGTTCGAGCGGTTGGCGTCGAGGTAGAACACCTTGTTCACGACGGTCTCGACCAGGTCGACATCGTGCGAGATCACGATGAAGCCGCCGCGGTAGGTCTTGAGGTAGTCGCGCAGCCAGACGATCGAGTCCGCGTCGAGGTGGTTGGTCGGCTCGTCGAGCAGCAGGGTGTCGGAGTCCGAGAAGAGGATCCGGGCCAGCTCGACGCGGCGGCGCTGACCGCCGGAGAGCGTATGGAGGGGCTGGCCGAGGATGCGGTCGGGCAGACCGAGGCTGGCGGCGATGGTCGCGGCCTCCGCCTCGGCTGCGTATCCGCCCTTGGTCAGGAACTCGGTCTCCAGGCGCTCGTACTTCTTCATCGCCTTGTCGCGGGTGGCGCCCTTGCCGTTGGCCATCCGGTCCTCGTTCTCGCGCATCTTGCGGAGCACGGAGTCCAGATCACGGGCGGACAGGATGCCGTCGCGGGCGAGCACGTCCAGGTCGCCGGTGCGCGGGTCCTGCGGCAGATAGCCGACGTCGCCGGAGCGGGTGACCGTGCCGGCGGCGGGGATGCCCTCGCCCGCCAGCACCTTGGTGAGGGTGGTCTTGCCGGCGCCGTTGCGGCCGACCAGGCCGATGCGGTCGCCCTTGGCGATACGGAAGGAAGCGGACTCGATGAGGATGCGGGCGCCGGCGCGCAGCTCGAGGCCGGAGGCGGTGATCACGGAAAAAGCTCCAGGGCAGGAAGACGGCGGATTGGACGGACGGTCCGAGAGCGGGCTGCGCCGTCTAATGAACCCAAGGGAGAACTGCCATGGGAGGCAGTCTAACGGCCCTGTGCAAATACTTTTCCGGGCGACGGCCGACGGCGCCCGGCCCCTGGGGTGCGCCGCGCGGCCGCCCGTTCACCGCATTCCGCGCCAGGGCGCACCGAGCTGCGGCGGGCGGGGCGAAGCGGTGGCGGACGCCGCACCGGACCTGCCGCGAGACTGTGAGGCAGGTCTCATGAGGACGCCGCGGTCCGCGCCGCGGGAAGGGTTTCCCCGCCGCCCGGCGCGACGCTCAGACGCCGCCCGTGTGGACCTGGAACGCCGCACGCCGGACGGCCTTGGCGAGCGCCGGATCGGGGTGGGCCGCGGCCAGCGCCACCAGCACCTGGACGGTACGGGGGTGTCCGATGGCGCGTACCTCCGCCAGGAGGCGCGGCACCGAGCCCTGGACCGCCGAATCGAGGTGCCGCACCAGCAGTTGGGTCTCGCCGTGGTCGGCGACGGCCGCCGCGGTGTCCACCCACAGCCAGGTCGACTCCTCGCGGGTGAGCACATCGGGCGCCGTCTCCGGGTCGCCGCCCTCGTGTTCGACCAGCCACAGCAGGGCGTACGGCCGCAGGCCCGGCTCGTCGGCCGCGGCCCGCACGGCGGGCTCGGCCGGGGCGCCGACCGCCCGCAGCGCCTCGAAGGCCAGGCCGCGCAGCAGCGCGTCCTCACCGCGGGCCACGGTCAGCAGCTCCTCGACGGCGGCGCCGACGGAGCGGGCGGCGAGCCAGGCGCGGTATTCGGCGCGGGCCGGGCCGGGGGTGAGCCGGGCGCAGCCGCGCAGCATCGCCTCCGCGGACTGTTCGATATGGCCGGCCGGGCCCTGCGCGGCGACACAGATCTGCTCCAGCTTGACCCACACCGACCAGTTGCCGAGCGGCGTCAGCTGCGCCTCGGACGCGTCATGGGCGGCCGCGTAGCCGCCGTCGTGCGCACCGTCCGGCGGCACCAGCGCGCCGACGGTCAGCAGCGCGTTCAGCGCCCAGCCCAGCAGTTCGGCCAGCGACGCCCCCGCGGCGTCGTCGGCCGCCACCGCGGCATCGTCCGTGCTGCCCGGGGCCGGGTCCTGGCCGTAGGGGACCTCGCAGCGTTCCGTCCGCAGCTCGGCGACGCGCTGGTCCAGCATGTCGAGCAGCTGCGGCAGCCGGACCGGGCCGGCCGACAGATGCAGCAGGGACAGCAACTGCGGCAGCGCCTCGACGACTTCGGCGACTATGGCGGGGCCGGCGCCGGGCGGTGCGGGGCGGGCCAGCGACCAGGCGTCGAAGAGCGCGACCCAGCCGCGCAGCACGGCCGTGTCGTCGCGGTCCCAGGCGCGCAGCCGCCAGCCGGGGCGGGCGAGGCCGTCATGGAGTTCGACGAGTCCGGCGAGCCGGGCCCGGTCCCAGTCGGCCCGGACCTGCTGCGGCGTCAGACCCAGGGCCTCGGCGGCACGTTCCGCCGCGGCCTTCGGCAGCGCCCCGTCCGGGCCGGCACGCAGGGCGGCACCGTCGGCCCAGCGGGCGAGGCGCGCCGCGCCGGCCAGTACGGCACGGGCCTGCCGGGCCAGTTCCGCGGGCGGCGGCGTGCCCTCGGGCGGGCGGGGCGCCGGACGCTTGGTCCGGGTTGTCACCG
Organism: Streptomyces sp. NRRL S-1813; assembly: GCF_000719605.1. Classification (NCBI taxonomy): domain Bacteria; kingdom Bacillati; phylum Actinomycetota; class Actinomycetes; order Kitasatosporales; family Streptomycetaceae; genus Streptomyces; species Streptomyces sp. NRRL S-1813. The sequence goes on from NZ_JOHB01000016.1 coordinate 62,711, forward strand.
CCTGGCGGGCGGCCGCAACCGGTTGACGGGGGACGAGTCGGAGCCGGGAGTCGCGCGGGGTACGGGACGTCACAGGAGCAGTGTTGCCGCTGTCGGCCCGAAAGCCCAATCGGAACCCGGCTTGCGATCTTCCGGGGCCGCGCCACCTTGCCGACCCATCCCTGATGAGGGGAGTTGTCCCCCCGTATGGCCACGCGTCATCGGGGCGGCGGCTCCCGGCGGGACGGCAGCGGTCCGGTGGGCCCCGGTTACCGCCCTGCTTCCGGGCCGGGGCAGCCCCGGCCCGGAAGCTACATGAGCGGGGTGAGGAAGCGCCGCAGGGCCTCTTCGTAGCTCGGCGGATCGGCGTTCCACATCGCGGCGTGCGGTGCGTGCGGGACCGGTTGAAGAGTGATCAGGTCGGCGCGGCGGGCGGCGAGGGAGCGGGAGGCCGTCCAGGGGGCGATCATGTCGTCCGGGCCGTGGAAAAGCAGGATGGGGACGTTCAGCACGTCCGGGTCGACGGCGTCGGCGGGCCGGTCGAGGGGCACCCCCGTGGAGCCCTCCGCGGCGCGTACGACCAGCGGCAGCAGGGCGCGCGGGACGCGCCGGGCGGTGGCCAGCGCGCGGATGGTGGCGTTGCGGTCGAGGACCGGGGAGTCCAGGACCAGGCCGCTGATCCGGGCGCGCAGCGCGGAGTGGGCGGCGGCGCGCAGCGCCATGGTCGCGCCGGTGGACCAGCCGTGGAGGACGACGTCCTGGGCGCCGTAGCGGACCGCGTAGCGGATCGCCGCGTCCAGGTCGCGCCACTCGCTGTCGCCGAGGTGGCTGATGCCGTCGGCGGTGCGCGGGCCACCGATGTCGTTGCGGTAGCCCAGGTCGAGGACGGGCAGCTGGTGGCGGTGCAGGAACGGCATGAGCACCATGGGGTGTTCGCGGGTGGTGCCCAGCCCGTGTGCGGTGATGACCCAGGTGTCGCGTACGCCGGGGAGGAACCATGCCGGGAGGGTGTCGAGTTCACCGGGGATGTCGACGTCGGCGCAGTCGAGGCCGAGGGCGTCACGGGGGTTGCCGAGGTGCACCTGCGGGGTGAGTCGCATCCGGTTGCCCGGTTTGAGGATGCCGTGCGTGACCCGCACCAGGCGGCGTACGACCGCATCGGCGGGGTGCGGGACGCCGTGGATGACGTCGCCGATCACCGCATGGCAGCCGGAGCCGGTGAGCCCGTAGGTGCCGGGGCGCAGGGACGCCAGACTGCGGGTGAGGGCGATGCGCTCCTCGGTGGCGGAGTGCACGGTGAGACGGGAGTCGCCCGGGAAGGGGTCGTCGGGCGATGGTTTCAGGGCAATGTCGCTGGCGTACCGGCCGACCGCCACGGCGGCCGCCCCGGCACCGATCACGGTGGTGGCGGCCACGGCCGCCGCGGTAACCAGGCGCACCTCACCAGTGTGCGCAGCGGTGCCGGAGGCGGCCACTTGGCGCAGACGGGCGGGTGACCGGCGAGGCGGCGCCGGGGGCCGGGCCACCGCCCTGCGGGCGGACGACGGGGCTTTGCAGACAGGCCCTGGGCAGGCCGTCAGCCCTGCGGGCCGTAGCCGCGCAGCTGCGCGGCGGCCGCGTCGAGCTGACCGGCCGACAACAGGCTCGGCGTATGACCCGGTACGGAGCTCGCGGTGAGCCATACCCGGCACATCCACTCCAGCTGGGCGGTGCGGTCCAGTGCCTGGTCGAGGCTGTCGCCGCAGGTGAGGGTGCCGTGGTTCTGCAACAGGCAGCCGGTGCGGTCGCGGAGCGCGTCGAGCATGTGCGCGGCGAGCTCGTCGCTGCCGTACAGGGCATAGGGGGCGACCCGTACGGGGCCGCCGAGCGCCGCGGTCATGTAGTGGACCGGCGGGAGTTCGGGGACCAGGGTCGAGACGGCGGTGGCGTACGGGGCGTGGGTGTGGACGACGGCGGTGGCCGTGGTGCTGCGGTAGACCGCCAGATGCATCGGGAGTTCGCTGGTCGGCCGGAGCGTGCCGATGATCTGGCGTCCTTCGAGGTCGACCGCGGTGGTGTCGCCGGGCCCGAGCCGGTCGTAGGGGACGCCGCTGGGGGTGACCAGGACCAGGTCCTTGATGCGGCGTGACACATTGCCCGAAGTGCCGACGACCAGGCCGTCGGCGACGGTTCTGCGGGCGGTGGCGACCAGTTCGCCCCAGGCTTCGGCGAGGCGGTCGGCGTGGTCCTTCATGGGTCCTCCGGCGCGGTGCGGCGAAAAGCGGATGTGGTGCGCGACACCGTACGAGCGGGCCGGGGCACTGTACGCCGGGGGCCCTCCCGGCCGGTATCCGCCATTTAGGGCTATCTGCCCGATTACGAATGCTTGGCCGGAGTTGGGGCGTCGTGCGCCGCTCGTCCGCTAGCGTCGTCCAGGTACGGCGACGACAGCCGGGCCGCCTGTACGGGGCGCCGGCACAGCGTATGCAGTTGGCCAACGGGTGATGCGGGAGTGACGTCTGAGACGCCTCCGCGTGAACACTGCGGGGGTGTCACCACTGCGCCCGGCCCAGTTCACTTTCCGTTCACCCACTCTCCGTACGGTCCCAACGACACTGACCTTCGAACTGATTGCCTGGGTGAATGGAACACATCACGCTTCTCATCGGGATCGTGATCGTCACGGCCTTGGTGTTCGACTTTACGAACGGCTTCCACGACACGGCCAATGCAATGGCCACCACCATCTCCACCGGGGCCTTGCGACCCAAGACCGCGGTGGCGATGTCGGCAGGGCTCAACCTCGTCGGCGCGTTTCTGTCCGTGGAGGTGGCCAAGACCATCTCCGGGGGGATCATCGACGAGAGCGCCGGCATCAGACCTGAAGTGATCTTCGCCGGCCTGGTCGGCGCGATCGTCTGGAACCTGCTGACCTGGCTCGCGGGCCTCCCCTCCAGTTCCTCCCACGCTCTCTTCGGCGGTCTGATCGGCGCGACCCTGGTGTCCGTCGGCACCAACGGGGTGCACGGCGACGCCGTCGTGATGAAGGTGCTGATCCCGGCAGTGGCCGCCCCGGTCGTCGCGGGTCTGGCCGCGATGGCGGCGACCCGGCTCACCTACCGGCTGACCCGCAACCGCGACGAGGCGGACACCGCCAAGGGCTACCGCGCGGGGCAGATCGCCTCCGCCGCCCTGGTCTCCCTCGCCCACGGCACCAACGACGCCCAGAAGACGATGGGTGTGATCACGCTCGCGCTGATCACCGGCGGAGTGGTCGCCCCGCACGCCGACCCGCCGCTGTGGGTCATCGCCTCGGCCGGTCTCGCCATCGCGCTCGGTACGTACCTGGGCGGCTGGCGGATCATCCGCACGATGGGCAAGGGCATCACCGACATCCAGCCGCCGCAGGGCTTCGCCGCCCAGACCGGCGCCGCAGCCACCATCCTGGCCTCCTCCCACCTCGGTTTCGCGCTCTCCACCACCCAGGTCTGCTCCGGTTCCGTGATGGGCTCGGGCCTGGGCCGCAAGGGCGGCGTGGTGCGCTGGTCCACAGCCGGCCGGATGGTCCTCGCCTGGGGCCTGACGCTGCCGGCCGCGGGTGCGGTCGCGGCGGGCGCCGCGTTCCTCGCCGGCCAGGGCAACTGGGGCGTGGCGGCGGTGGCGATCCTCGCGCTGGGCATCTGCGGCGCGATCTGGGCCGCCTCCCGGCGCAAGCCGATCGACCACACCAACGTCAACGAAGGCCCGGCCGTGGAGCCGGCCGGCGTGGTGACCACCGCGCTGCGCAGTGTCTCCCCTCCCCCGGCAGGCCAGCCGGCCCCGGTGACCGACGCACCGGAAACCGCCGAGGTGCCGGCCCCGGCATCCGGCACCGAAACCTCCACGACATCCGCCCCGCGCGCCAAGGCCGCGACGGTCTCCCGCTAGCTGTCATCACCTGAAGGAACACCATGAGCATCGATTGGGCAGCTCTCGGCCAGGTCTTCGGCGTCACCCTCGTGGTGACGGTCGGGATCGTGGGCCTGTTCACCGTCGGCATCGTCGGCACGTCCCGCAAGCCGCAGCAGGAAGGCGGCGCGGTCGCGCTCGCCGTGCCGGCTGCGGGCGCGCGGGCCGGTGCGGTGGCCGCCTTCGCCCTGTGCGCGGCGGCCGTGACCTATGGCATCTATCTGATCGTCGCCGCCTGACCCGTCCAAAGACGGCAGCGGGCAACGACGACGGACCGGGCGAGGCGCCCGGCGGACCACGGCATCAGCCGTCCTCCGCCGGGCGCCTCGTCGCTGGTACGCCGCGTCCGCCGAGCGCGTCATCGGCCTCCCTGGCCAGCCGGTCGGCGATGGCCGTACCGCCGCGGCCGTTGAGGAAGGCGGACACCCCGAGCTGAACGACCTTGCTGAAGGTCTGGTAATGGGCACTGCGCGGACGGGGTTCGGCCGCCAGCAGCGCCTCGTGCAGGGTGCGGGTGTCGGGCCGCGGCTCCGGCTGCCCGGCGGCTCCGTGCTCGCCGCGCTCCGCGCCGCCCCGCGGCGGGCAGCGCGGCGCCTCGGCGCTCTCCCGGTACGCCGATTCGCGGGTCGCCGCGAACCCCCGCTCCAGCAGACAGCGCTCACTGCGCGGGCCGGTCAGCGCCTCGATCAGGGACCGGGCGCCGGCCGGCCGCTTGCTGCCGGCCGAGATGGCGAGATTCTGGCCGCCCAGTACGGACATCCGTTTGCCGTCGCTGCGGCGGGCCGGCAGCTGGGTGACGTCGAACTGCTCGCCGGGCGTGAGCTTCTCGGCGACCGACGCGTACTCGACCGGCCAGTTGCGCATGAACAGGGCGCGGCCGTCGGCGAACCAGCGGCGGCTCTCCGTCTCGTCCATCGCGGTGGCCTCGTGCGGCATGATCGAGTCGAGCCGGCCCTTCAGGTCGGTGACGCCCTGCTGGAGCGCGCCGACCTGCTCGTCCTTGGTGAAGCTGGTGGCGTCGGGGTCGCCGCCGTTGGCCCAGGCCGACTCCAGGGTGTTGACGGTCAGCCCTTCGTAGGGGCGCAGCTGGGCCACCATGCCGTACATCGTCGGGCGCTTCTTGCGGTGTCCGCCTGCCTCGTCGGCGGCCTTGCGGTTGTAGTCGTCCGCCACGTCCTGCGCCGTCTTCTCCAGCTCGTCCCAGTCGGACGGGACGGGACGGCCGAACTCCTTGAGGAGGTCCTTGCGGTAGTACAGCAGTCCGGCGTCGGTGTTGAAGGGCACTCCCCACACCTTGCCGCCGTACTCCACCGTCTTGGCCACGCTGTCGAGGAAGTCACCGTCCAGCTGGGTGTCCCAGGGACGGATGACGCCCGCCTCGGCGAACTCCGCGGTCCAGGCGACATCGAGGTTCAGCACGTCATAGCCGCCGTTGCCGGACTGGCCCGCCGCCAGCAGCTGGCTGCGCTGGCCGTCGGCGGTGTCCGGGAGCCTGACGATCCGCACCTCGCGGCCGTGCTCCTTCTCCCAGGCGTGGATCAGATCCTGACGGATGCCGGAGCTGCTGAGGTCGCTGCCGGTGGCAAGGACGATCGCGCCCTGCTCGGGGAGGGTCCGCTCCTCCCGCGTACAGCCGCCGGCCGCCGGCAGCAGTGCCAGACAGACCAGCGTGGCGGCCGCCCTGGTGCGCGGGGTGGTCATCGGTCCCCCTTCGTGGCCGTGCCGATGGAGGCGATCCGCCCGGCCAGGGTGTCGACGGCCTGCGGACCGCTGGGCACGCACTGGCCGTGGGAGGCGCCGGCCAGTTGCTGGAGGGCGAAGGTGTCACAGCCCGATCTGCCCATCGCCAGTGCCAGGATGGGCACGCGGGGCCCCTCCTTGACGAGTGCGCTCAGGGTGCGTTCCATGCCCGCCGCGCGCCCGGCGCCCGCCCCGTCGTCCTGGTCGAGGATGAGCACGATGGCCTTGTTGGTGGCCGAGGACGTCTTCATCTTCCGCACGGCGCGGGTCAGCGCCTCCTCCATCGCGGCGCCGTGGTCGACCAGTTCGCCGTCCGGGCTGCCCGCGATCCGGTCCAGCGCGGCCTTGCCCGGGGCGGGGTCGGCGCTGCCGAGCGGGACCAGCTCGCGTACCGCGTCACGGTCCTCGGGATGTGCGCGGTCCGGGAAGGTCCACAGGCCATAGGTGTGCCGTGCGCCGACCAGTTCCACGGCGCGTCCGGCCGCGCTCAGCGCGATCGGGAGCTTGCCGCCGTCCGCCATGGAGGTGGAGGCGTCCATGAGGATCAGCAGCTGGCTGGACCGCTGCGCCTTGTCGTAGCCGTCCAGGACCCGGGAGACCTGTTCCGGGGCCGCGGTGAAGGGGACCGTGGCGGCGAGGGGGCTGACGTCCGCGCGGCTGTCGAGCAGCGGTGACCCCTGCCGCGGGCCGCTCTCCCGCACCCCGCGGTAGCCCTGCGCGGTCAGGGTGCGCTGGCCGCCGTCCCGGGCGCGCAGCCACTGCGCGAAGCCCGCCACGGCGGCCTGCCGCGGGGTCGCGTCCGTGGCGCCCTGCCAGTCGACGCGGACCAGGGGGTGATCGAGCGCGGGGACGTTCGCGGGGTAGTAGGCGACGTAGCGGTCGCGCAGCGGCAGCGGGGCGTCCAGGGCCGGGCAACTTCCTGTGGCACGGCCCAGGTTGTAGTCGGCGAGGGACTTCTCCGACACCAGGGGCGCGGACCTGGTCCGGTCGACGGAGCCGGCGGCGTCGGTATCGGGCCGCAGCGAACACAGCAGTTCGGTGCTGCCCGCGTACTGGCTGCCCGGGGCGGCGAGCCGCTCCTCGGCGTGCCGGGCGAGGGTGAGGTCGGGCGCGCCCGTTGCGGTGCCCGAGCCGTCGTGGGCGAGGTAGAGGCCGATGGTGTGCAGCAGGCCGGTGCCGGACAGTACGGGGCTCGGCCGCAGGAGTTTGAGGTCGTGGTGGGTGCTGTCGGTTCCGGTGAGCAGCTCCTGCCAGGAGGCACCGGCCGGTTCGACGTCGTCCAGCCGCCGGCGCGCCGGGATGCCGACGACCAGGGGGGTGTAGGCGACCGGGGCGGCGTAGTGCAGGGTCGCGGGGGAGCCCGTGGCGGGCATACCGCGGCGGGCCCCGTAGTAGTCGGCGGTGGATTCCGGGATCCAGATGTCGGGCTGCGGTCCCGGCCGGTGGAGGGGGTCGATGCCCTGGTCGCCCGGCCGTCCCTTGCCGGTGCCGTGTGCCTCGCCCTGCCAGCGGTCGGCGGCCGCGAAGCCCTGGTCGACCTGGTCCTTGGCGGCGGAGTACACGGTGATCTGGGCGCGCCGGCAGCCGTCGGGGAGGTCGCCCTCGCCGCTGAGGGGCCGGGTGTTGGCCTGGGACATCTCGTAGTCGAAGGCCGCCTGGCGCAGGGCGGGTTCGGCCTCGGGGGCGGTGAGCAGCCGTAGTTCGAGGGCGGGTGGGCAGGGCGCCTCGCCGTCCGCGAGGTGGAGCAGGACGACGCCCGTGGTGGCCGGTACGAAGATGATCGCCAGGATCAGCAGGAGTCTGGGCCAGTGCCGGAAGTACGACTTCAGCCAGCGGCGTAAGCGGATCCGCAGCGGGGTCGGCGGGCGGTCCTCGGGAGTGGCGAAGGACAGGATGACGTCGTCGACGGTGTTCTGCTTCGCCGAGCGCGGTTCCCAGACATCGCCCATCGGCGTCCGTTCACCGGCCAGTTGTTCGCGCAGCGCCCGGACGAGGTCCTCGAAGGTGACGAACCGTTTGCCGGGGATGCCCCGTTCCAGGGTCTGCACCAGGGCGCGGGTGAAGACACTGCCCCCGGTGGGCTCCTCGCCGCTGAAGATACGGCGGTTGGGCTGCGCGGCCATCAGCAGCGAGGTGGGGTTGCGGCAGGAGTGGAAGGCCTCGCTCGCATTGCCGGCGTAACAGCACTCCAGGACGATCACGACCCGGTCGGCCCGCGCGTTGTCCAGATAGGACAGCACGGTGTCCTGCCAGGAGACGGTCTTGTGACGCCGTTCCGAGGCGCCGACCATCAGTTGCAGATTGCCGCCGTCGCGGCCCACCCGGCCGTGGCCGGAGAAGTACACCAGCAGCAGCCCGCGCGCCTCCTGGACGACGGTGTCCAGCGCCTGTTCCACCTCCCAGGGCTCCTGGGGCCGGCAGGTGACGACCTCGCCCTTGGTGAACAGATCGGTGCCGGGGGCGAGCAGGGCCCGCTCCAGTTCCCGGGCGTTGTCCTTCACCGCGGGGAGCGGGCGCAGCGTGCGGTAGTCGTCGACACAGATCAGCAGCGCCCGGTTGACCTTGCCCCGTGCGTCGTATTCGGACATCCGGCTCAGTCCCCGGCGGTGCGGCCGCTCCCGTCTGCCGGGCTGCCGGGATCGGGGTGTTCGGGGGCCACGGCGCCCGGACCCGCGTCGCCGAGCGCGCGCAGGTCCCCGTCGCCGCTCCCGACCGCGACGGTGGGCCGCTCGCCGGTGTCGCGTTCCTCCCGGCGCCGTCGCACCCACTCCTGAAGGGCGATGGTGAGACTTTTGGTCATCTCGGCGGCGACGGCGCCGACGATGACCAGGATCAGGTCGTCGACGCCGACGGCCATGTCACCGGGGCCGTCGTCGCCCTCGTCCTGCGGCCGCGGCCGCAGCAGCCAGTCGTGCCGGCGCCGGTCCAGCCACGGTTCGCGCTCCAGCCACGCCTTGAGGTCCTCGATGTCCTGGTCAGGATTGTTCGTGCCCGTGATCCTGATGCGGATCTCGTGGCGGTCAGCGCTCTGCGGCATCCCCCGGCCCCCTTCCGGCGGCCCCGTCGCCGCCGTGCACCAGATAGTGGCGTGAGATCAGGGGCGCGGGCAACCGTCTGTGACGTGGCTGCCACGCTGTGGCGTGCACCACAGCGCGTGCCACAGGGCAGCGTCGCAGGTCAAGGGTGAGTTGACGGGCATTCGCGGGGCGTGGTGGACTGCCGGAGCCATTCGGCGACAGATGAGGAAGTCCGGTGAGAATCCGGCGCGGTCCCGCCACTGTCACCGGGGAGCGTTCCTCCAACGAAGGTCACGGTCCGCCTTGCGTACGTCCGATGACGTACACCGGGACTGGAAGGCCGGAGGACTCGCCGATCCGGGGAGCCAGGAGACTCTTGTCGCCGTCACGTCGAGCCAGGGCGCGGACCCTGAGTGAGGACATACCGCCATGCCCGGCCGCCCTGCCAGATCTCCACTGCCCGCTGCCGCAGGGCCCCTTCGAGGCATGACGGACGTCTGATCCGATGCGCGGCGAACACGCGGGATATGCGTGCGGCGCGGCCCTCGGCTTTCTCGCCGACCTGATCGCGGCGGACCCCCGGCGCGGCCATCCGGTGGCCGCCTTCGGCCGGGCCGCGGGCGCCGTCGAGCGCCGGCTGTGGCGTGATCACCGCGGATACGGGGCGGCACATGCCGTGGTGTGTGCGGGCGGTGCCGCCGCCGGTGCCGCGCTGCTTCAGCGTGCCGTGCAGGGCGCTGCCGTTTCCCCGTCCCCCCTCCGCAACGGCGCCCGGGTCGCGCTGACCGCGGCGACGGTCTGGGCCGTGCTGGGCGGTACCTCGCTCGGCCGGGAGGCACGGGCCGTCGGCGGTGCGCTGACGGCGGGCGATCTGGACGTGGCGCGGGAGCGGCTGCCGCATCTGTGCGGGCGCGATCCGCAGGCGCTGGACGGGCCGCAGATGGCCCGTGCGGTGGTGGAGTCGGTCGCCGAGAACACCTCCGACGCGGTGGTGGGCGCCCTCGTCTGGGGCGCGCTGGGCGGGGTGCCCGGCCTGGTGGCGTTCCGGGCGGTGAACACCCTGGACGCGATGGTGGGGCACAAGTCGCCGCGCCACCTCCGCTTCGGCTGGGCCTCGGCCCGGCTCGACGATCTCGCCGGCTGGCCCGGCTCCCGGCTGACCGCCGCGCTGACCGTGCTCGCGGGCCCCGACCGGCGCGGTGCGCTGCGGGCCTGGCGGGCGGACGGCGGCGCGCACCCGAGCCCCAACGCGGGCCCGGTGGAGGCGTCGTTCGCGGGCGCGCTGGGCGTACGGCTGGGCGGCACGCTGGCGTACGGCGGGCGGGTGGAACACCGTCCGGTGCTCAACGAGGGGGCGCCGCCGGTCGCGGTGGCCGACATCGAACGGGCGGTGCGGCTCTCGCGCCGGGTGAGCGCGCTGGCGCTGGTGACGACGGTGGCCGCGCGGCTGGCGTTCGGCTCCGCGCGGCGGTCCCCGCTGCGTACCGGCCGCCCGTCCGCAGATGCAGTGACGCGCAGGGCCGCGGGTGCGGTGGCGCGTACGGTTCACGACAGCCGGGGTCCCGGCGCATGAGGAGGACCCGGTGAACGGGCGGTTCAAGGCATCCGGAGGGGCCGTCGGCGGTGGCCTGTTGGTGGCCGGTACGACGTCCGACGCCGGCAAGAGCGTGGTGACGGCGGGCATCTGCCGCTGGCTGGCCCGGCAGGGCGTCCGGGTGGCACCGTTCAAGGCGCAGAACATGTCGCTCAATTCGTTCGTCACGCGCGAGGCTGCGGAGATCGGACGGGCCCAGGCGATGCAGGCCGCCGCGGCGCGGGTGGAGCCGACCGCGCTGATGAATCCCGTACTGCTCAAGCCCGGCAGCGACCGCAGCAGCCAGGTGGTGCTGCTGGGGAAGCCGGTGGGTGAGCTCAGCGCCCGGGGGTACTTCGGGGGGGCCGGCGGGTCGTCCTCCGGGAAGACGCTGTATGCCGGGCGCCGGGAGGAGTTGCTCGGCACGGTCACCGACTGCCTCCAGGAGCTGCGGCGGACGTACGACGCGGTGATCTGCGAGGGCGCCGGCAGCCCCGCCGAGATCAATTTGCGGCGTACCGACATCGTGAACATGGGCCTGGCGCGGGCCGCCCGTATTCCGGTGATGGTGGTCGGTGACATCGACCGTGGCGGGGTGTTCGCCTCCTTCTTCGGCACCACCGCGCTGCTGTCCAAGGAGGACCAGGCGCTGGTCGCCGGGTATCTGGTCAACAAGTTCCGGGGCGATGTGACGCTGCTGGAGCCGGGGCTTGCGATGCTGCGCGGCCTCACCGGACGGCAGACGCTGGGGGTGCTGCCCTTCTCCCACGGTCTCGGCATCGACGAGGAGGACGGGATGGGGGTGTCGCTGCGCGGCGCGGTGCGCGAGAGCGTGGTGGCGCCGCCGCACGGCGCGGAGGTGCTCCGGGTGGCGGTCGCCGCCGTACCGCTGATGTCGAACTTCACGGACGTGGACGCGCTGGCCGCGGAACCGGGCGTGGTGGTGCGGTTCGTGGACCGGGCCGAGGAACTGGCCGACGCGGACCTGGTGGTGCTGCCGGGGACCCGGGGCACGGTCCGGGCGCTGGAGTGGCTGCGCGAGCGCGGGCTGGCGGACGCGGTGGCCCGGCGGGCCGCCGAGGGCCGCCCGGTGCTGGGCATCTGCGGCGGGTACCAGATGCTGGGCGAGCGCATCGAGGACGACATCGAGTCGAAGGCGGGCACGGTCGACGGGCTGGGGCTGCTGCCCGTACGGGTGCGGTTCGCGGCGGAGAAGACCCTGGCGCGGCCGGTCGGCGAGGCGCTGGGCGAGCCGGTGGCGGGCTACGAGATCCACCACGGGGTCGCCGAAGTGACCGGCGGGGACGAGGAGTTCATCTCCGATGGCCGGGGACGCAGCCTGGACGGCTGCCGGGCCGGCTCCGTATGGGGCACGCACTGGCACGGCTCGCTGGAGAGCGACAGCTTCCGGCGGGCCTTCCTGCGGCGGGTCGCGGCGGACGCGGGCCGGGCGTTCGTACCCGCCCCCGACACCAGCTTCGCCACCCTGCGCGAGGAGCAGCTGGACCGGCTGGGCGATCTGATCGAGGAGCACGCGGACACCGCCGCGCTGCTCCGGCTGATCGAGGAGGGGGTGCCGGAGGGGCTGCCGTTCGTGCCTCCGGGAGCGCCATGACGGGTACGCACTGGAGGACCGCGACGGACGCAGAAGACGCAGCAGAGCAGCCGGCCGACGACCTGGAGGACGACACAGCATGACAACCGCTCACAACACCACCCCGCAGTACCCCTTCACCGCGGTGGTCGGGATGGACGATCTGCGGCTGGCGCTGCTGCTGAACGCGGTCAGCCCCGCGGTGGGCGGTGTACTGGTCCGCGGCGAGAAGGGCACCGCCAAGAGCACCGCCGTGCGGGCGCTGTCGGCGCTGATGCCGCATGTGGACGTGGTCGGCGGCTGCCGCTTCGCCTGTGCCCCCGACGCGCCCGACCCCGGCTGCCCCGACGGGCCGCACGAGACGGGTGCCGTCGAGGACCGCCCGACGCGGATGGTCGAACTCCCCGTCGGTGCCTCCGAGGACCGGCTGGTCGGCGCGCTGGACATCGAGCGGGCGCTGTCGGAGGGCGTGAAGGCCTTCGAGCCGGGCCTGCTGGCGGATGCGCACCGCGGCATCCTGTACGTCGACGAGGTCAACCTCCTCCACGACCACCTGGTGGACCTGCTGCTGGACGCGGCCGCCATGGGCGCCTCGTACGTGGAGCGCGAGGGCGTGTCCGTACGGCATGCGGCCCGGTTCCTGCTCGTCGGCACCATGAACCCCGAAGAGGGCGAGCTGCGGCCGCAGTTGCTGGACCGGTTCGGGCTCACCGTCGAGGTCGCCGCCTCGCGCGAGCCCGACCAGCGGGTGTCGGTGGTCCGGCGCCGGCTGGCGTACGACGCCGATCCGGCGGGCTTCGCGGCACGCTGGGCGGCCGAGGAGGACGAGCTGCGCCACCGCATCGCCGCGGCACGGGAGTTGCTGCCGGGCGTGACCCTGGGGGACGCGGCGCTGCGGCAGATCGCGGCGACCTGCGCGGCGTTCGAGGTGGACGGGATGCGCGCGGACATCGTGATGGCCCGTACCGCCACGGCGCTGGCCGCATGGGCCGGGCGGACGGACGTCCTGGAGGAGGACGTGCGGCAGGCGGCGCTGCTGGCGCTGCCGCACCGCCGGCGCCGTAACCCCTTCGACGCGCCCGGCCTGGACGAGGACAAGCTCGACCGCACGCTGGAGGAGTTCGGCGGGGCGGACGAGGCCACGGACGGCGAGGACGATCCGGACCCGGACGGGCCGGACGGCGGCCCCGGCGGGGGCGGTCCGGACGGTGGCGGACAGCCGCCGCAGGAAGGCGGGCCGGAGGAGTCTCCCCGGACGGAGAGCCCCGAACTCCCGCACCAGCAGGAGCGGGAGGCTCCCCAGGCCCCCGACGGCCCCGAGGCGCCGGAGACCCCCGAGCGGCAGGAGCAGCCGGCCGCTCCCGAGCAGTCCCAGGAGGGTGCCCCGGGCGCGGGCGGCCAGAAGGCGGCGGTCGGCGCCACCGAGCCGTTCCGTACCCGGCGGCTGGATGTGCCGGGCCTGGGCGAGGGCGCGGACGGCCGCAGGTCGCGGGCGCGGACCGCGCACGGCCGGACGACCGGTGCCCGGCGTCCGCACGGCGCCCTGGGCAAGCTGCACCTGGCCGCGACCGTGCAGGCCGCGGCGCCGCACCAGCGGGCGCGCGGCCGCAGCGGCCGGGGGCTGGTGGTGCGCCGGGACGATCTGCGCGAGGCGGTACGCGAGGGGCGGGAGGGCAATCTGGTCCTGTTCGTCGTGGACGCGTCCGGTTCGATGGCGGCGCGGAAGCGGATGAGCGCGGTCAAGGGCGCGGTGCTCTCACTGCTGCTGGACGCCTACCAGCGGCGCGACAAGATCGGCATGATCACCTTCCGTGGCGCCGGCGCCGAGCTGGCACTGCCCCCGACGTCCTCGGTCGAGGCGGGTGCGGCACGGCTGGAGCAGCTGCCGACGGGCGGCCGTACGCCGCTGTCGGAGGGGCTGCTGAGGGCCCATGAGGTGCTGCGGGTCGAGCGGATGCGGGATGCCTCGCGGCGGCCGCTGCTGGTGGTCGTCACCGACGGACGGGCCACCGGCGGCCCGGAGCCCGTCGGACGGGCCGCCCGCGCGGCCCGTCTGCTGGCCGGTGAGGGCACCGCTTCGGTGGTCGTGGACTGTGAGGCCGGTCCGGTGCGGCTGGGCCTCGCCGGCGAGCTGGCCCGTGAGCTCCAGGGCACCGCGATCACCCTCGACGAACTGCGCGCGGACAGCGTCTCCGCGCTCGTACGGACCGTGCAAGGCAACAGGAAGGCCGCGTAATGCCGCAGGGACAGCCGTCCGTCGTACCGAACGACGGGCTCACCACCCGCCAGCGCCGCAACCGCCCGCTGGTGTTCGTCCACACCGGCCAGGGCAAGGGCAAGTCCACCGCCGCCTTCGGGCTGGCGCTGCGCGCCTGGAACCAGGGCTGGCCGGTCGGGGTGTTCCAGTTCGTGAAGTCGGCGAAGTGGAAGGTCGGCGAGGAACGGGCGCTGAAGGTGCTCGGTGACTCCGGCGAGGGCGGCACGGTCGCCTGGCACAAGATGGGCGAGGGCTGGTCCTGGGTGCAGCGCGACATCTCCTCCAGCGAGGAGGCGGCGCGCGAGGGCTGGGAGCAGGTCAAGCGGGATCTGGCGGCGGAGACGTACAAGCTGCTGGTGCTGGACGAGTTCGCCTACCCGCTGAAGTGGGGCTGGATCGACACCGAGGAGGTGGTGGCGGCGCTGCGCGACCGTCCCGGTACGCAGCATGTCGTCATCACCGGGCGGGGCGCCCCCGAACCGCTGCTGGAGTTCGCCGATCTGGTGACGGACATGACCAAGGTCAAGCACCCGATGGACGAGGGCCAGAAGGGCCAGCGGGGCATCGAATGGTGACGAGAGGGTGCGCGGCATGAGCAGTGGCTCGATCCCCCGGCTGGTGATCGCCGCCCCGTCGTCGGGCGCGGGGAAGACGACGGTGGCCACCGGCCTGATGGCGGCGTTCGCCGAGGCCGGGCTGGTGGTGTCGCCGCACAAGGTGGGACCCGATTACATCGATCCGGGCTATCACTCCCTGGCCACCGGCCGTCCCGGCCGCAATCTGGACGCCTATCTGTGCGGGCCCGACCGGATCGCGCCGCTGTTCCTGCACGGTGCGGCGGGCGCCGATCTCGCGCTCGTCGAGGGCGTGATGGGGCTGTTCGACGGGGCGTCCGGGATGGGCGAACTGTCCTCGACGGCCCAGGTGGCCAAGCTGCTGCGGGCACCGGTGGTGCTGGTGGTG
This sequence comes from Streptomyces sp. NRRL S-1813, assembly GCF_000719605.1. NCBI lineage: Bacteria > Bacillati > Actinomycetota > Actinomycetes > Kitasatosporales > Streptomycetaceae > Streptomyces > Streptomyces sp. NRRL S-1813. The sequence goes on from NZ_JOHB01000016.1 coordinate 77,761, forward strand.
GACGCGTCCTCGCAGTCCCGGTCGGTGGCCGCGCTGGTGCACGGTTTCGCCTCCTGGGATCCGGAAGTACGGCTGGCCGGGGTGATCCTCAACAAGGTCGGCTCGGACCGTCACGAGGAGCTGCTGCGGGAGGCGATGGACTCCTCCGGTGTGCCGGTGCTGGGCGCGCTGCGCCGGGACGGGCGGGCCGGTACGCCCTCCCGTCACCTGGGCCTGGTGCCGGTCGCCGAGCGGCGGGCCGAGGCCGTGGAGTCGGTGGGCGAACTCGCCGCGCGGGTCCGCGCGGGATGCGATCTCCAGGCCCTGCTGGCGCTGGCGCATACGGTGCCGGAGCTGCCGGACGCGGCCTGGGACCCGGCGGCGGAGCTGGCCCCGGCCGACGGGGCGGCCGCCCCGGAGAAGCCGCTGATCGCCGTCGCGGGCGGTGCCGCGTTCACCTTCTCGTACGCCGAGCACGCCGAGCTGCTGGCCGCGGCGGGTGCCGAGGTGGCCCCCTTCGACCCGCTGCGCGACGAACAACTGCCGCCCGGCACCCAGGGGCTGGTGATCGGCGGCGGCTTCCCGGAGATGTACGCCCCGGACCTGTCGGCGAACGCGCCGCTGCGCGCGGAGGTGGCCGCCCTGGCCGCCTCCGGGGCGCCGGTCTCCGCCGAATGCGCCGGACTGCTCTACCTGTCCCGGTCGCTCGACGGGAAGCCGATGTGCGGGGTGCTGCCCGCCGAGTCCCGGATGACCGAACGGCTCACCCTCGGCTACCGCGAGGCGGTGGCCCTGCGGGACAACGCGCTGGCGGCGGCCGGCACCCGGGTGCGGGGCCATGAGTTCCACCGCACGGTGCTGGAGCCGGGCGCGGGCGCGGACCCGGCGTGGGGGCTGACGCACCCGGAGCGGCGGCTGGAGGGCTTTGTCAGCGGCGGGGTGCATGCCTCGTATCTGCATGTGCACTGGGCCGCCGAGCCGTCGCTGGCCGGGCGTCTGGTGGCGAGCGCGGCGCAGGCCGCACCGGCCGGGAGCACCGTCCGGTGACCCGCGGGAGCGGCAGCGAGGAGACCGGGTCCCCGGAGGCCGGGTCCCCGCAGCTGGTCACCTGGGCGGTCCGGGTCACCGGCATCGCGGCCCGGGGGGCCGCGGCGCGGGCGCACGGCCACGACCCCGGCACCCCCGTCGCCATGTCCCGGCGCACCCCCGACGGCGGCCGTCTCGCCTGGCAGCTGACCCCGCCGGGGACGGGCGCGGGCCCGGCCCCGTTCCTGCTCGACCGGGGCGATACCCCGCACCCGTCCGGCAGCGCCCTCCCGGTGCTGCCGCTGGTCTCACTCACCGCTTCGCACCCCGACCCGGGGGCGGCCCGCGCCGAGCTGGCGGCGCTCGGCGTCCGGTGGCCGGGTGAGCCGGTCACGGCCGGGCCCACCGGGCTCCCCGCCTTCCTGGCGGGCCGGCACGGCCGGGTCGCCTTCGGCCGGGGAGCCGTCGCGGTATGAGACGCCGGGCGGCCGAGGAGGCCGGCGACCCGTCCGCGCCGCTGGTCGCCGGCGTGGGGGCGCGCCGTGGCGTCCCGGTGTCCGAGGTGCTGGAGCTGGTCACGGCCGCCTGCGCGGCGGCGGGATATGCCTCCTCGCGGGTCGTCGCGCTGGCGACGGTGGCGGCGAAGGCGGCGGAGCCGGGGCTGACCGGCGCGGCGCGGGAGCTGGGGGTGCCGTTGCGGTCGTTCCCTGCGGAGGCGCTGGCGGCCGTACGGGTACCGGAGCCGTCCGCGGCCGCGGCGGGGGCCGTCGGGACGCCGAGCGTGGCCGAGGCGGCCGCCCTGCTGGCCGCGGGGCCGGGTGCCGCACTGGTCGCCGGCAAGCGGAAGTCACCGCCGCCGGCCCGGGCGACCTGTGCGCTCGCCGGGCCGGCAGTAACAGACTCCGGTGCCCTTACCGCTGGTAGGGAGGGAGCGGCCGCCCTGCCCTGTACGGGGGCGGTTATCGTCATGACCTCCCCCAACCCGCCCCGCCGTGGCCCGGATCGGCGGACGGGGGTCGTCGGCGACCCGGCGCCCGAGAGCGCAACCACCGGTACCAAGGAGACCCAGTGACCACCTCTCCCGCATTGCTCATCGCCGGTCACGGCACCCGTGACGAAGGCGGGGCCGAGGCTCTGCGCGCGCTGGTGCGTGTGCTCGGCGAACGCCACCCCGACGTGCCCGTCGCCGGCGGCTTCTTCGGTGTGCCGGCCTCTCCGCTGCCGCTGGGCGACGCCGTGGACGGGCTCGTCGAGCGGGGCGCCACCCGGCTCGCCGTCATACCGCTGCTGCTGGCCCCGACCGGGCCGGTACCTGAAGCGCTGCCCGTGGCCCTGGAGCGGGCGGCGGAGCGCCACCCCGGGCTCGGCTATGCCTGCGGCGCCGAGCTGGGGCCGCACCCCAAGGTGCTCGACGTGCTGGAGCGGCGGCTGGACGAGGCGCTGGCCGCCGGCGCCCGCAGGCCCGAGGACCGGGCCCGCACCACCGTGCTGCTGGTGGGGCGCGGCGCGGCCGATCCGTACGCCAACGCCGAGGTGGCGCGCGCCGCGCGGCTGCTGTGGGAGGGGCGCGGGTTCGCGGGCGTGGAGACCGCGTTCGTCTCGCAGGCGGCGCCCGATGTGCCGACCGGCCTGGACCGGTGCCTGGCGCTGGCGGCGGGGGCCCGCGGGCCGGCCAGGATCGTGGTCCTGCCCTACTTCCTCTTCCCCGGCGACCTGCTGGAGCGGCTGCACATGCAGGCCGAGGGCTGGGCCGCGGCGCACCCCGGCACGGAGGTGTTCGGCGCGGAGGCGATCGGCCCCGCGGCCGAGGTGGCCGCGGTGGTGATGGAGCGCTACCACGCGACGGTGGCGGGCGATCCGCTGCTGAGCGGTGGGCCGTGCGGTGACCGGGCGGCGGCGGAGGACGCCCGGGAGACGGACGGCGCACCGGAGCGGAGCGCTCCGCTGTCCACGGACAGCGGGGAGCGGTGAGCATGCCGGCGCACACCGGGTCCGCACCGCTGCGGGACGCCGACGCGGACGCCCCGCCGCACGAGCCCGATCTGCGGCACCACGGCGATGCCGAAGTACGGGGCGCGGAAGGCGCATCGACGGATCTGACCGATCTTGCGGTGAATGTCCGCAGCGGCACTCCCCCGGCCTGGCTCAAGGCACGGATCGCCGCGTCGCTGGACGGCCTCGCCGCGTATCCGGACGGCCGCGCGGCGCGCCGGGCGGTTGCCGCACGGCACGGTCTGCCCGTGGAGCGGGTGTTGCTGACCTCGGGGGCCGCGGAGGCGTTCGTGCTGATCGCGCGCGCCGTACGGGCCCGCCGGCCGGTCGTGGTGCATCCGCAGTTCACCGAGCCCGAGGCGGCGCTGCGGGACGCCGGGCACGACGTCACCCGGGTGCTGCTCGATGCGCGGGACGGCTTCCGGCTGGATCCGGCCGCGGTGCCCGCGGACGCCGATCTGGTCGTCGTCGGCAACCCCACCAACCCCACCTCCGTCCTGCACCCCGCGGGCGTGCTGGCCGGCTTGGCGCGGCCCGGCCGGACGCTGGTGGTGGACGAGGCCTTCATGGACGCGGTGCCCGGTGAGCGGGAGGCGCTGGCCGGGCGCACGGATCTGCCGGGCCTGGTCGTGCTGCGCAGCCTCACCAAGACCTGGGGGCTGGCCGGGCTGCGGATCGGCTATGTGCTGGCCGCCGCGGACACCGTCGCCGCCCTGGAGCGGGCGCAGCCGCTGTGGCCGGTCTCCAGTCCCGCGCTGGCCGCCGCCGAGGCGTGCTGTGCGCCGGAGGCGCTGGCGGAGGCGGCCGCGGCGGCCGCGGAGATCGCCGTGGACCGGGCTCATCTGCTGGCCGGGCTGGGCGAGTTCCCGCAGATCAGGGCGGCCGGCCCGGCAGCGGGCCCGTTCGTGCTGATCCGGCTGCCGGACGCGGACGGGGTACGGGCCGCGCTGCGGGCCCGCGGCTTCGCGGTACGCCGGGGTGACACCTTCCCCGGACTGGGCCCCGGCTGGCTGCGCCTGGCGGTGCGGGACCGGGCCACGACCGACCGGTTCGTGACGGCGCTGGGCGAGGTACTCGTGTAGGGGTGCCGAGCGGATCCGCGCGGAGCGAGGAACGGGGCGGGGCCCGGAATCCGAGTACACCGGCGCACCCCTTCCCGTCAGCGCATCGGTGTGACCGTTCACCCTTTTGGCTGTTAAGTCAGTTATGGATACTCCTCGTTCGGGTGGACGGACCGCCCTCGGCGCCCTCGCTTCCCTCCTGCTCCTCGCCCTCACAGCCGTGACCGGCCCCGCCGCCACCGCCACCGCCGTCGGCCACGCGCCGCCGGCGGCGGACCCCCAGGCGGTGCGCGACTGGAACGCCCTCGCCACCGACACCATCAGCGCCCACGTCGGCGCCACCCGCCCCTCCGGGCAGGCGGTCATCTGGCACGGGTTCGTCTCGGCCGCCGTCTACAACGCCGTGGTCGGCATCCAGGGCCGCTACGCCCCGTACAAATGGCGGGCACGCGGGCCCTCCACCGCCTCGCCCGAGGCGGCGGCCGTGACCGCCGCCCACCGCGTACTGCTGACGTACTTCCCCGCCTCGCAGGCCCCGCTCGATACCGCGTACGCCGCCTCGCTCGCCAGGATCCCCGACGGCACCGCGAAGCGGCAGGGCGTGGCCTTCGGGGAACGCGCCGCCGGCCACCTCGTCGCGCTGCGCGAAGGAGACGGCCGGTTCGCCCCGGTGGAGTTCACCGCCGCGCCCGCACCCGGTGTCTGGCGGCCCACCCCGCCCGCCCATCAGCCCTTCATCGACCCCTGGCTCGGCAGACTGCGCCCCATGCTGCTGGCCTCCCCGTCCCAGTTCCGTCCCGGCGGACCGCCCGCCCTGCCCTCGGCCCGCTACGCCCGGGACGTCAACGAGGTGAAGACCATGGGCGCGAGGACCGGATCACCCCGCACCGCGCGGCAGACCGAGACCGCGCTGTTCTTCGGGGGCAACCTGACGGTGCAGCTCCAGTCGGCGTTCCGGGACCACTCCGCCCGGCACCACCTGGACATCGCCGAGACAGCCCGGATGTTCGCCGCGGCGAACGCGTCGGCGACCGACGCCGTGGTCACGGCATGGGACGCCAAGCTCCACTACGGCTTCTGGCGGCCGATCACCGCGGTCCAGCTGGCCGGCACCGACGGCAACCCCGCGACCGAGGCCGACCCGCAGTGGCAGCCGCTGCTCGTGACCCCGCCGCACCCCGACTACCTCAGCGGCCACACCACGGTCACCGGCGCCGTGGTCCGGACCCTGACCGGGATCTTCGGCACCCCGCACCTCGACCTCACCTTTTCCTCCGAGGCCACCGGCACCACACGGCACTACGACCGGGCCGCCCGGCTCAACGGGGACATGATCGACGCCCGTGTCTGGGGCGGAATCCACTTCCGCACCGCCGACATCGACGGGTGCGAGGCCGGCCACCGCATCGGCGGCTGGACCCTGGCCCACTACTTCCGGCCACTGCACCCGGCACGCCCGCACGCCACACCGCCGGCCCCGTCGACGTGCCCGCACGGCAGCGCGGGCTGACCGGGCCCGTACCGCCGGCCGCCTTTGCACAGGGCCCCCGGACGGGAGGAGCCGGACGCGCCCGGTAGCACAGGCCGCTTACGGGCAGACCTCGCCGGGGCCCCGACACACCACGCATGGGTCCCCGGCGAGGGTGAGGTGCGCCGTACCGGCCGCTCGGCCCGTACAGCGCGCCTCGGGCCGTACACCGCGCGCGACGCCCCCACAGCACCGGCGCGGTGTACGGGGTCCGTCAGCTGTTGCCGCCCTGCGCGGCGCCGCGGCGCCGGCGGGCGAAGCCGACCGCTCCGGCGCCCACGGCGACGAGCAGGGCCGCGCCCCCGGCGAGATACGGGGTGGCCGAACTGCCGCCGGTCTCCGCGAGGTTCTGGGTGCTGGGCCGCGAGCCCGTCTGCGTCACCTCGGTGCCCTTGCCGCCGGCCGGCTCGGTGCCGCCGGTCCGGCCGTCGTCGTGCTGCTCGGGCGCCTTGACGCCCGGCGCGGTGCAGGCGGCCCGGGCCAGCGTGACCCGGCCCTGCACGTCGGCGACGTTCAGCTTCAGCGGGTTGAGGGAGACCTTCAGGTCGAGCGCGGTGGCCGCGGCGCTCTTGGACAGGACGTTCTTCTTGGACAGGTCGAGCCGCACCTCGCCCACGCCCGGCACCTTGACGTCCGTCGTGCCGCCCGCCGTGAGCGTGACCCGCTTGCCCAGGACGAGGACGCTGCCCAGCACATTCGACTCGGCCCGGGGACGCTTGCCCGCCTCGCACACCGCCTTGGCGGTCACCTGCTGGACCTCGATCAGGGACAGCAGCGGCAGACCGGGCAGATGCACCTTCGCCTTCACGAGGTTCGCGTAGCCCTCGGTGCCGTGGCTCCCGGTGGTGGCGCGTGCGGTGGCGGCATCGGCGCGCAGCACGCTGAACGGCTTGCCGTGGTTGATGCCGTCGAGGTTGACGGTGAGCGCGGTCTTGTCCGCGGAGGCCGGGGCGTGCACCTCGTTCAGGACGGCGTTCAGCGGGACGTCGAGCGTCTTGTTGAGCAGCCCGACGTTCAGGCCGGTGCGCAGCACGACCGCGTCGGCGGTGCCGCGGGCCGGGCCGTGGTCTCCGGTGGCATGCGCGGGTACGGCGCCGAGCAGGAGGGCGGAGCCGGCCGTCAGTGCGGTGGCGACGAAGGTCGCGGCGAGGCGTCGGGGCATGCCGAAGGAGCAGGTGGGACTGGTGGACACGAGTGTGGAACCCTCACAGGAGAAATGGAGCCGCCGGCCGCGCCAATGGGGGACATCACGCGGGCCGACGACCTCGACCCGCACATCGTGTCCGCACAGAGGGTGAACGGGCAGCCACGTGACGTCAGTTCACCCCAATGGGTGGTTTCCGGGTATTTATTCGATTCCTGTGACACTGGGCGCCACCCACGCAACAGCGGCCCCACCACTCGGGTGACCCCGGTTGACCGGGCGGGATTCCCCGGGTCACCCCATCGGGGCGGCCCGGGAAAACGGCTGCCGGCTACCCCACGACCTGCCCGCGCAGCACCACCCGCCGCGGCGCGGCCAGCACCCGGACGTCCTCGCGCGGATCGCTCCCGTAGACCACCAGGTCCGCCGGGGCGCCCTCGGTGAGGCCGGGGCGGCCGAGCCAGTCCCTGGCGCCCCAGGTGGTGGCGGAGAGCGCCGCCACGGCGGACAGACCGGCCTTGGTCAGCTCGGCGACCTCCTCGGCGACCAGACCGTGGGCGAGCGAGCCGCCGGCGTCCGTACCGGCGAAGACGGGCACACCCGCGTCATAGGCGGCCCGTACGGTGTCGTAGCGGCGCGCGTGCAGGCGCCGCATGTGGTCCGCCCAGCGCGGGAACTTCCCCGCACCGCCGTCCGCGAGCCGCGGGAAGGTGGCGATGTTGACGAGCGTGGGGACGATGGCGACGCCACGCTCCGCGAACAGCGGGATGGTCTCCTCGGTGAGCCCGGTGGCGTGCTCGATGCAGTCGATCCCGGCCTCGACGAGCGGGGCGAGGGAGTCCTCCGCGAAGCAGTGGGCGGTCACCCGGGCGCCCAGCCGGTGGGCCTCGGCGATGGCCGCCTCGACCGCGCCCCGGGGCCAGCAGGCCTCCAGATCGCCCGTGGAGCGGTCGATCCAGTCGCCGACGAGCTTGACCCAGCCGTCCCCGCGGCGGGCCTCCTGGGCGACATAGGCGACCAGGTCCTCGGGCTCGATCTCGTGGGCGTAGTTGCGGATGTAGCGCTTGGTGCGGGCGATGTGACGGCCGGCGCGGATGATCCGCGGCAGATCCTCCCGGTCGTCGATCCAGCGGGTGTCGGAGGGGGATCCCGCGTCGCGGATCAGCAGCGTACCGGCGTCACGGTCGGTGAGCGCCTGTTTCTCGCTGGTGGGGGCGTCCACCGGGCCGTGTGCGTCCAGGCCCACGTGGCAGTGGGCATCGACCAGGCCCGGCAGCGCCCAGCCCGTCACGGTGGTGGCATCCCGTGCCATGGCCGGCCGGTCGAAGGTGACCCGGCCGCCGACGACCCACAGCTCGTCGCGCACGTCGTCCGGCCCGACGAGGACCCTCCCCTTGAGGTGCAGCACCGCACCTTCACTCATGGACGTCATACAGGCACTGTAGGCGGCGTCACCCAGCGTACGGACGCGGCGGTCGCACACGCTGCGCGACCGCCTCACCCGCCGTTTCCCGGAAAGCCGCGCGGCGCCCGCGCTATTCGCCCCGATCGCTCTCCGTATCGCTTCCGTACGGTTCTGCGTACGTTCTCCGCAGGCTTCCGGCCATTGTCTCGCGCATGTTCTTGCGGGCCTTGCCATGGGCTTGCCCCGCAGGTTTCGATGGGCCTTACGCCAAGCCCTCCGGGGGCGAATTCCCAATTCTCTGCGCGTACAGCTTCCCGTATTCTTCTGCCCGCTTTTCCGCACCTCAAACGCCACGATTTCGCTAGTGGCAAGTTCCGTAATTCGGACGGATCTCGTAGGCGTTACGGAGCTGTGACCGACTACACAACGTGTCCGTTTCGCCCCGAACATCCAGGTCAAATCGGGTCATCCCGCGGTGGCATCGCGCGTCCGGGCGCCCCCGCGCGATAACACATCTTGGCCGCTTCCGTAACCCCTGCTCGCGATGCAATTTCGCTTTTCCCTGGGTAAATTTAATTTCTATGACCGCCGCACAAGCAGACCATGCAGGTGCCCGAAGCGATATCAGAGAATTTCCGGAGGGCTTCAAGCTCGACACCCCACGCGTGGAGGACGGAGCCGCGATCTGGCGTATCGCCCGCGACTCGAAGGCACTGGACCTCAACTCCTCCTACAGCTACCTCCTGTGGTGTCGCGACTTCGCCGCCACCTCCGTAGTCGCCCGCGACACGGAGGGCGAGCCGGCTGCCTTCGTCACCGGATACATCCGCCCCGAGCGCCCGGACACGCTCGTCGTCTGGCAGGTCGCCGTCGACGACGCGCACCGTGGCCAGGGGCTGGCGGCCGCACTCCTGGACGGGCTCACCGCCCGTGCCGTGGACGAGCTGGGCGCGCGTTTCGTCGAAACCACCATCACCCCCGACAACGCCGCATCCAACCGGTTGTTCGCGTCCTTCGCCGAGCGGCACTCAGTGCCTCTCAAGCGCGAGGTGCTCTTCGACGCAGGGCTGTTCCCGGAGCAGGGCCACGAGCCGGAGGTGCTGCACCTCATCGGCCCGTTCGAGCCACCAGCCCGCCCGGAGCACTGACGCTCCCAGGGCCGCTCGGCCACCGCGCCGCAGCGGCCGTGCGGGACCCGGCACCACACCCGTGACACCGCCGGCAACCGCCCAGCCCCCCCAAGACTTCCTGATCCTTTTCGCCACTCATCTCCCAGGAGCATGCTGTGACCATCACCCAGCCCGATCTGAGCGTCTTCGAGACCGTGGAGTCCGAGGTCCGCAGCTACTGCCGCAGCTGGCCCACGGTCTTCGACCGCGCGCAGGGCAGCCGCATGACCGACGAGGACGGCCACACCTACCTCGACTTCTTCGCCGGCGCCGGGTCGCTCAACTACGGCCACAACAACCCGACCCTCAAACGCGCCCTGATCGACTACATCGAGCGGGACGGCGTCACCCACGGCCTGGACATGTCCACCACGGCCAAGCGGGCGTTCCTGGAGTCGTTCCAGAACATCATCCTGCGGCCGCGTGACCTGCCCTACAAGGTCATGTTCCCGGGCCCGACGGGCGCCAACTCGGTCGAGGCCGCGCTCAAACTGGCCCGTAAGGTCAAGGGCCGCGAGTCGATCGTGTCCTTCACCAACGCCTTCCACGGCATGTCGCTGGGCGCGCTCGCCGTCACCGGTAACTCCATGAAGCGGGCCGGTGCCGGTATCCCGCTGGTGCACGGCACCCCGATGCCGTTCGACAACTACCTCGAGGGCACCTACCCGGACTTCCTGTGGTTCGAGCGGCTGCTCGAGGACCAGGGCTCCGGCCTCAACACCCCCGCCGCCGTGATCGTCGAGACGGTCCAGGGCGAGGGCGGCATCAACGTCGCCCGTCCCGAGTGGCTGCGCGCCCTCTCCGACCTGTGCGAGCGCTGGGACATGCTGCTCATCGTCGACGACATCCAGATGGGTTGCGGCCGTACGGGTGCCTTCTTCTCCTTCGAGGAGGCGGGCATCGTGCCGGACATCGTCACCGTCTCGAAGTCCATCAGCGGCTACGGCCTGCCGCTCGCGCTCACCCTGTTCAAGCCTGAGCTGGACATCTGGGAGCCGGGCGAGCACAACGGCACCTTCCGCGGCAACAACCCGGCGTTCGTCACCGCCGCCGCCGCGCTGGACACCTACTGGGCCGACGGCCAGATGGAGAAGCAGACTCTCGCCCGCGGTGAGATCGTCGAAGCGCACCTGAAGGCCATCGTCGAGGAGCACCCGCAGGCCATCGCCGAGTACCGCGGCCGCGGTCTCGTGTGGGGCCTGGAGTGCATCGACAAGCCCCTGGCCAACAAGATCGCCAAGCGCGCCTACGAGCTGGGTCTGCTGATCGAGACCTCCGGCCCGGAAAGCGAGGTCGTCAAGCTGCTGCCCGCGCTGACGACCACACCCGAGGAGCTGGACGAGGGCCTTCGCGTCCTCGCCCGCGCGGTCCGCGACTGCGCCTGACCACTCCAGAGCTCCTTACCGTTCCACAGAAAGGCACCGAGTCACCGTGATCGTCCGATCCTTCAAGGACATCGAAGGCACCGACCGCCACGTCAAGGCCAAGTCGGGCACCTGGGAGAGCAAGCGCATCGTGCTCGCCAAGGAGCGCGTCGGCTTCTCGCTGCACGAGACCACCCTGTACGCCGGTACGGAGACGTCGATGTGGTACGCAAACCACATCGAAGCCGTACTCTGCGTAGAGGGCGAGGCCGAGCTCACGAACGACGAGAACGGCGAGAAGCACACCATCACGCCGGGCACGATGTACCTCCTCGACGGGCACGAGAAGCACACCATGCGGATCAAGAAGGACTTCCGCTGCGTCTGCGTCTTCAACCCGCCGGTCACCGGCCGCGAGGACCACGACGAGAACGGCGTCTACCCGCTGCTCACCGAGCCCGAGCCGGAGCCCGAGACGGTCTGAGGCGTCGGCATCGCCCGCCTGCCCCGTCCGGCAGCTGAGAAAGGCACGCCCACACGCACGAAAGTAAGAACCCGTACGAGAGGAGAGGAAGGCAACACCATGACCACCGCACCCGAGCGCACCGCCGACCTGTACCCGACCCGTGGGACCGCTGAGGTCATCACCCCGCGGAAGGACCCGGTGGTGTGGTCGCAGCCCGGAACGGCCGGCCCGTTCGCGCCGTCCGAGCTGAGCGACTTCGAACGCGACGGCTTTTTCGCCATCGGGGAACTGCTCACGGCGGAGGAAGTCGCGGTGTACCGCGCCGAACTGGACCGTCTCGTCCTCGACCCGACGATGCGCGCCGACCCGCGCTCCATCGTCGAGCCGAAGTCTGGCGACGTACGGACCGTGTTCGAGGTGCACAAGATCAGCGAGGTGTTCGCCAAGCTGGTCGCCGACCCGCGTGTGGTCGGGCGTGCCCGGCAGATCCTCGGCTCGGACGTCTACGTCCACCAGTCGCGGATCAATGTGAAGCCCGGGTTCGGTGCCACCGGCTTCTACTGGCACTCGGACTTCGAGACCTGGCACGCCGAGGACGGTCTGCCGAACATGCGCACCGTGTCGGTCTCGATCGCGCTGACGGAGAACTACGACACCAACGGCGGCTTGATGATCATGCCCGGCTCGCACCAGCACTTCGTGGGCTGTGAGGGCGCGACGCCGAAGGACAACTACAAGCGGTCGCTCCAGATGCAGGACGCGGGCATCCCGTCGGACGAGGTGCTGACGAAGATGGCGGACAAGCACAGCATCCGTCTCTTCACCGGCCACGCCGGCTCGGCGACCTGGTTCGACTGCAATGCGATGCACGGCTCGGGTGACAACATCACGCCGTACCCGCGCAGCAATGTCTTCATCGTCTTCAACAGCGTGGACAACGAAGCGGTGGAGCCGTTCGCGGCGCCGGTCCGGCGCCCGGAGTACATCGGAGCCCGGGACTTCACGCCGGTGAAGTAGTCACGGCGAAGCACGGGTGGCGCGGCTGCCGCACAGCAGGGTCTGTGCGGCGGCCGCGCTGCCGTGTGTCCGGCGGCCGGACGGGCGGGGCGCTCGTACGGGCCGCTCCGCCCGCCCGGCCGCCGGTCGTTCAGGCGTCCAGCGCCGGGTAGTCGAGGTAGCCGGTGTCGTCGCCGCCGTAGAAGCTCGCCCGGTCGGGAGTGTTGAAGGGGCCGCCGCGCGCGAGCCGCCGGGGCAGGTCGGGGTTGGCGAGGAACTGCCGCCCGAAGGCCAGCAGATCGGCCGTGCCGTCCTCGATCAGCGGCAGGTCCTCAAGGCCGGTGGGGCGCCCGCCGTCGGCCGGATTGAGCAGGAAGGTGCCGGTGAAGTGCTTGCGCAGCCGGGCGATCAGCTCGTGGTCGGGGACGTCGCACAGATGCAGATAGGCCAGTCCGAGGGGTTCGACGGCCTGGAGCAGCGCGGTGTAGAGCGGCTCGGGGGCGGGCTCCTCGATGCCGTTGAAGGGGTTGCCCGGGGAGAGCCGCAGACCGGTGCGGTGCGCGCCGACCGCCTCGGCCACCGCCCGGGTGACCTCGACGGCGAAGCGGATCCGGCCCTCGGCCGAGCCGCCCCAGTCGTCGGTGCGCAGATTGCTGTTGGGGGCCAGGAACTGGTGGACGAGATAGCCGTTGGCGCCGTGGATCTCCACCCCGTCGAAGCCCGCTTCGACGGCGTTGCGGGCGGCGGCCGCGAACTCCGCCACGGTCGTGCGGATTTCGGCGTCGGTGAGCTCGTGCGGGGTGACGCAGTCCGCCATACCGTCCTCGGTGAAGACCTGGCAGGCCGCGGCCACCGGGGACGGGCCGACCGGTATCAGCCCGTCCGGCAGCAGCACCGGGTGGCCGATCCGGCCGCCGTGCCACAGCTGCGCAAAGATCCGGCCACCGGCGGTGTGCACCGCGTCGGTCACCCGGCGCCAGCCCGCGATCTGCTCGGACGTGTGCAGGCCGGGGGTGAAGGGGTAGCCCTGGCCCACCACACAGGTCTGGCTGGCCTCGGTGATGATCAGCCCGGCCGAGGCGCGCTGGGTGTAGTACGTGACCATCGAGTCGGTCGGCACCCCGCCGCCCTCGGTGGCCCGGTTGCGGGTCATGGGAGCCATGACGATGCGGTTGGCGAGCGGGATACCGGCGAGGTCTACGGGGTCGAACGCGGTGGTCACTGAGGGCCTCTCAACTGCTGCTCGGGACATGGTCGTTGCCCATTACATCAGTTGCCTCAACGCCCCGAGCCCCGCCCCGTATTCCCCGCCCCCGCCCCGTATTCCCCCGGCGTCCTAGTCCAGCAGGGCCAGCAGCCGGTCCACGTCGTCCGTCGAGTTGTAGAGGTGGAAGGCCGCCCGGAGCAGCCCGCCGCGCACCGCGATCCGCACACCCGCCTCGGTCAGCCGGTGCTCCGCGTCCGCGATCCCGGGGGTGGAGACGATCGCCGAGCCGGGCGCGGGGCGGGGTGTCAGACCGCGCTCGGCCAGCCCCGCGCGATAGTGGTCGGCGAGCGCGGTGTTGTGGGCGTGGACGGCCTCCACGCCCAGCTCCCCGAGGAGGCCGAGGGACTGCTCGGCGCCCACGTAGGAGTAGTGGGCGTGCGGTTCGTCGAAGCGCCGGGCGGTGGCCGCGGGCTGGATCAGCCCGTAGTTGGACTCGCCGATGTCCTCCCCGGCGACCCAGCCCGCATGGAGTGCGGCCGGCCACTCCTCGCCCCGCCCGTACTCCCCGCCGAAGGCCATGAAGGTCGTCCCGCGCGGGCACAGCAGCCACTTGAAGGCCCCGGCGACGACGAAGTCGAAGTCTGCGGCGCGCAGCGGCAGCCAGCCGGCTGCCTGGGTGATGTCGAGGTAGGTACGCGCTCCGTGGGCCGCCGCGGCCTCGCGGACCGCCGCCATATCGGCGATCCGGCCGTCCAGTGACTGCACGGCGCTGAAGGCGACCAGCGCGGTGCCGGGGCGCACCGCATCGGCGAGCGCCTCCAGCGGCACGGTGCGCAGCTTGATCCCCGGGTGGGCGGCGAGCGGATTGACCAGGGAGCTGAAGTCGCCCTCGGGAGCGAGCACTTCGGCACCCGCCGGGAGCGAGGCGGCGACGAACGCGGACTGCACCGCGACCGAGCTGCCGACGGCGACCCGCTCGGCGGGGACGTCCAGCAGCCGGGCGAAGGCGGCACGGGAGGCCGTGGCGGCGGCGAGGTAGTCGCGGCCCATCGTGCCGTGGGAGGCGGACTCCTCGATGGCCGCGCGCAGGGCGTCGGCGCTGCGCCGTGGAAGGAGTCCGCTGGAGGCGGAGTTCAGATAGGTCGTCTCGGGCGCGAATTCGGCCCCGCCGAGTGGCTCACGTCGATACATGCCCCCACTGTGCTCGGCGATCGACCCCGCGTCCATGGCGAAGCTGCTGGGCCGGGCCGCAACCGTGCCTTATCGGCGCAGGTCACGTGGGGTGCGGGCAGGCCGGCCCGGACTCACTTCCCGGGCACGGCGCAGCCGTCGTCACCGCACACCGCGGACTCGCCGTCCGCCGGGATCTGCACCACGCCGTCGGCGTGCGCGCGCTCCAGGGCCTGCCGGAAGACCTCGGCGGGCTGCCCGCCGGAGATGCCGTAACGGCGGTCGATGACGAAGAACGGCACACCGGTGGCGCCCAGCTCCGCGGCCTCGCGCTCGTCGGCGCGCACCTCCTGTGCGTACGCCTCGGGATCGGCGAGCACCCGGTCGGCCTCCTCGGCGGGCAGCCCCGCGCCGACGGCGGTCTCGCGGAGCACGGCGGAATCGCCGAGCGTCCTGGCCTCGGCGAAGTTGGCACGGTAGAAGGCGTCGAGCAGGGCGTCCTGGACGCCGTGCGCCCGCGCCGCGTGCAGCAGCCGGTGCAGGTCGAAGGTGTTGCCGTGGATCCGGTCGGAGCGGTAGTCCAGCCCCTCCCCCGCCGCCGCATCGGCCACCCCGGCCTCCATCGCCTCGGCCTGCTCACGGCTCACCCCGTACTTCGTGGCGAGCATGTCGAGCACCGGGATGTCGGTGGCGGCCGGCGCCTTCGGGTCCAGCTCGAAGGAGCGGTGCACCACCTCGACACCGTCGCGGTGCGCGAAGGCGGCGAGCCCCGCCTCGAAGCGGGCCTTGCCGATGTAGCACCAGGGGCAGGCGATGTCGGACCAGATTTCGACGCGCATGAGCTGACTTTCCTCGTCGTGAAGGTGTCCCGGTGCAACCTCGGGGGGCGGCGGGCTATTCCCGTCGAACGCCACGGACGAGGAGCGTGCCGATGCGCCGCTTCCCCTCAGCCGGGGCCGGGAGCACCGCGGCCGTACCGTCGGCAAAGCCGTGTTTCTTGAGGAGTGCCTCCCACGTCTCGGGTTCGTGGTCCCATCGCTTCACCACGGCCGGATCGTCGTCGGGGCCCCGCGGGATGTACGAAGCCTGACACCCGTAGCACCCCTGAACCGCAGGACGTTGCGACATGGCGAATACTCCCCCTGGCTTCAGCCTCTTGATTACGGCCGGAAGCATCAGCGTGGGGTCCGTGAAGTAGGCGGCCCCGAAAACCGAGTAGATCGCGTCGAAGGGTTGAGCTGAGGCAAGGTAGTCCATTGCCTCACTCCGGTGCAGTTCCATGCCCCTGGTGTCGGGCCAGCGCTCGCGAGTTTTGGCAAGCTGCGCCGGGGACAGGTCCACCCCCACAGCCCGCATGCCAAGGGTGGCCAGGTGAACGAGGTTCCCCCCGCTTCCGCACCCCAGGTCCAGGACCCGTCCACCAGGCGGCAGCGAGAGCGGTTCGGCTCCGGGTCCGTGGT
Organism: Streptomyces sp. NRRL S-1813; assembly: GCF_000719605.1. Lineage (NCBI taxonomy): Bacteria > Bacillati > Actinomycetota > Actinomycetes > Kitasatosporales > Streptomycetaceae > Streptomyces > Streptomyces sp. NRRL S-1813. The sequence continues at coordinate 93,728 of NZ_JOHB01000016.1, forward strand.
CGGGGTACTGGGTCCAGTTGAACCAGGTGGCTTCGCCCCTGGCGTTGATCTTGCGCCGCTGAGCCTGGCCCTGCGAGTAGGTGTCCCATGCGGCGACGCATGTGTCGGTCATGTACGTCCGTCTCTTGTCATCGCGCCAGCCGCCCGGGACGGTACCGGACGGCTGCCGCAGTTCAGCGCGGGTCCCGTTGCCGCGACGCTACGTGTTCACAGGGCTGTCGGAGCACCCGGCGTGGCACTGCGAGCAATCTGCCGAGCAGTCCGCGGCGTTCTCGCCCGGCCAGAAGGCGGGGTCGATCTCGTAGCCCGCAGCACTGATCGCGTTCCGTGTTCGGATGAGGGCGGCCCGCGCCTCCACAGGGTTCCGGCTGCCTCGGTCCGGTACGTGGTGGATGAAGCCCCCTAGTGCTGTGCAAAAGTCCGCGTAGAGCTTCGTGCGCAGCACGAACGCATGCCAGAAGAGGTCCACGCGGCGGCTGGGGGTCATCGGTGCGTCCGTGCCGGCGCTGGTGGCCAGAAAGACCACCATCTGGTGCACGCCCCGATCGCCGAGGTCGTCGGAGAGTTCCGGCCACTCCTCGCGGACAGTCACGATCAGGTCGCCTCGGATCTCGGGAGCGATCAGCTCGAAAGCCCTCGTGGAACGGTCATGGGTGATCGTCATGTCATTGCCTTCCGGTTGGGTGGTGCGTGATCGTCCGGCGCGCCCGTGCCCACTCGGAACGGGAGTCTCTGTGCGCTCCGGCTCGCCCTGGTGCCGTGGAACAGCCCTCATCCCAGGCGGCACGTCAGTGAAGGCGGACCGGGGGATGAAGGCGGCAGGACTTCTTGAGCCCGCATGCAGCGGGGGCACCTGCACGGGGGCCAGGCTCCGGATGTCTCCGGGCTGAGAGGTTTGTCAGCGCTGCTGCCCAGGTACGTGACCGTGGCCTCCCACGTCTTGCCGGAGTCACGCGAGACACGCACAGTCATGGTCATGGGCGGTTCCCCACGTGGAAGCGGTGGTTCCGGAGTCGCACGTTCGCGTCCGTTGCGGCGGACAGGTCACCGCGTTCGCGAGCTTCCTGGCGCTGCACGGCGAGGTCGGCGCAGACGGCACAGCCCTCCACGGGGTGGGTTGCAGCTCCGGCAGCGAAAGGGAGACCGCTGCGCCGACACCGCCTCCAGGTGCCCCCTCATTGCGTTTGGCCATGTGCTCCGCCTCTCTCCCTGGCTGTCTCCTCGGTGCTTCGATGTTCTCGGCGCAGGAGGGAGATAACGACGACGCTTCAGGCGTCGCCAGGGCGTCACTCGGGAAGGCGTCAAAGACACCTGAGTGGGCGTCAAAGCGGTGTCATTCGGAGGTGGTTCGGTCTAGTTTTGACGTCATGACGACGACCACTGTTGTGCCGAATGATGTGCTGCGGGCCGTACGACTGGGGCTGCGCCTGAGTCAGGACGAGTTCGCAACCGCATTACGGCGCGCGGGCATCGAGCTGGGAGAGCCCAACGAGGCATCAAAGCGCCTGGTGCAGCGCTGGGAATCCGGTGTCAGCAGGACGCCGCGGGGCGTGTACGCGCGAGCCTTGGAGCGGGTCACAGGCCGCCCGGTGGAAGCCCTCGGATTCTCCCTGCCGCTACCGATGGCACGGGTTCACACAGATGGGACAGGAGGGCATGACATGGATGCCGGGGCGGAAGGTGTTACCGCTGCGGTCGTGGGCCCGCAGAAGGCCACGCAGCGTGCGGGCGAGGTGACGTTCATGGGCGTGTGGCTCAGCCGGTACGAGTTCTACTCCTCCAGCCGGCATGCCGCGTACGAGGGCCGACACTACGTAGTGATCGTCCAGCACGGAAACCGGCTGACCGCGCAGAGCCTGCCCGGTGCGAGCAGCAATCCGGACAGCCCGCTCACGCTGGACCTCACCGTGGACCGGAACGTCATCACCGGTTCCTGGGTGGAGCAGACGGCCGCCGACGGCTACTACAACGGCGCGCGCTACCACGGCGCCGTTCAGATGCTGGTCGAGCCGACCGGCCGCCGCATGACCGGCAAGTGGGTCGGCTTCGGCAAGGAATTCGACGTGAACACCGGTCCTTGGGAACTGCGCCTGGTGGACCGCTCGACCGGCAAGGCCGCGCTGGCGCAGTACAGCACCCCGCCCGAGTGACCCGGCAACTCAGGATGGCCGGCTGTCCCGTGGGTACGGTCCGGGCATGACCTCGCCACAGGGATTCCTCGGCTTCTGGGAGACGACCGGGTCCGCCAAGACCTTCACCCATCCACTCGATCCGGCGCTGTTGGATGCCTACGTACCGCGGGGCGCGCGGCTTCTGGACTACGGCTGCGGCTACGGGCGGCTGACCGCCGAACTGGCCGGGCTCGGGTACGGCGCGGTCCGCGGGGTGGATGTCTCGGCGGCGCTGATCGCGCGGGGGCGTCGGGAGCATCCGGGGCTGGAGCTGATGCGGTGCCCCGGGTTGCCGCTGCCCTTCGAGGACGGCGCCTTCGACGCGGCGCTGCTCTTCGCGGTGCTCACCTGCGTTCCCGGGGACGCGGACCAGACGGCGATCGTCGGGGAGCTGGGGCGGCTGGTGCGGCCCGGCGGGGTGCTGTATCTGAGCGATGTGCCCTTGCAGAACGATGCGCTCAACCGGGAGCGGTATGCGCGGTTCGCGGAGCGCTACGGGACGTACGGGGTGTTCGAGACGCCCGATGGCGGGGTGTTCCGGCACCATCCGCCGGAGCGACTGCGGGGGCTGCTGCGGGAGGCGGGCTTCTCGGTGCAAAAGGAACGGGTGGGTGTGGTGGGCACGCTGGACGGGCGGACGGCGGAGCGGCTTCAGCTCATCGCCCGCAGGGAGCCGGCGGCGCCGCAGTCGCCGCCAGGTCCAGCGTCAGGGTGAGGTGGGTGGCGTCGGGGGCGGGGCGGCGCTCCGGGTCGGGGCGCCAGCCCAGGGCGTCGTAGAAGGCACGGGCGCGGTGGTTGTACCAGCGGACGTCGAGGACCGCCCGGGAGAAACCGGCCGTGCGCCAGGCCCCGAGACAGGCGGTGTGCAGGGCGCGGCCGATGCCGGTGCCCCAGTGGCGGGGGTCGACATGGAGCTGGTGGAGCGTGACGGCCGGCCGGCGGTGTCCGTCACGGTGCCGGTACGAGGCCGCGCCGACGACCGTGCCGTGCCGGGCGGCGCAGAGCGCGGGGGTGTCGTCCCGCTCCAGGACGCGCGACCAGGCCTCGTGCTCGCGGGCGTGCTCGGCCGGGACGTCGAAGGGCGTGTCCGGGAACCGCGCGCGGTGCGAGGCGGCACGGGCACCGGTGTGCAGGGCGGCGATCGCCGCCAGGTCCGCGCGGGTTGCCGCACGGACCTGGACGGAGGCCTCGTCGGTGGTGGGGTGCACGGGTCCTAGGCGTCCTCGGGCCGGTCGTGGGCGCCCTCGGGCCGGCCGTCGACCCGGCGTGGCAGGCCGAGCGGGTTGTCCTCGCGCAGCTCGGGCGGCAGCAGCGCGGGCGGGGTGTCCTGGTAGGCGACCGGGCGCAGCCAGCGTTCGACGGCGGTGCCGCCGACGGAGGTGGAGGTGGACGTCGTGGCCGGGTAGGGGCCGCCGTGGTGCTGGGCGGGAGCGACCGCGACACCGGTCGGCCAGCCGTTGACGACCACCCGTCCGGCGAGCGGGGTGACCTCGGCCAGCAGCCGGGCACCGCGGCCCTCGTCGTCGGTGCCGGCGCCCTCCGCGTCGCCGAGGTGCACGGTCGCGGAGAGGTTGCCGGGCAGGCGGGCGAGTACGGCGCCGATCTCGGCCTCGTCGGTGTAGCGGGCGACGACGGTGACCGGGCCGAAGCACTCCTCCAGCAGGAGGTCGTGCGGCCCTTCGGCGGCGAGGCGGGCGGCGGGGACGGCGAGGAAGCCGGCGCTGACGGTGTGCTCGCCGCCCGCGCCCGGCGTCACCGGCGCCTCGACGTCGGGGAGGGCCGCGCGGGTACGGACCCCGTCGAGGAACGCCTCCCGCATCCGGTGGTCGAGCAGCACCCCGGCCTCGGTGTTGCTGACCGCGTCGGTCAGCGACTTCAGCAGCCGGTCGCCGCCGGCGCCCGCGGGCGCCAGGACCAGGCCCGGCTTGACGCAGAACTGGCCGACGCCGAGCGTCATCGCACCGGCCAGCCCGGCGCCGATCTGCTCGGCGCGCTCCCCGGCCGCGGCCTCGGTGACCACGACGGGGTTGAGGCTGCCCAGCTCGCCGTGGAAGGGGATGGGGTGCGGGCGGGCCGCGGCCGCGTCGTACAGGGCACGGCCGCCGCGCACCGAGCCGGTGAACCCGGCCGCGGTGATCAGTGGGTGGCGCACCAGGTCGATACCGGCCTGGAAGCCGTGGACCAGGTTCAGCACGCCCTCCGGCAGGCCGACCTCGGCGGCGGCGCGGCGCAGCAGTGCGGCGCACAGCTCGGAGGTGGCCGGGTGGTCGGGGTGCGCCTTGACCACGACGGGGCAGCCGGCCGCGAGGGCACTGGCGGTGTCGCCGCCCGGCACCGAGAAGGCGAGCGGGAAGTTGCTGGCGGAGTAGACCGCGACGGGGCCCAGCGGGATCTTGTAACGGCGCAGGTCGGGGCGGGGCGGGGCGAGGCCGGGATCGGCGTGGTCGATCCGTACGTCGAGGAACGCGCCCTCCTGCACGAGGTCGGCGAAGGCCCGCAACTGGTAGGTGGTGCGGCCGAGTTCGCCGGTGAGCCGGCCGGGGCCGAGCGCGGTCTCGGCGTCGGCGGCCTCGATGACCGCCTCGCCCGCCTCGTCGAGCAGATCGGCGGCGCGGCGCAACAGGGCGGTGCGTACGGCACGGTCGGCGAGCGTGCCGCGGGCGGCGTGTGCCGCGCGGACGACGGTATCCACCTCGTCGGCTGTGGCCTCCACCGCAACCTGTTCCCGCTGCTTCCCGGTTCGGGGGTCGACACTCCAGACTGGTGCTGCTGCCACCGTGCATTCCTTCCGGACGATGCCTGCCGGGTCTTTCCGAGTCCTGCCGCACTTCGGAGCGCGTTCGATATGCTGAACGTTGTCCCAGATAGTGAACAACTGGGACTCTATGGCTGTCCGAACAGAGGGGTCAAGGGCGATGTCAGCTGCCGAGACCGGTGGATCTCAGGTCAAGTCCGCGGTGCGGACGGTGGAATTGCTCGAGTACTTCGCGGGCCGTCCCGGTATGCACAGTCTGGCCTCCGTCCAGGAAGCTGTCGGCTACCCGAAATCCAGCCTCTACATGCTGCTGCGCACCCTGGTCGACCTGGGCTGGGTCGAGACCGACGCCACGGGCACCCGCTACGGTATCGGCGTCCGCGCGCTCCTGGTCGGCACGTCCTACATCGACGGCGACGAGGTGGTGGCCGCGGCCCGGCCGACGCTGGACCGGCTCTCCGACGACACCACCGAGACCATCCACCTCGCCCGCCTGGACGGCACCAACGTCGTCTACCTCGCCACCCGTCAGTCGCAGCACTATCTGCGGCCCTTCACCCGCGTCGGCCGGCGGCTGCCCGCGCACTCCACCTCGCTGGGCAAGGCGCTGCTCGCCACGTACACCGACGACCAGGTGCGGGCGATGCTGCCGCCGGCCCTCGCGCAGCTGACCGAGCACACCCTCACCGACCGCGAGCAGCTCATCGAGGAGCTGCATACGGTGCGCGAGCAGGGTTATGCGGTCGACCGCGAGGAGAACACCCTGGGCCTGCGCTGCTTCGGCGTCGCGATCCCCTACCGCACCCCGGCGCGCGACGCGATCAGCTGCTCGGTGCCGGTGGCCCGGCTGACCCCGGCCCATGAGCAGATGATCAAGGACACCCTGTTCGACGCCCGCGACCGGCTGACGCTGGCCACCCGGCGGCTGTGAGACACCTCCACCGGTCCGGCTGAGCGTCTCCTCCCCCGTCGGTCCGGCTGAGTACCCCCTCCCCCGTACGGCGGAGGGGGATCGTCGTCGCGGCCGAGGCGCGCAGGGGCGGCCGCGGCAAGGCTGGTCGCCGTGAGTCATGAGACCTGCCCGAAGCCGCCCACACCGCTGATGAGCCTCATCTACGCTGTCCGGATGACCGTCGGGACGATGGTGGACGTGGTCGTGGCCGGGGCCTTTTTCTTCGCCGAGTCCTTCGCCGAACGCGAGGCCGTCCGGTGCGACTGACGGGTCGGCGCTGGGTCCATCTGGTGCTGGGCGGTGCGCTGTTGATGCCGTTCTTCCTGCTGGCGTCGGTCGTTCTCCCGCTCTTCGCGGACGGTGCCGACCCGCTGCGCCAAGTGGGCTGGCAGTTCGTCGCGTTCGGCTGTGCGCTGCCGCCGGCCGCCCTGACCGCACTGCTCTTCCCGCTGCTGCGGCCGCTGGAGGTGGCCGCCGTGCGGTCGCTGTGCGGGGTGCCCGCGGAGCGGCTGGCCGAGGGACCGGCCGTCTCGTGGGCGGCCCGGCGGCGTACGGCGCTGTGGTTCGTGGCGCATCTGCTGGCCGGGGGGATCGTCAGCGGGATGACGCTGTCCGCGCCGCCGGCCGCGGTCCTGCTGCTGGTGCTGCCGTTCTCCGGCCCTTTGCGGCACACCGCGCTGGGGTGGCCGGACGCCTTCCACGGCGTGCTGGGGCCGCTCGCCGGGCTCGCGCTGCTGGCCCTGGTGACTGGCACCGCCTGGGGGGCCGGGGCACTGCTGGGCCGCTGGGCCCCGGTGCTGCTGGGGCCGACGCCCGCCGACCGGCTGGCCGCCGCCGAACGCCGGGCGGCCGATCTGGCGTCCCGCAACCGCCTGGCCCGCGAACTGCACGATGCCGTCGGACATGCGCTGAGCGCAGTCACCCTCCAGGCGAGCGCGGCCCGCCGGGTCCTGGACGCGGACCCGGAGTTCGCCCGCCAGGCACTGGCCGCCATCGAGGAGACCACCCGCGAGGCGGTCGCCGAACTGGACACCGTACTGGGCCTGTTGCGCGAGGAGGACGGCGCCGATCCGGCCGCGCCCGCACCGACCCTGGACGGCCTGGAAGCCCTGCTCGGCCGGACCCGGGCGGCGGGCGTGGCGGTGGAGGCGACGGTCGAGGGGCCGTGCGCGACGCTGGCGCCGGTGGTCTCGCGGGAGGCCTACCGGATCGTGCAGGAAGGCCTCAGCAACGCACTGCGGCATGCCGGTCCGGTGCCGGTCCGACTCCATCTCCGGCTGAAGGAGGGGGAGTTGACGATCCTTCTGGAGAATCCTGTGACCGGTCCCGCGGGCGGCTCCCCCGCGGCGACGGCCCGTACGGGCGGGGGGCGCGGGCTGCGGGGGATCGCCGAGCGGGCACGGCTGCTGGGCGGCGAGGCGACGGCCGCGGCCGATGACGGCGCATGGCGGCTGATGGTCCGGCTGCCGCCCGGGGGAACTACGGGGGCGAGGAGCGGGGCGTTGAGGGCGCGACGAGCGGCCCGATGAGCGGCCCTTGATCGGGGCCGACGGATGGCACGGAACCGAAAGCCCGGGACAGGGTGACCGGAGACCGGGACAGGTGACAGGTGACAGGGTGAGCGGAGACCGGGTGAGCGGGGCATGACCACGAAGCAGGACGACGACCACCGGACCCACGACGGGGACGTCCCGCGCCCCCTGCGCATCGTGCTCGCCGACGACGAACGGATGGTGCGCACCGCGCTGCGCGTGATCCTGGGCGCCGAGGCGGACATGGAGGTCGTCGGCGAGGCGTCGACCGGCGCCGAGGCGGTGCCGCTGATCCGTGAACTGCGCCCGGACATCGTGCTGATGGACGTCCGGATGCCGGAGATCGACGGGATCCGCGCGACCGAGCAGGTGCTCGCCGGGATGGACGAGCCGCCGCGCATCATCGTGGTGACGACCTTCGAGAACGACGCCTACGTCTACGACGCGCTGCGGGCCGGCGCCAGCGGGTTCCTGCTCAAGCGGTCCGGCGCGGAGGACCTGATCCGGGCCGTACGGCTGGTGGCGCGCAGCGACTCGCTGCTGTTCCCGGCGGCGGTGCGCCGGCTGGCCGCCCGGCACGCCGGGGAGCGGGCCGCGGCGGACGCGGCCCGGACCCTGCGGGCCCGGCTGTCCGAGCGGGAGCGTGCGGTGCTGCGGCTGATGACGGCCGGGCTGACCAACGCCGAAATCGCGCAACGGCTGGGGGTGGGCCCGGCCACGGTCAAGACGCATGTGGCGGGGGTGCTGGCCAAGCTCGGGGTGCGGGACCGGACCCAGGCGGTGATCGCCGCGTACGAGTGCGGGTTCGTCCGGCCGGGCTGAGCGCCGAGGGAGCGCCGGAGGGAGCACCGGGGCGGTCCCGTACGGCCCGTACGGGGTGCCCCTACGGGGTGACCGGGCCCCCGGTATCCGGCCTGCCCGTCGGGGCGGGGCAGCAGGCGGTCCGCTGCCCGGAGTTGTCCCCGATCTCGCGCAGCGCGTCCCCTACGGCCGCCAGATCGCGGTCGCTCGCCAGGCCCGCGTGGTAGAGCCGCAGTTCCGTCGCGCCCAGGGAGGCGGCGTGCGCGGCGTCGGCGGCGAGGGTGCCGGGGCTGCCGCCCAGGCCGGAGACCACGGTGACATTGGCAGCGATCGTTGAGGCGGAGGCCCCGGGCGCGGTCACGGAAGCCCCGGCGGCCGCGGCGGCCCCGGCCGGACAATCGGCGCCCCCGCCCAGGCGGTCAGCGCCCCCGGCCAGGCAGTCAGCACCCCCGGCCCAGCGGTCGGCGAACGGGCCGAGTACGTCCGCGCGGGCGGCGGCGTCGCCGGTGCACGGCAGCACCACTCCGTCGGCGTGCGCCAGTACGTCCGCCGGGTCGACACCGACGTTGGCGCCACAGCGGTGTGCGGCGGGGTCGGCATGCAGCAGTACCCGGAACCTGTCCGCCGCGGCGTCCCGTACCGCACGGACCGCCGCCCGCTGCAACGTACGGGCGGCCCCGTCCCGCCAGCTGCGCAGCAGCCGCGCGAGCTCCGCGCCGAGCAGCTCCTCGACCGCGGCCCACTCCCCCTCCCGTCCCCCCGGTCCGGCCCGGCCGGCGGACCACTGCGGCTCCAGGGCCCGCACCACGGCGGCCCGCACCTCCCGTGCGGGCACGCCCAGCCGCGTGTACCCCGCGGCGCACACCGTGCAGAAGCACACCGACATCAGATACTGCGCGGCGCCGGTCAGCGGCACTCCGCCGGTCTTGTCGTGGGCGTGCAGATGGGCCAGTCCGTACCAGCCGCAGGACTCCAGCTCGGTGCCCAGAGCTCCGGGCCGTACGGCCGCCTCGGCCGCCAGGTCGACGAGGTACTCGCGCACCTCGGGCCGGGCGATGCACGGTGCCCACGGGTACGGGTCGCCGTAGGCATTGCGTACGACGGCGGCCGGATGCTCCGCGCCCAGGCGGGAGTTGTGCGCCAGGACGACCCAGGTGTGCACCTCCAGACCGGCGTCGGCCAGCGCCCGCGCGGCCGCGCCGAACGGGTCCGGTCCGGCCGTCCAGTCCTGGGTGGCGGGGCGCAGCGCCCGGCCGGCCCAGCGGGCGGGGTCCGGTGGATACAGGACGGCGGCGTGCCGGGCGGTGACGATGCGGTGGCGGGGGTGGCGCGGGGTGAGGGCGCGGGTGGAGTGATAGGCGGAGGCCAGGGTGACCTGCTGGATGCCGAGGCCGGCGAGACGGTCCGCGGCGGCCGGGTCGCCGACCACGTCCCAGGGGTAGAGGAACGCGGCGGTGCGCATCAGACGCCGGCCCCCGGCCCGTCCGCGACCAGGGCCAGGCCCTGTTCGATCAGCCCGGCCAGCTCCTCGACGTGCGCGGGGGCCGGTTCGCTGAGCGGCGGCCGGACCTCGCCGACCTCCAGGCCGCGCAGCCGTACGCCCGCCTTGACCAGCGAAACGGCATAGCCGCGGCCTTGGTTGCGCAGTTCGACCAGCGGGCGGTAGAAGCCGTCCGTCAGCCGCTGGACGGTGTGGTCGTCGCCGCGGGTCAGCGCCCGGTGGAAGGCGAGGGCGATCTCGGGGGCGAAGGCGAAGACGGCGGAGGAGTAGAGGCGGACACCCAGGCCCAGGTAGGCGGGGCCGGTGAGTTCGGCGGTGGGCAGCCCGTTGAAGTAGAGGAAGTCCTCGTCGGGGGACTCGGTGCGGACGGTGCTGATGATGCGCTGGAGCAGATCCAGGTCGCCCACGCCGTCCTTGAGGCCGATGATGCCCTCGGTCCGGGCCAGGGCGGCGACGGTGGCCGGTGTGAAGACGGCGTTGTCACGCTGGTAGACGATGACGGGGAGCGGGGTGGCGGCGGCGAGTTCGGTGTAGTGCCGCAGCAGTCCCTGCTGGTCGGCGACGACGAGGTAGGGCGGCAGGGCGAGCAGCCCGTCGGCGCCCGCGTCGTGGGCGAGACGGGCGAACCGGGCGGCGAGCGCGGTGCCGTAGCCCGCACCGGCGACGACCGGCACCCGGCCCTCGGCCTCCTCGACCGCGGCCGCGACGCAGTCGGTGAACTCCTCGGGGGTGAGCGCATGGAATTCCCCGGTGCCGCAGCAGGCGAAGACGGCGGCCGCGCCCGCGTCGATGCCGGCGCGCACATGGGCGCGGAAGGCCGCCAGGTCCAGGGCGCCGTCCGGCGCGTACGCGGTCACGGGGAAGAACAGCAGTCCGTCGAGGCGGTCGGCGAGCGGAGATTCTGGGGTCACGGGCTCTCCCTGGCATGCATGTGCATGTCTCTGATCAACGTCCACGTTTCTGAACGTGGCCACGCTAGAGTAGCCGTCCTGGACCGGTCAAGGGTCCACAACTGCCGTGCCGCAAGCGGATTTACCGGGCCCGTCAAGCGTCTTGACCGGACAAGATCCAGCTCTCTCGCGTGTCCACACATATGAATGCTCCGCGCATACAGCCTTGGAGTTCAGCCGGAGGAGTCACCGCCCATGACCGCACCCCGCACCGTCCTGCTCACCGGCGCAGCCGGCGGGCTCGGCACCCTGATGCGCGAGCTGCTGCCGCCCTACGGGTACCGGCTGCGCCTCTTCGACCAGCGGCCCGTCGACACCACGGGCGGCGAACCGGACGCGATCACCGCCGAGCTGGCCGACACGGAGGCGCTGCGCGAGGCGGTGCGCGGGGTCGACGCCATCATCCATCTCGCCGGCATCTCCCTGGAGGCCGACTTCGCGCAGATCCTGCGCGCCAACATCGAGGGCACCCACCACCTGTACGAGGCGGCGCGCGAGGCAGGCGTCCGCCGGGTCGTCTTCGCCTCCTCCAACCACGCCGTCGGCTTCACCCCGCGTCCCCCGGACGGCTCCGGCGCCATCCCCGTCGGCACACCCCGCCGCCCCGACACCTACTACGGGCTGTCCAAGGGGTTCGGCGAGGATCTCGCCTCGCTGTACTGGGATCTGCACGGCATCGAGACCGTCTCGGTCCGCATCGGCTCCTGCTTCCCCGAGCCGACCTCGGTCCGGATGCTGTCCATCTGGCTGAGCCCGGCCGACTGCGCACGGCTGCTGCACGCCGCACTCACCGCGCCGGACGTCGGCCACACCGTCGTCTACGGCTCCTCCGCCAACACCCGCCTGTGGTGGGACCTGTCGACCGCCCGCGCCCTGGGGTACGAACCGCAGGACGACTCCGAGCCGTACGCGGCGGCGCTGCTCGCCGCGCACGGCGCACTGGACCCCGGCAACCCCGAACACGGGCATCTCGGCGGCGCCTTCTGCACCGACCCGCCCCGGTGGCCGCACTGACGGGACGGCCCTGGCGGCTGCCCCCGCGGCCGTAAGGGGCATGGCTCCCGCCACGCCGCGGAACCCCCGCCGCCCGGCCGGCGTCCTGCTCTGTGTACCCACCTACCGCGCAGGAACGAGGAACGCATCATGGGCATCGTCAGCTGGCTCGTACTCGGGCTGATCGCGGGCATCATCGCGAAGGTCCTGCTGCCGGGACGGGACCCGGGCGGCATCGTCGGCACGACCCTGATCGGCATCGTGGGGTCCTTCCTCGGCGGCTGGCTCTCCACCAAGATCCTGCACCGCCCGATCCCGAAGGACTTCGGCGAACCCTCCATGTGGATCGCCTCGATCGCCGGCGCCCTGGTCCTGCTGATCGCCTACCGGCTGCTCTTCGGCAACTCCCGCGAACGCCGGTGACCGGGCCGGGCGGCCAAGAGGCCACAGGTAATGGAACCGCAAAGGCGAGCCGATCGTTGAGCCCGGCATGACCGCTATGACTCCTGGCTCGAACCTCCCGCTCAGCGCCGTGCGGGTGGCGGTGGACGTCACCGCCCCCGTGCGGCTGGACGTATCGGGCCTGCTGCTCGCCGCCAACGGCAAGGTGCGCTCCGACGACGACTTCGTGTTCTACAACCAGCCCAGCGGACCGGGCGTGACACACTCCGCGGCGGCCGGCGGCGGCGACACCATCACGGTGGACACCGCCGCGGTCCCCGACGGCATCGAGAAGATCGTGGTCACCGCGAGCCCGGACGCCCCCGGCGCGACCTTCGCCGGCACGGAACCGACCGGCACGGTCCGTAACGCCGACGACGGCAGCGTCATCGCCACCTTCACCCCGCCGCAGCTCGGCTCCGAGACCGCGCTGGTGGTCGTCGAGATCTACCGCCGCAACGGCGCCTGGAAGGTCCGCGCGGTCGGCCAGGGCTACGCCAACGGCCTGGCGGGGATCGCCACCGACTTCGGCGTCAGCGTGGAGGAGCCGGCCGCCCCCGCCGCCGTCCCGCAGGCACCCCCCGCTCCCCCGGCGCCCGCCGGCCAGTGGGGACCGCCCGCCGGCGCACCGTCCCCGGTCGCCCCGCCGCCGGCCGCCGCTCCCCCGGCACCGGCCGCACCGGCCGCGGCCGCCGCCCCGGCCCCCGGCTCCGGCAAGATCAACCTCGACAAGGGCCGCGTCAGCCTCCAGAAGAACCAGACCGTCTCGCTGGTCAAGGGCGGCAGTCCGCTGCTCAGCTCGGTCAAGATGGGCCTCGGCTGGGAGCCCGCCTTCCGCGGGAAGAGCATCGACCTGGACGCCTCGGTCATCGCCTACGGCCCGGACCGCAAGAAGATCGACAACTGCTTCTTCGGCAAGCTGATGATCCTGGGCGGCGCGATCCAGCACTCCGGCGACAACCTCACCGGCGAGGGCGCCGGCGACGACGAGGCGATCACCGTCCACCTCGGCGGGCTGCCCCCGGAGGTGACGGGCCTGGTCTTCGTGGTGAACTCCTTCACCGGCCAGAAGTTCTCCGACGTCGCCAAGGCGTACTGCCGCCTGCTGGACGCCCAGAGCGGCGAGGAGCTGGTCCGCTTCGACCTCACCCACGCGGAGCCGCGTACGGGCGTGATGATGGCGAAGCTCATCCGCCAGTTCTCCGGCGAGTGGGAAATGACCGCGCTCGGCGAGTTCGTCGACTCCCGCACGGTACGCGGCATGGTCAAACCGGCCGCAAAGACCCTGTGAGCCGCTGACGCCCCCGTCCCTGACGGCCCCTCGGGCCCGTCAGGGACGGGCCGGGGCCGCGCGGCGGCGGCCCCGCCCACGGACCGTCCCACCGCCGCCTCAGGTCCACGGCGTCCCGCCGCGCCGCCCCCGCCGGACGGCCTGCCCTGGTGCGCAAAGGGTCCAGGACCGAAAATTGTGTCGTCCGTATCCGTCGAGCTCACCCCCGCTCCCTCCCCGTCCGCCCGCCCCCGCCGTTCCCCCTCTCCGCCACGCCCTTCAGCCCCGCCCCGTCACGGGCCCAGCCCGTCGCGGCGCATCCCCCACGGCACGCACGAGGAGCGTTCGATGACGCAGCAGCCGCCGGCCGGCCCCGCGGACCCCCCGGACGGCCCAGCACTCCCGGACCTTCCCGACCGGGTGGTGAGGATCTACGGCGAACTCGACCTCAGTACCGTCCCCGCCTTCGCCGGCGGCTTCATCAATTTCGGCTACTGGTCGGGCCTGCCCGGTCCCGCGGGCCGGCTGCTGACCGAGTCCGACCGGGTGCGCAGCGAAGAGGATCTCTACCGTCTGGTGCTCGGCACCTTCGACCGGCCGCAGGGCCGCACCGCCCTGGACGTCGGCTGCGGACGCGGGCTGGGCTGTGCGCTGGCGCTGCGGGAATTCGGCCTGGGGACGGTCATCGGGCTGGACGCGCACCCCGACCAGATCGCCCGTGCCCGGGAGGCGAACGCGGCGCTGCTCACCGCGTCCGCAACGGCTTCCGGGCGGCTGGAGTTCGTCCAGGGCGCGGCCCAGCGCATCCCGCTCCCCGACGACGGTGTCGACTGCCTCTTCTCCGTCGAGGCGGCGCAGCACTTCCGCGATCTGGCCGGTTTCGCCCGGGAGGCGGCGCGGGTGCTGCGCCCCGGCGGCCGGCTGGCGCTGACGACCTTCTTCGCGCGCACGCGGTCGGCCGCCCGGGAGCTGCCCGCGCTGCTGCCCCCGTACGCCGACGGCCTGGACGTCCCGCATGTGGTGGACGAGGTCGCCGGGACGCTGACCGCGGCGGGTCTGCGCGAGGTCCGGGTGCAGTCGGTCGGCGACGGGGTCTGGGAGTACTACGACCGCTATATGGCCCAGCAGCCGGAGCTCCGCGACGACTGGCCGCGCCGCTATCTGACGGCATATGAGACCGGGCTGCTGGACTACTACCTGCTGACGGCGGGAGCGGGCTGAGGCACCCGCCCCGCCGCCGGGGTACGGCTACTTCTGCCGGCTACTTCTGACGGCGCTGCCGCTTCCAGGGTCCGGTGATGGCCAGCATGATGCCGGGCTCCTGGATGTTGGCGAACAGCGTCCGTCCGTCCGGGGAGAACACCGGCCCGGTGAACTCGCTGAACTCCGGCTCGTCCGCGGTGCCGATGTTGAGGTCGTTGCGGGCGATCGGGTAGGTCCGTCCGTCGTCGGTGGCCCCGAAGAGGTGCTGTACGCCCTCGCCGTCCTCGGCGATGATCAGCCCGCCGTAGGGCGAGACGGTGATGTTGTCGGGGCCGTCCAGCGCACCGTCCTTCGCAGGGTCCTGGTTGACGCCCAGCAGCACCTTCAGGGTCAGGGTCCGCCGCCGCGGGTCGTGGAACCAGACCTGCCCGTCGTGCTGGACCGGGCTCTCGTCCCGGGCGTACGAGGACACCACGTACGCGCCGCCGTCCGCCCACCACAGGCCCTCCAGCTTGCGGGCGCGGGTGACCTGACCGTCCTTGAACTGCTTGCGCACCGAGACCTTGCGGGCGTCACGGTCGGGGACCTCGACCCAGTCGACGCCGTAGACGGTGCCGGCCTTGGTGGCACGCGAGAGGTCGTCGACGAACCGGCCACCGGAGTCGAAGCACTTGAAGGCCTCGAGCACACCCGCGTCCTCGGCCAGCGTGCGCAGCTGCCCGCGGCCGTGCCGGAATCCGTGCGGCGGGGTCCAGCGGTAGAACAGGCCGTTGGGGGTGTCGGCGTCCTCGGTCAGGAAGAGGTGGCCGCGCTTGGGGTCGACGACCACCGCCTCGTGGGCGTAGCGCCCCAGCGCCTTGACGGGCCTGGGGTCGCGGCCGGCCCGCAGGTCGTGCGGGTCGACCTCGAAGGCATAACCGTGGTCCTTGGTCATGCCGTGCTGGCCGGCCTTGTCCTCGTTCTCCTCGCAGGTGAGCCAGGTGCCCCAAGGGGTGGTGCCGCCCGCGCAGTTGGTGGACGTACCGGCGATACCGACCCGCTCGCCGACCGGTGTGCCGTCCTTGGCGACCTCGACGACGGTGCAGCCGCCGGCCGCCGCCGGGTCGTAGACCAGCCCCTCGGCCAGCGGCACCGGGTGCGGCCAGTCGGCGCGCGGGCCCTTCAGCTCGTGGTTGTTGACGAGGAGGGTGGTGCCGCGGTGGCCCTCGAAGGTGCCGGTGCCGTCGTGGTTGGAGGGGGTGGACTCACCGCTGTCGAGCGTGGTGACCCCGGTCCGGGTAATGATCTTGTACGAGAACCCTGCGGGCAGCGCGAGGATGCCGTCCGGGTCCGGGACCAGCGGGCCGTAGCCGATGCCGTGGCCGTCCGCCGCGCCGTCCCGGCCGGCGTCCGGCACCTCCTCGGCGAGGGCTCCGGGCGCGGTGGCCAGCACCCCGACGCTGCCGGCCAGCGTGACGCCCGCGCCGGCGAGGGCGGAACGCTTGGCGAAGTCTCTGCGGGTGAGCGGCATGGTCATCTCCTGGAGGGCCGGTTTCTTCTCCCCTGTGCCTGCGTCGCACACGCTCTCGTGCGTCGTCGAACTCCAGTTGAACGCGGCGCGACATCCAGGAAGCAGTTGGGGCCGGTCCGGCGGACCGGGACCGGACCGGTCCTGATCCGCCGGACCGGCCCCGGGCGTACGTGATCCGCCCCTGCCGTGTCCGGTGTCCCGTCAGCCGGACTGCCGCGAGCGCGCCTTGAACGCGGCCTTGCGGGCCTCCTTGGCGGCCTTCTTGTCCGGGTGCAGCCGGCCCATGGCCTCCAGGACGTCGGCGGTGCCCGGGTGATCCACCCGCCAGGCCGTGTCGAAGAACCCGCTGTGCTGATCGGTCAGGCCCTGCACCAGGTCGCGCAGCTCGCCCGTGGCGTCCTCGTCGGCGCTGTCCAGCTGCGCCGCGATGGTGTCCACCGTCAGCCAGAAGATCATCTCCTGGGACGGCTCGGGGATACCGGGCAGCGCGCGCTCGGCGAGCCAGACCCGGGCCAGGCCGCCGAGCTGCCGGTCGTCGAGCACGTCGCGCAGCGCGGCCTCGGCGTCCGGCGAGACCAGCGAGAGGGTCTGCTGGGCGGCGAGCCGGCGCTGCGGGGCGCGCTCGTCGTCACCGCGGGCGGCCGTGAGCAGGTCCCGGGCGGCGTCCAGGGGCGTACGGGCGGTGAGCCACAGCTCGGACTCGGCCTGGGCGAGCGCCTCGGGGTAGTCGGGCAGCGCGTCCAGGAGGACATCGGCGCCCTTGTCGGTGAGGTCGCCGACCGCCGGGGCGTGCACCCCGGCATCCAGCATCCGGGCGCGTACGGCGTAGACGCCGAGCGGGGTGAGGCGGACCAGGCCGTAGCGGGAGACGTCCTCGTCGGTGAGCGGCTCGGCGGTGGGCTCCCCGGAAGAACCTGGGGAGAGGACCGTCTCGCCGTCCTCGTCCAGCTCCTCGATGAGCGCCTCGTCGACGGGCTGGTAGGCGACCAGACCGATCGGCTCCAGCACCCGGAACTGGTCGTCCAGGCGCATCATCGCCTCGGAGACCTCTTCGAGGATGTCGTCGGTGGGCTCGTCCATATCGTCCGGGACGATCATGGAGGCGGCCAGCGCGGGCAGCGGAACCTGCTGGTCGGGGCCCTCGTTCAGGGCGGTGAGCAGGTAGAGGTTGCCGAGGATGCCGTCGAGCAGCTCGGCCTCTTCCTCCGGGTTCCAGTCGATCGCGTCCAGGTCCAGTTCGCCGCCCTCGGTGAGCTGGTCGGCGAGGTCGGCGAGATCGGGGGCGGCCGCGTCGGCGAGCACGGTCTCCATGCCGCCGAGCCAGATGTCGAGGATGTCCTGCGGGCTGCCGGAGGTGAGCAGGCCCAGCTCGTCGCCGGGGGTGGCGGTACCGGCCGCGGCGTCGTCGGGGAGGTCGGCGCCGTCCTCGCCGTCGGTGGTCTCCTCGATCTCCACGAGTCCGGTGTCCACCGCCAGCTGCCAGGCCTCGGCGGTGTAGGCGGGGCCGTCCTCGTCGCCGGCCAGGCCGAGGTGCTCGGTGGCGGCGGCCAGCGGCTCTTCGAGGATCTCGCCGCCGACGCCGACCGGGACGCCCCGCTCGGCCCAGCGGGCGAGCTTCGCAGCGCGGGCCAGCAGGGGGGCGCTCAGCGCCTCGCGGGCCAGTTCCGCTTCTGAGTGCAGCCGCACCGGCGGCAGGGTGGGGCGGTCTGCGGACATCGGGTGCTCAGCTCCTCGGACGGACTACGGGCTCGTTGCGCCGCCCAAGCGTAGACGGAATTCCCCGTAACTCGGACGCTTCACCCCCGCACCCCCTCCCGGTCACCCGGAGAAGCTTGACAACTCCCGTGCGTGCACAAGAGATTGACGCAGATCGACGCGCGTAGCGCGCCGGTCCGGCTCCCGCACGCACATTCCAGCCACCCCCCATCACCCTCGGAGGCATGCATGCCGTCCCGTCGTTCGCTCCGCAGACCGGTCGCCGTCAGCGCGGTGGCCTGCGCCGCCCTGGCCGGCGGACTGCTCACCGCAACCCAGTCCGCCTCCGCGGCCGGCGCCCGGATCCACGACATCCAGGGCAGCACTCGAATATCCCCGCTGGCCGGGCAGCAGGTCAGCGAGGTGCCCGGCACGGTCACCGCGGTCCGGTCGTTCGGCTCGGCGCGCGGCTTCTGGGTGCAGGACCCGCGCCCGGACAACGACCCGGTCACCAGCGAGGCGGTCTTCGTCTTCACCGGCAAGGAGACGCCGAAGGCCGCCGTCGGCGATGCGCTCACCTTCTCCGGCACGGTCAGCGAGTACTACCCCGGCGGCAAGGACGCCGGCCTGCAATCCGTCACCGAGATCACCGGCGCCACCTGGACGGTGAACTCCTCCGGCGCCCCGGTGCCGGCCGCCTTCAAGCTCACCCCGTCCTCGGTGCCGAACCGGTACGCCCCCACCGCGGGCGGCAAGAGCATCGAGTCCCTCAAGCTGCGCCCCGGCTCGTACGCGCTGGACCGCTACGAGTCGCTGGAGGGCATGCGCGTCTCGGTGTCGGACGCCCCGGTCGTCGGCGCGACCAACACCCACAACGAGCTGTGGGCGACGGCTGAGCCCCGCCACCAGCGCACGGCCCGCGGCGGCACGCTCTACCGCTCGTACGCGGACCCCAACGGCGGCCGGGTCAAGGTGGCGTCGCTGATCCCCTTCTCCGAGCGGCCCTTCCCGGTGGCCGACGTCGGCGACAAGCTGACCGGCACCACCGCCGGCCCGCTGGACTACGACAGCTTCGGCGGCTACTCGCTCCAGGCCACCGAGCTGGGCACACTCACCGGCCATGGCCCCGCGCCGGAGACCACCCGCAAGCAGAAGTCCGACGAGCTGGCCGTGGCCACCTACAACGTCGAGAACCTGGCCCCCACCACCCCGCAGGCCAAGTTCGACCGGCTGGCGAAGGCGCTGGTGCACCATCTCGCCTCCCCCGACGTCGTCGCGCTGGAGGAGGTCCAGGACGACAACGGCGCCACCGACAACGGCGTGGTCACCGCCGGGGCCACCCTCACCAAGCTCACCGACGCCATCAAGGCGGCGGGCGGCCCGGCGTACGAGTGGCGGCAGATCGACCCGGTCAACGACCAGGACGGCGGTCAGCCCGGCGGCAATATCCGTGTGGCGTTCCTGTTCAACCCCGACCGGGTGTCCTTCACGGACGTCAAGGGCGGCGACGCCACCACCCCGGTGCAGGTGGTCGCCGACCACGGCAAGGCCACCCTGTCCGCGTCCCCCGGCCGGATCGCGCCCGCCGACCCGGCGTGGAAGGCCAGCCGCAAGCCCCTCGTCGGGCAGTTCTCCCTCAAGAGCCGCCCGGACAGCCGGGTGTTCGTGATCGCCAACCACTTCAACTCCAAGGGCGGCGACCAGGGCCTGGACAGCCGTTTCCAGCCACCGGCCCGGAGCTCGGAGACCCAGCGCACCGCCCAGGCCCGGCTGGTCAACGCGTTCGTCAAGGATCTGCTGGCCAAGGACCCGAAGGCCGATGTGGTGGTGGCCGGCGACCTCAACGACTACCAGTTCTCACCGGCGTTGAAGAGCCTCACCGCCGGGGGTGTGCTCACCGACCAGGTCGGCCGGCTGCCCGCCGCGGAGCGCTACGGCTACGTCTACAACGGCAACTCGCAGGTGCTGGACCACATGCTCACCAGCCGGCGGCTGACCCGGGCCGACTACGACATCGTGCACATCAACGCCGAGTATGCGGACCAGGCCAGCGACCACGATCCGCAGGTGCTGCGCATCAAGCCGTAGCCTCCGCGGCACGTCACCGCGTGTGACGCTCCCGTCACCCGCCCGGCCCACGCCAGGGGGCCAACTGCCGCAGGGGGTGCGGTACTGGGATCGTAAGAAACATTCGGCGAGACATTAGGGAGTCATCATGCCGAAGTCCCAGAACCGTAAGTCAGGCAACAAGGACCGTGCCGCCGAGCGGCGCACCGACCAGCGGAAGCCGAAGTCGTCGGAGGAGTCCGCCGCCGAGCGGACCCAGGACCTGAAGCGTTCGCGGAATGGCCTGACTGGCGCGTGATGGGCCTGTGATGCCCGAGCGGCCGTCGCACCGGAAGGCGCGGCGGCCGCTGCACGTTCCGGCCACGCGCTGGACGTAGCACTGCTTAATCAATCAGCCAGCACAATTAAGTGGACGTGAAATATGAGGCGCCCTCAGACTCCTGGCATGGAGACCATGACCACCCCCCTGGCACGCCCGGTGGCCGCACCGCCCTTCGGCCGTACCGCCATCGCCATGATCACCCCGTTCACCGCCGACGGAGAGCTCGACACCGACGGCGCGCAGCGGCTCGCCACCCACCTCGTCGACGACGGCGGCTGCGACGCACTGGTGCTGAGCGGCACCACCGGGGAGTCCCCGACGACCTCGGACGCCGAGAAGGAAGCCCTGGTGCGGGCCGTGGTCGAGGCCGTCGGCGACCGGGCACGGATCACTGCGGGGGTCGGCACCAGCGACACCCGGCACTCCGTCGCACTGGCCCGCAACGCCGAACGGGCGGGCGCACACTGCCTGTTGGTGGTCACGCCCTACTACTCGCGGCCCGCCCAGGAGGCCGTCGCCCACCACCTGCGGACGGTCGCGGACGCCACCGGACTGCCGGTGATGCTCTACGACATCCCGGGCCGCACCGGCACCGCGCTGACCGCCGGGACGCTGCTGCGGCTGGCCGCCCATCCACGGATCGCGGGGGTCAAGGACTGCGCCTACGACCCGCTGAAGTCGGCGAAGGTCCTGGCGTCGACGGGCCTGGCCTACTACGCGGGCTGCGACGAGCAGATCCTCCCGCTCCGCGCGCTCGGCGGCAGCGGCTGTGTCAGCACCGCCGGCAATGCCGCGCCGCGGGCGGTACGTGCGGTGCTGGACGCCTTCGAGGCCGGCGACACGGCCGAGGCGGCCCGCCGTCAGCTTGCGCTGCTCCCGCTCATCGAGGCGGTGACCGGCGGCGAGCACCCCGGCACGGTCACCGCGAAGGCGCTGCTCAACCACCTCGGCCTGCCCGCGGGACCGGTCCGCGGCCCGCTGCTGGCGGCGGACGCCCAGCTCACCAGCCGGCTGGCGGACGCGCTGCGGACGACTCTGGACCGGACGGCGGATGTGGGTACTGCGGTGCCTGCGGCTGTCCCTGGCTAGCGGGGAACGGGCCGGGCGCCGGCCCGAAGCCGCCCGGCTGCCCGTACGGCGCCCCGGCCCGGTCCTGCCCGTACGGGCCCTCGCCCCGGTCCGGCGCGGGCGGCTCCTCCTCGTCCACCAGGTCCCGTACCAGCAGCGTCGCGCCGGCCACCGCGCCCGGCATCAGCGCCACCGCGACGAACGGGATCAGGAACAGCAGCACGACCGGGGTGCCGAAGCCGATCGCGAGCGCCTTGCGGCCCCGCAGCAGCCGCAGCCGCTCGCGCACCGGAATGTCCCGGCGCTGCATGGCCACCGAGGTCAGCTCGACGGTGAGGAAGAAGCCGGAGACACAGAAGCCGAGGACCGGGATCACGGTCTGCCCGAGGAACGGCACGAACCCGAGGGCGAACAGCAGGATCCCGAAACCGGCGGCCCGCAGCAGCACATGGACGCTGTCCCGCAGGGCGATCCAGATCTCCTGCCACAGCGGGCGGTCCGGGGACGGCGGGCAGTACCCCTCGGACTCCTCGACCTTCTCCGACAGCGACTCGTAGAAGGGGTCGCCGATGAGCAGGGTGACGGCGGTGAACGTCAGCACCGACAGCATCAGCCCGCCGGCGAACAGCAGCCCCACGAACACCCCGCGCAGCAGCCCCTGCCACGGCGAACCCCAGCTGTCGGCGAACGGCGTCGCCCAGGCGGCGATATCGCCGGACCAGAGGGCGAGCACGGTGAGCACCGCGGCGTACAGCACCAGCGCGATCAGCGCCGGAATCAGCCCGAATCCCCACCACCGGCCGTGCTGGGCGACCCAGCGCTGCCCCTTGCCCAGATACCGCATCCCCGCTACAAGATCACGCATGACGCAAAGCCTATCGGCGTCCGGCCGGGCCGGGCACAGGGGCTGCGCGGAAGCGGAAAGGCAACGGCCCGGCGGTTCTCCCGCCGGGCCGCTGACGCCGCCGTGAACACTCGGCCGCGCACGGTCAGTTGCGCACGGCCGGCCGTGTCGGTGCGCTCAACCGCGGCTGTGCACTCACTTGCCGCTGTGCGCCCGGTGACGGCTGTGCGCTCAGTTGTGGCTGTGCAGCACCTCGTTGAGGCCGCCCCAGGCCGCCTTGTTCGGGCGGGCCTCGACGGTGCCGGTGGTGGAGTTGCGGCGGAAGAGGATGTTGTCCGCGCCGGAGAGCTCCAGGGCCTTGACGATCTGGCCGTCGGGCAGCGTGACGCGGGTGCCGGCGGTGACGTACAGCCCCGCCTCGACGACACACTCGTCGCCGAGCGCGATCCCGATGCCCGACTCGGCGCCCAGCAGGCAGCGCTCGCCGATCGAGATGATCTGCTTGCCGCCGCCGGAGAGGGTGCCCATGGTGGAGGCGCCGCCGCCGATGTCGGAGCCGTCGCCGATGACCACGCCCGCGCTGATCCGGCCCTCGACCATGGAGGTGCCCAGCGTCCCGGCGTTGAAGTTGACGAAGCCCTCGTGCATGACGGTGGTGCCGGCCGCGAGGTGCGCGCCCAGGCGCACCCGGTCGGCGTCCGCGATCCGCACCCCGGTGGGCGCGACATAGTCGGTCATCCGCGGGAACTTGTCGATGCTGGTGACCATCAGGTGCAGCCCCTCGGCGCGGGCGTTCAGCCGCACCGTCTCCACCTGGTCGACGGCCACCGGGCCCAGCGAGGTCCAGGCGACGTTGGCCAGCAGGCCGAAGAGGCCCTCCAGGTTCTGCCCGTGCGGCTTGACCAGCCGGTGGCTGAGCAGGTGGAGACGCAGGTAGGCGTCGTGCGCGTCCAGCGGCTTGTCGTCGAGGGAGGCGATGACCGTACGCACGGCGACGACCTCGACATCACGGACCGGGTCGGGACCGATCGCCTTGAGCACGGCGGCGCCCAGCAGTTCGGTGGCGCGCTCGTCGTCGAGGCGCTCGGTGCCGGCCGGGCCAGGGCCCTCGGCCGTCACAGCGACCAGCTCGGGCGCCGGGAACCAGGCGTCGAGAACGGTGCCGTCGGAGGTGACGGTGGCAAGCCCGGCGGCGACGGCGCCGGGGATGGGGGCACCTCCCAGCCCGTTCAGGGCCTGGGGGAGGGAAGCGGAAACAGCAGCATCGGTCATGTCCGAAACCTAACCGGAGGGCGCCCGTCGAGGCGAACCGGTCTCAACGACCGGGCCCCTCCGCACGGTCGCGCCACCCCGCCCGCCGGGTCCGGAAGGCGGCCCGCTGCCGGGCGGCTCAGCCCAGCACCCCGGCCAGCCCGGCCCGCACCGCCTCGGGGTCGAAGGGCTGCCCGGTCAGCAGATGCTGCAACACCAGCCCGTCGGTGAGGGCCACCACCGTCCGCGCCGTGCGCAGATCGCCGATCCGCTGTCCGAGCAGCCGCACCATCTCGTCCAGGCATTCGGCGGCGATCGGCCGCACCGCCTCGTGCCGCAGCGCCGCCAGATACAGCTCGTACTCCAGCTCCATCCGCCTGTGGTCACCGGTCAGCGTGTCCTCGACCAGCCTCGCGACCTCCTCGGCGAGCGGTGCCGCCGGATCGATGCCGTCGACCCAGCGCGCGAAGTCGTCCAGGCACACGACGTTGGACTGCCGCAACGCGGCGACCAGCAGGTCGTCCAGGGTCGCGAAGTGGTAGGTGGTCGAGCCGAGCGGCACATCCGCCGCGGCGGCCACGGCGCGGTGGCTGAGCCCGGCGATCCCGCGCTCACCGACCACGGCGATCGCCGCATCGATGATCCGCTGCCGCCGGTCCGGATCGTAGCGCCGGGCCATCAGTGCGCCCCGTCCAGATTCAGCACCACGACCCCGGCGATGACCAGCAGCACCCCGAGGAGCTTCAGCGCACTGGCGCTCTCCCCCAGGAAGACCATCCCGATCATCGCGATCACCGCCGTTCCGGCGCCGGACCAGATGGCGTACGCGGTGCCGACGCTCATCGTTTTGAGCGTCTGGGCGAGCAGCGCAAAAGCGAGCAGATAGCCCAGCGCGGTGGCCAGCGACGGCCACAGTCTGCTGAAGCCGTCGCTGTACTTCATCGCGGTGGTCGCGAGTATCTCGGAGAGGATCGCGCAGGCAAGCGTCACGTAGACCATGTGGACGAGCGTACACAACGTTGCGTACGGTCGTACATAACTCTCGCCGGTCCGTCCCGCGACGGGACCCACGGGGCCCCGGCACAGCGATACGGCCGTGCCCTCCGGGATGTCCGGTGGGCACGGCCGTATCGGCGGGTCTTTCGGGCGGCGACGTCTCAGACGTTGAAGCCCAGCGCGCGCAGCTGCTCGCGGCCGTCGTCGGTGATCTTGTCCGGGCCCCACGGGGGCATCCAGACCCAGTTGATCTTCAGTTCGTTGACGATGCCGTCCGTGGCGGACTTCGCCTGATCCTCGATGACGTCGGTCAGCGGGCAGGCCGCGGAGGTCAGCGTCATGTCGATGGTGGCGATGTTGGCCTCGTCGACGTGGACGCCGTAGATCAGCCCCAGGTTCACGACATCGATGCCCAGCTCGGGGTCGACGACGTCGTAGAGCGCCTCGCGGACCTCTTCCTCGGATGCCGGCTTGGTGGTGGTCGGGGTGTCGGTCATGCGGTCTTCGCCTCCTCGGAGAGGGCCTTGGCCGTGGCGTCCTTCCAGGCCATCCAGCTGAGCAGCGCGCACTTCACTCGCGCGGGGTACTTCGAGACACCGGCGAACGCCACCGCGTCCTCCAGCACCTCCTCCATGGCGTCATCCGGCTCGATCTGGCCCTTGGACTGCATCAGCTCCAGGAACGTCTCCTGGATCTTCTGCGCCTCGCCGAGCTCCTTGCCGACGAGGAGGTCGTTGAGCACCGACGCACTGGCCTGGCTGATGGAGCAGCCCTGGCCCTCGTAGGACACATCCTCAATCGTCGCGCCGTCGAGCCGCACGCGCAGCGTGATCTCGTCACCGCACGTGGGGTTGACATGGTGCACCTCGGCGTCGCCGTCCCGAAGACCGCGCCCGTGCGGGTGCTTGTAGTGGTCCAGGATGACGTCCTGGTACATGGAATCCAGCTTCACGGCTCAGTCAGTCCTCGTCCTCATCCGCTGTGCTTGGTAACCGGCTGTGTCTGTTTAACCGAAGAAGTTGCGGACGTGCTCCAGGCCCTCGACCAAGGTGTCGACCTCGGCGGGGGTGGAGTACAGATAGAACGACGCTCGCGTGGTCGCAGGAATTCCGTAGCGCAGGCAGACCGGCCGTGCGCAGTGGTGACCCACGCGGACCGCGATGCCCTGCTCGTCCAGCACCTGGCCGACGTCGTGCGGATGGATGTCGCCGAGCGTGAAGGAGAGCGTCGCCCCGCGGTCCTCGGCCGTGCTCGGGCCGATGATGCGCAGGTCGGGGACCTCCAGCAGCCGCTTGACGGCGTACTCGGTGATCGCGTGCTCATGCGCGGCGATGTTGTCCATGCCGATCGAGGCGAGGTAGTCCACGGCCGCGCCGAGGCCGACGGCCTGGGCGATCGGGGGCGTACCCGCCTCGAACTTGTGCGGCGCGGGCGCATAGGTCGAGGAGTGCATCGAGACGGTCTCGATCATCTCGCCGCCACCGAGGAACGGCGGGAGGTCCTCCAGCAGCTCCTGGCGGCCCCACAGCACACCGATGCCGGTCGGGCCGCACATCTTGTGGCCGGTGAAGGCCACGAAGTCGGCCTGGAGCGCCTGTACGTCCAGCACCATGTGCGGGGCGGCCTGCGAGGCGTCGATGCAGACCAGTGCGCCGACCTCCTGGGCGCGGCGGATGATCGTCTCGACCGGGTTGATCGTGCCCATGATGTTCGAGACCAGCGTGAAGGAGACGATCTTCGTCTGCTCCGTGATGACCTCGTCGATGTTGGACAGGTCGAGCCGGCCGTCGTCGGTGATGCCGAACCACTTCAGCTTCGCGCCGGTGCGCTGCGAGAGCAGCTGCCACGGGACGATGTTGGAGTGGTGCTCCATCTCCGTGATGACGATCTCGGTCTCGCGGTCCACGCGGTAGGGCTCATCCGCCCAGCCGAGCATGTTGGCCACGAGGTTGAGCGACTCCGAGGCGTTCTTGGTGAAGATCACCTCGTCGCGGCTCGGCGCGTTGATGAAGGCGGCCACCTTGTCGCGGGCGCCTTCGTACAGCGCCGTGGCCTCCTCGGCGAGCACATGCACGCCGCGGTGAACGTTGGCGTTGTGCTGCTCGTAGTACTCGTTCAGCGCGTCGAGCACCTGGCGGGGCTTCTGCGAAGTCGCCGCGTTGTCCAGGTAAACGATCTTCTTCCCGTCGTGGACCACGCGATCCAGGAGGGGGAAGTCCTTACGGATCGCCTCTGTGTCGAGGAGGCCCGGCATCTGTGTCACGTGGTTGCGCCACCCTTCGTGTACTCCTCGTAGCCCTCGGCCTCGAGCTTGTCGGCGAGCTCGGCGCCGCCGGACTCGGCGATCCGGCCGTTCGCGAAGACATGCACGTGGTCGGGCTTGATGTAGCGCAGGATGCGCGTGTAGTGGGTGATCAGCAGGGTGCCGACCTCGCCGGTCTCGCGGACGCGGTTGACGCCCTCGGAGACGGTGCGCAGCGCGTCGACGTCCAGGCCGGAGTCGGTCTCGTCGAGGATCGCGATGGCCGGCTTGAGCAGCTCCAGCTGGAGGATCTCGTGGCGCTTCTTCTCACCGCCGGAGAAGCCCTCGTTGACGTTGCGCTCGGCGAAGGCGGGGTCCATGGAGAGACGCTCCATGGCCTCCTTGACCTCCTTGACCCACAGCCGCAGCTTGGGGGCCTCGCCGCGGATCGCGGTCGCGGAGGTGCGCAGGAAGTTGGAGACCGAGACGCCGGGCACCTCGACCGGGTACTGCATGGCGAGGAAGACGCCGGCCCGGGCGCGCTCGTCGACGGACATCTCCAGGACGTCCTCGCCGTCGAGGGTGACGGTGCCGCCGGTGATCGTGTACTTGGGGTGACCCGCGAGCGAGTAGGCGAGGGTCGACTTGCCGGAGCCGTTGGGGCCCATGATGGCGTGCGTCTCGCCCTGCTTCACAGTCAGGTCGACGCCCTTCAGGATCTCGCGCGGGCCGTTCTCGGCCTCGACGGAGACGTGCAGGTCGTGGATCTCAAGCGTTGCCATGGGGAACTCAGGACTCCTGGGTGACGGAGACGAGCACGTCGTCCCCTTCGATCTTTACGGGGTATACGGGGACGGGGCGCGTCGCGGGAAGGCCGCTCGGCTTGCCGGTGCGCAGGTCGAAGCTGGAACCGTGCAGCCAGCACTCGATCGAGCAGTCCTCGACCTCGCCCTCCGAGAGGGAGACGTTCGCGTGCGAGCAGATGTCGTTGATCGCGAACACCTCGCCCTCGGTGCGGACCAGCGAGACGGGCGTGCCGTCGAGCTCCACCCGCTTGGGGGTGTCCTCTTCCAGCTCGCTGAGCGCCGCTGCGCGTACGTACGTCATGCCGCGGACGCTTCCAGCTCGGCCTCGATCTTGCTCATCAGACGCTCTTCGACGTCCGGGAGACCGATCTGCTGGACCAGCTCGGCGAAGAAGCCGCGGACGACCAGTCGGCGGGCCTCGTCGGCCGGGATGCCGCGGGCCATCAGGTAGAACAGCTGCTCGTCGTCGAAGCGGCCGGTGGCCGAGGCGTGGCCGGCGCCGACGATCTCGCCGGTCTCGATCTCGAGGTTGGGGACCGAGTCGACCCGCGCGCCGTCGGTGAGGACGAGGTTGCGGTTGAGCTCGTAGGTGTCCGTGCCGGTCGCGGACGCCTGGATGAGAACATCGCCGATCCAGACCGCGTGCGCGTCCTGGCCCTGGAGCGCGCCCTTGTACGTGACGTGGGAGCGGCAGTTGGGCGCCTCGTGGTCGACCATGAGGCGGTGCTCCTGGTGCTGGCCCGCTTCGGTGAAGTACAGACCGTAGAGCTCGGCCTCGCCGCCGGGTCCGGCGTACGTGATGCGCGGGTGCAGCCGGACGACGTCGCCGCCGAAGGTGACCACCACGGACTTGAAGCTCGCGTCCCGGCCGACGAGGGCGTTGTGCTGCCCGACGTGCACGGCCTGGTCGTCCCAGTCCTGGACGGAGACGACGGTCAGCTTGGCGCCGTCACCGAGGAGGTAGTCGACGTTGGCGGCGAGCACTGCGTCACCGGTGTGGTCGATGACGACGACCGCCTCGGCGAAGGCTCCCAGCTCGATGACCTGGTGGCCGAAGGCCGTGCCGCCGTCGCCGTGGACGGCGATCCGGATCGGCTCGGTGAGCACGGTCTCCTTGGGGACCGTGACCACCGAGGCCTTCTCGAAGGAGCTGTACGCCTGGGCGGCGACCCGGTCCACGGGCTTGCCGGCCTTGCCGACCCGCGGGTCGGCGCGGTCGACCAGCTCGTGGGTGACACCCTCGGGAGCGGTGATGTCGATCTTCAAGTCCGGCCCGCCGGCCTCGGCACTGCCGTCGTGCAGGCCCTTCAGACGCGCGAGGGGCGTGAACCGCCACTCCTCCTCGCGGCCGTGCGGCACCGGGAAGTCCGCCACGTCGTAGGACGGCGGGGCGCTCATCCGGGTGGCGACGGTGGACTCCGCGGCCACCGCAAGGGAGCCGGTGGTCGTGGAACCCGCCGGTGGGGGCCCCCCCGCTCGAGCGGAGCCGAGAGTGGGGGAGTTCTGAGCCTCAGCCATGGCTGTCGTAGTGCTCGCTTTCTGCAATCAGAGAGTCAGTCGCTGCTGGGGGCCGGGCGTCAGCCGACCGAACCTTCCATTTGCAGCTCGATCAGCCGGTTCAGCTCCAGCGCGTACTCCATCGGCAGCTCACGGGCGATCGGCTCGACAAAGCCGCGCACGATCATCGCCATGGCCTCGAACTCCGTCAGGCCGCGTGCCATCAGGTAGAAGAGCTGGTCCTCGCTGACCTTCGAGACGGTCGCCTCGTGCCCCATGGAGACGTCGTCCTCGCGGACGTCGACGTAGGGGTAGGTGTCCGAGCGGGAAATGGTGTCCACCAGCAGGGCGTCACACAGCACGTTGGACTTGGAGCCCGCGGCGCCCTCGCCGATCTCGACCAGGCCTCGGTAGGAGGTGCGGCCGCCGCCTCGTGCCACCGACTTGGAGACGATGTTGGAGGAGGTGTTCGGCGCCATGTGGACCATCTTGGAGCCGGCGTCCTGGTGCTGGCCCTCGCCCGCGAAGGCGATGGACAGGGTCTCGCCCTTGGCGTGCTCGCCCATCAGGTAGACCGCCGGGTACTTCATGGTCACCTTGGAGCCGAGGTTGCCGTCGACCCACTCCATGGTCGCGCCCTCGTAGGCGACGGCGCGCTTGGTGACCAGGTTGTAGACGTTGTTCGACCAGTTCTGGATGGTCGTGTAGCGGCAGCGGCCGCCCTTCTTCACGATGATCTCGACGACCGCGGAGTGCAGCGAGTCCGACTTGTAGATCGGCGCCGTGCAGCCCTCGACGTAGTGGACGTAGGCGTCCTCGTCGACGATGATCAGCGTCCGCTCGAACTGGCCCATGTTCTCCGTGTTGATCCGGAAGTAGGCCTGGAGCGGGATGTCGACGCGGACACCCTTGGGGACGTAGATGAACGAGCCGCCGGACCACACCGCGGTGTTCAGCGACGCGAACTTGTTGTCGCCGACCGGGATGACCGTGCCGAAGTACTCCTGGAAGAGCTCCGGGTGCTCCTTGAGCGCGGTGTCGGTGTCCAGGAACAGGACGCCCTGCTCCTCCAGGTCCTCACGGATCTGGTGGTAGACGACCTCGGACTCGTACTGCGCGGCGACACCGGCGACCAGGCGCTGCTTCTCCGCCTCGGGGATGCCGAGCTTGTCGTAGGTGTTCTTGATGTCCTCGGGCAGGTCCTCCCAGGAGGCGGCCTGCTGCTCGGTGGAGCGGACGAAGTACTTGATGTTGTCGAAGTCGATGCCCGACAGGTCCGAGCCCCAGTTCGGCATGGGCTTCTTGTCGAACAGCTTCAGACCCTTGAGGCGGAGCTTGAGCATCCACTCCGGCTCGCTCTTCTTCGCCGAGATGTCGCGGACGACGGCCTCGGAAAGACCGCGCTTGGCGGAGGCGCCGGCCACGTCGGAGTCGGCCCAGCCGTATTCGTACTTGCCCAGGCCCTCGAGCTCAGGGTGAGCAGTCTCCGTAGGGAGCGTCATGCGGGGTTCCTCCCGGCCGTGCTTGCAGATGCTGTGGTGGTCTTGGTGGTGCGTGCGGTGCTGTGAGCGGCTTTGCCGGCACCGGCCTTCGGGACGAAGGTCGTGCACACCCCGTCGCCGTGGGCGATGGTGGCAAGTCGCTGTACGTGGGTCCCGAGCAATCGGGAGAAGACCTCGGTCTCCGCCTCGCACAGCTGCGGGTACTGCTCGGCGACATGGGCAACCGGGCAGTGGTGCTGGCAGAGCTGTTCACCGAGCTGGGGATTGGGGGCGCTGCGCGCCGTAGCAGCGTACCCGTCGGCGGTCAACGCCTTCGCCAGGGCCTCGGTACGGGCCTCGGGACCGGCGGACTCGACCGCCTTGCGGTAGCCCTCGGCCTGGGCGGCGAGCCGTGCGCGGGCGAATGCGGCGACGGCGGCCTCGCCCTTCTCGCCGCCGCCCGCGCCCTGCGCGATCCAGCGCAGCGCGTCGGAGGCGAGCTGGTCGTAGGCCTGGTCGAAGGCATCGCGCCCGCAGTCGGTGAGGGCGAAGGCCTTGGCCGGGCGGCCGCGGCCACGCGCGCCGTAGACCCGCTTCTCGCGGGGCTCGACGACGCCCTCGGCGGCCAGCGCGTCCAGATGCCGGCGGACGGCCGCCTGGGTCAGTTCCAGCCTCAGGGCCAGCTCGGCGGCGGTGGACGGACCGTGGTCGAGAATGGAGCGGGCGACCCTGTTGCGGGTGCCCTGCTGTTCGTCGTGCGGCGCCGGGGCAGGCGCGGCGCCCGTCCCGCGCCGCTCGGTCTGCTCGTGCGCGGAGGCGGCCGGCCCGGCGGTCTGGTCGACCTCGGGCCCTTCCTGTTCCTCGCTCGCGTATTTCACAACGCCATTGTTGCGTAATTCGCCAAAGCGATACAAGCCTCGTCCGGATCACGGACGGGTGGCCTCTATCACTTAGGCTGCCCTAATTTCAAGTACCTTCCGAGCCCCTGGAAGCGCTGCCGACCTGCGACGGGACGGTCCCGCCAAGCGCGGGCGCACCAGGGCGCGCGGAGCGGCGGAATTGGTAGGGCCGCACACCGCCGGATTGGGTACCCGGGCGCGGAAAAGCACCTGCGCCCCCGTTGAAGAACTCCCCGCCACTCTCCGTAGACTGCCCGCCATGCGCAGCACCTCCCCGGGGGGCGCCCCCCGGACCCCCGGACGAGAGCCTGCCGTCGAGGTCGACGGCCTGGTCAAGCGATACGGGACCAAGACCGCCGTGGACGGCCTCGACCTGACCGTCGCGCGCGGCGCGGTGACCGCCGTGCTCGGCCCCAACGGCGCCGGCAAGACCACCACCGTCGAAATCTGCGAGGGCTACCGCCGCCCGGACGCCGGCCGAGTCCGGGTCCTGGGCCTGGACCCGGTCGCCGACGCCGCGGCGCTGCGGCCGCGCATCGGCGTGATGCTCCAGTCCGGCGGCGTCTACACGGGCGCCAAGGCGGAGGAGATGCTGCGGCACACCGCCACCCTTCACGCCCACCCCCTCGACGTCGGCCTGCTCATCGAGCGGCTCGGCCTGGGCAGCTGCGGCCGGACGCCCTACCGGCGGCTGTCCGGCGGCCAGCAGCAGCGCCTCGCGCTGGCGATGGCCGTGGTCGGCCGCCCCGAACTGGTCTTCCTCGACGAGCCGACGGCCGGCCTCGACCCGCAGGCCCGGCACGCCACCTGGGACCTCGTACGGGAACTGCGCGCCGACGGCGTCAGCACCGTACTGACCACCCACTTCATGGACGAGGCCGAGCAGCTCGCCGACCATGTCGCGATCATCGACGGCGGCCGGGTGATCGCCCAGGGCAGCCCGGACGAGCTGTGCCGCGGCGGCGCGGAGAACAGCCTGCGCTTCACCGGCCGCCCCGGCCTCGACATCGCCTCGCTCCTCAAGGCGCTGCCCGCCGACAGCGCCGCCACAGAACCTGCCGCCGGCGTCTACCGCGTGCACGGCAAGGTCAACCCGCAGCTGCTGGCCACCGTCGCCTCCTGGTGCGCCCAGAACGGCGTGATGCCCGACGCGATAGCCGTCGAGCGCCACACCCTGGAGGACGTCTTCTTGGAGCTCACCGGCAAGGAGCTGCGCGCATGACCACGACCGAGGCCGGTGGCGTCACCGGCACGTTCACCCCGCGGCCCGGTGCGGCCCCGCTGCCCCGGATGATCCGCGCACAGGCGGCCCTGGAGACCAGGATGCTGCTGCGCAACGGCGAGCAGCTGCTGCTGACCGTCATCATCCCGACGCTGCTGCTGGTGCTGTTCTCCGCCGTCGACATCGTCGCGGTGCCCACCGATACGGCGGGCGGTGCGGGCAGCTCCGTCGACTTCCTGGCGCCCGGCATCCTGGCGCTCGCCGTGCTGTCGACCGCCTTCACCGGCCAGGCCATCGCGACCGGCTTCGAGCGGCGCTACGGCGTGCTGAAGCGGCTCGCCGTCTCACCACTGCCGCGCTGGGGGCTGATGACCGCCAAGACCTGCGCGGTGCTGGTCACCGAGGTCCTCCAGATCGTGCTGCTGACGGCCGTGGCCCTGGCGCTGGGCTGGTCCCCGCACGGCAACCCGCTCTCCGTGGTGCTGCTGCTCCTGCTGGGCACCGCCGCCTTCTCGGGTCTGGGCCTGCTGATGGCCGGCACGCTCAAGGCCGAGGCCACTCTCGCGGCGGCCAACCTGGTGTTCCTGCTGCTGCTGATCGGCGGCGGCGTGATCGTCCCGCTGGACAAGTTCCCGGAGGACGCCCAGAGCGTCCTCGGGCTGCTGCCGATCGCGGCGCTGTCCGACGGGCTGCGCGACGTCCTCCAGCACGGCGCCGGCATCCCCTGGCGGGACCTGGGCATCCTGGCCGGCTGGTCGGTGCTGGGTCTGGGCACGGCGGCCCGCTTCTTCCGCTGGGAGTGAGCCGCCGGACGGCCGTTCGCAGGGGAGTGAGCCGCCGGACGGCCGTGGTGCGGAGTGGTTCCGCGCGGGTCCGGTGGGTTACGCACCCCTCGTGAAAGTTTGCACAAGGCGCCGCCTACGATGGCTCCCGTGCCGAACACGCTGAATCCCCTTGAGCTGATCGCCCGCCGCTGGCAGCCGTCCGCGGCCTTTGTGCGCCGGGCCGCGCTGGCCACCGTCGTCATGGCCGTGATCATCGTCGTCACGGGTGGCGCGGTCCGGCTCAGCCAGTCCGGGCTGGGCTGCTCGACCTGGCCCAAGTGCACGCCGGACAGCCTGACTCCGACCGCCGCGATGGGCATCAACGGGCTGATCGAGTTCGGCAACCGCATGCTGACGTACGTCCTGTGCGCGGTGGTCGGCCTGTTCATCATCGCCGCCCGCGCCCGTCACCCCCGGCGCCGCTCGCTCACCCGGCTCGGCTGGGCGCAGTTCTGGCTCGTCATGAGCAACGCCGTCATCGGCGGCATCACGGTCCTCACCGGCCTGAACCCGTACATCGTCAGCTCGCACTTCCTGGCGGCCACGGCGCTGCTCACCGTCGCCGTACTGAGCTGGAAGCGGGCGAGCGAGGGCGACGAGGAACCGCGCGGCCTGGTCCCCCGTCCGGCGCGGCAGCTGGCCCGGCTGCTGGTGGCCGCGACCGGCGCCCTCACCGTCATCGGCACGGTCGTCACGGGCACCGGCCCGCACGCGGGCGACGCCAAGAAGGTCCACCGCATCCCGCTGGACTGGCAGGAGATCACCCAGCTCCACGTCGACTTCGTCTACATCGTCGTCGGCCTGTCCGTGGCCCTGTGGTTCACGCTGCGCGCCGTCAAGGCGCCGGCCGCCCCGCGCCGGACGCTCCTGGAGCTGTTCGCCTGTATCGCGCTCCAGGGCGTCATCGGCTACGTCCAGTACTTCATGGGTCTGCCCGAGATCGTCATCGGGCTCCACATGCTGGGTTCGGCCCTGGTGTGGATCTGTGTGCTGCGGGTCTGTCTGTCGCTGCGCGACCGCGGTCCGCTCCAGGAGGAGGACCCCGGCGGGTCCGCCCCCTCCCGCGAGCAGGAGGCCGCCGAACCTCAGCCGGCCTCCGCGCTCAGCCGGTAGACCCGGCGCGCGGTCCCCGACCCGACCATCTCGGTGATCCGCCGCCCGTCCTCGGTGCCGCACAGCCCCTCGTCGGTCCACTCCCGTACGAGGCGGCCCATGGCCCGCAGAAAGCACCGGGCGCCGGTCACATACAGCTCGGGCAGCCCGCGGGCGCCCGAGGAGAACAGCAGCTTGCCGAACGGCGCCTGACCGAGCGTCTCCTCCGGGCAGGGCCCGGCGTCCGCGTACACATGGGCGTGCACCGAGGCGAGCTGCGCCGCCCGCCGGTGGTGCGGCGCCTGCGGCAGCAGGACGAGAGCCGAG
The DNA here is from genome assembly GCF_000719605.1 of Streptomyces sp. NRRL S-1813. NCBI lineage: Bacteria > Bacillati > Actinomycetota > Actinomycetes > Kitasatosporales > Streptomycetaceae > Streptomyces > Streptomyces sp. NRRL S-1813. Next base: position 128,440 of record NZ_JOHB01000016.1, read on the forward strand.
CCGATACCGGTCGTGGCACGCAGAAAGCCCGCCAGCGGCCCCGGGTCGGGGCAGTGCAGCTGCACCGGAAGACCGGTCGCCACCGCGCTCCACAGCAGATGCCGTACGAGCGCGGGCTCGCCCAGCCGCTCGCCGGGCCGGCGGCCGCGCAGCCAGCGGTCCGCGGCGCGCCGTACCTCGCCGGCCTCGGGGGCGTGCCCGTCGCAGTAGGTGGCGCCGGAGGCGAAGGCGGTGGTGTGCTGGGCCGCGGCGTACAGGGCCTCGGCGGTGTAGCCGAGGAAGGAGTCGACACTGCCGGAGGTGTCGGCGACCTGCTCGGCGAGCGGTTCGAGCCGTACGACCTCATGGGCGCCGGCCTCGGCGGCGGTGGCGAGTTCGGTGGCCGAGGTCAGCTCGCTGGGGGTGCCGGCCTCCAGCAGGAACGTGCCGATGCCGGAGCCGCGCAGCAGCAGACGTCCGGCCCGGTAGGCGCCGACCTCGCGCCGGCGGGCCAGGTAGCGGGCGGGCGGGCAGTGCGGGTCCAGGCCCAGCAGCGGGGGGCACCAGCGGCGTATCGCAAGGCCGGTGAAGCTGTCGAAGTAGCTGGTGCCGACGGGGGCCGGGCCGTGTGCGCCGGCCGCGGCGGCGAGGTGGGTCTCGAAGGAGCCGAGGCCGAGCTCGCCGTGCACCGCACCATGGCTGTACTGATCGATGAGCGGTGGAAGTCCGTCCATCCGCCCCTCCTCGCCGAGAGCCCGCCGAGCGCGGCCGGAGCGCCGCGCCTGGTGGGCTTAACGGGCGAGGAGGTGGTGAGGTAGCGGGCTCCGCTTCCGGCGTGCGCCCCGGCGCACGGCGCCCGGCACCGGACCGTCAGCTGTTGGCCGGACCGCCCACCTGGATGCCCGCCATCCGGGACCACTCGTAGCGGCCGGTACGGACCTTGGCGGCGAAGTCGCCGTCGAAGTCGTCGTGGAGCGTGATGCCGGCCTTGTCGGCGGCGTCCTTGGCGGAGCCGAAGGTGTCCGCGACGAGGTTGCCCCACTCGCCGTCGGCTCCGACGAGCGCGATCCGGGTGCGGCCGCGGCCGATGTGTGCGAGCTGGCCTTCGGCGCTGCCGCCGTGGGTGGCGGCGAAGGCACGGATCTGCTTGGCGAGCTTGTCCGCACGCTTGCCGGCCCGCTTGTCGGTGCGCGCCCCGGCCGCCGTCTCCGTCTGCTCGTCTGCCTGCTGGGTGTCTGCCATGAACAGCATGCTACCCATCGGTAATCAGTGAAGGAAGGGATCCACGGCGACGGCGACGAACAGCAGCGACACATAGGTGATGGACCAGTGGAACAGCCGCATCTCCTTGAGCTTGGCGCCCGTGATACCGGCCTTGGCGCGGGCCTGGAGACCGTGCGCCTCCTTGAGCCAGAAGGCGCCGCAGGCGACCGCGACGACGGTGTAGAACCAGCCCGTGTAGCCCAGCGGCTGGAGCAGCAGCGACACGGCCACCATCACCCAGCTGTAGGCGACGATCTGCCGCGCGACGACCTTGTTGCCCACGACGGCCGGCAGCATCGGCACACCGACGCGCGCATAGTCGTCCTTGACCTTCATCGACAGCGGCCAGTAGTGCGGCGGCGTCCAGAAGAAGATGACGAGGAAGAGGACCAGCGCGGCCCAGGAGACCGAATTCGTCACCGCGGACCAGCCGATGAAGACCGGCATACAGCCCGCGATGCCGCCCCAGACGATGTTCTGGCTGGTGCGCCGCTTGAGGATCATCGTGTAAACGACGACGTAGAAAAGCAGCGCACCGAGCGACAGCATTGCCGACAGCGGGTTGACGAGGACCCAGAACCAGGCCGTGGAGCCGACCGCGAGGACGGTCGCGAAGACCAGGCATTCACGGGGGCTCACCATGCCGGTGATCAGGGGCCGCTGGGACGTACGGTCCATCAGCGCGTCGATGTCACGGTCGATGTACATGTTGAAGGCGGCGGCACCACCGGCGGAGAGGTAACCGCCGATGCAGGTCGCCAGCACCAGCCACAGGTCCGGTACACCCTTGGCCGCCAGGAACATCACCGGCACGGTGGTCATCAGCAGCAGCTCGATGACCCGTGGCTTGGTCAGCGCCACGAACGCCTTGACGCGGGCCCCGAACGGCCGCTCACCGGGATTCCGGGGGACCTGAGAGCACTCCCCCACAGCCTTGACGGCGTGGGCGGTGCCCCCACCCGCAGGTCGGGATTCGACGGCCGTCACGCACACCCCTGGAAGTAACATCGGCGGCCTTTGCCGCAGAAGAGATAAGGCCTGCAAGCCCTTCCGGCAGTGAAGACGCGGTAAAGGGCTTGCGCGTACCACGCCACTTTAGACGTTGGCCATACGGCGATCTTCGCGGGGGTGGGGTCGTGTTGGGCGCCCGGCCGTGGGGTGGTGAGGTCATCTCCCCCCGGGCGTTCGCCCGGCGTTCGGGAGGCGAAGGGGGCTGCCGCCCGGCAGTCTGGTTCCTAGGGCCTCACCTCAGGACCGGGAATGCCTCAAGTCCTGATTTGAGCGCCCGAAGCGGCGGGACGCCATGGCATACGCCCACCGACTGAGCGCCGAAATCGCCGACTGAGCGTCGAAAAGACGCACGCCCTTGCGGGGGTAGGCTCGACACCGCCTGGCGGACATACCGTCCGCGGCATTCGACATGTGGAGAGGAGCCCTGACTCAGGGTGAGCACCAAGCCGACCACCACAGATCTCGAGTGGACCGAACTGGATCAGCGGGCAGTGGACACCGTCCGTGTCCTGGCCATGGATTCCGTGCAGAAGGTCGGTAACGGCCATCCCGGTACGGCCATGAGCCTGGCGCCGGCCGCCTACCTTCTCTTCCAGAAGCTGATGCGGCACGACCCGGCGGACGCGAACTGGACCGGCCGCGACCGGTTCGTCCTCTCCGCGGGCCACTCCAGCCTGACCCTCTACATCCAGCTCTACCTCGCCGGTTACGGCCTGGAGCTGGACGACCTGAAGGCGTTCCGCACCTGGGAGTCGAAGACCCCGGGCCACCCCGAGTACGGCCACACCACCGGCGTGGAGACCACCACCGGCCCGCTGGGCCAGGGTGTCGCCAACGCGGTGGGCATGGCGATGGCCGCCCGTTACGAGCGCGGCCTGTTCGACCCGGACGCGCCCCAGGGCAGCTCGCCCTTCGACCACACCATCTACGCCATCGCCGGCGACGGCTGCCTCCAGGAGGGCATCTCCGCCGAGGCCTCCTCGCTCGCGGGCCACCAGAAGCTCGGCAACCTCATCATGCTGTGGGACGACAACCACATCTCGATCGAGGGCGACACCGAGACCGCGGTCTCCGAGGACACCTGCAAGCGCTACGAGGCCTACGGCTGGCACGTGCAGCGGGTGGCTCCGAAGGCGAACGGCGACCTGGACCCCGAGGCGCTGTACCGCGCCGTCGAGGCGGCCAAGGCCGAGACCGGGCGCCCGTCGTTCATCGCGATGCGCTCGATCATCGCCTGGCCGGCCCCCAACGCCCAGAACACCGAGGCCGCGCACGGCTCGGCGCTGGGCGAGGAGGAGGTCGCGGCCACCAAGCGTGTCCTGGGCTTCGACCCGGAGCAGTCCTTCGAGGTCCCCGAAGAGGTGCTCGCGCACACCCGCGCGGCCCTCGACCACGGCCGTGACCTGAAGAAGGAGTGGGAGAAGGGGTTCGCCGACTGGCGCACGACCCAGCCCGAGCACGCCGCGGAGTTCGACCGGATCGCCGCGGGCGAACTGCCCGAGGGCTGGGCGGACCACCTCCCGTCGTTCGAGACCGGCAAGGCCGTGGCCACCCGCGCCGCGTCCGGCAAGGTGCTGCACGCGCTCGGTGCGGTCATCCCCGAGCTGTGGGGCGGCTCCGCCGACCTGGCGGGCTCGAACAACACCACGATCGACAAGACCTCGTCGTTCCTGCCCGAGGGCAACCCCCTGCCGGGCGCGAACCCGTACGGCCGCACGATCCACTTCGGTATCCGTGAGCACTCCATGGCCGCGGAGATGAACGGCATCACGCTGCACGGCAACACCCGTGTCTACGGCGGCACCTTCCTGGTGTTCTCCGACTACATGCGCAACGCCGTCCGGCTGTCCGCGCTGATGCACCTGCCGGTGACGTACGTGTGGACGCACGACTCCATCGGCCTGGGCGAGGACGGACCGACCCACCAGCCGGTCGAGCACCTGGCCTCGCTGCGCGCCATCCCGAACCTGAACATCGTGCGTCCGGCCGACGCCAACGAGACCGCCATCGCCTGGCGCGAGATCCTCAAGCGCTGGACCAAGGAGTACGGCGTGGGGGCCCCGCACGGCCTCGCGCTGACCCGTCAGGGCGTGCCGACGTACCCGGCCGACGAGGACACCGCCAAGGGCGCCTACATCCGGTTCGACGCCGAAGGGGCCGACGGCAAGAGCACCACGCCGCAGGTCGTGCTGATCGGTACCGGTTCCGAGCTCCAGCTCGCCGTCGAGGCGCGCGAGCAGCTTCAGGCCGAGGGCGTCCCCACCCGCGTGGTGTCGATGCCGTGCGTCGAGTGGTTCGACCAGCAGGACCGGGCCTACCGCGACAGCGTGCTCCCCCCGTCCGTCAAGGCCCGTGTCGCCGTCGAAGCCGGCATCGGTCTGACCTGGCACCGCTTCGTCGGTGACGCCGGGCGCATCGTGTCCCTGGAGCACTTCGGTGCCTCGGCCGACGCCAAGGTGCTGTTCCGCGAGTTCGGCTTCACCGCCGACGCGGTCGCCTCCGCCGCCCGGGAATCGATCGAAGCCGCCGCGCGCTGACGCCCGTACACGACAAGTAGGAGATGCAAAACCCATGACAGACGCACTCAAGCGCCTCTCCGACGAAGGCGTCGCGATCTGGCTGGACGACCTGTCGCGCAAGCGCATCACGTCCGGCAACCTCGCCGAGCTGATCGACCAGCAGCACGTCGTCGGTGTCACGACGAACCCGTCGATCTTCCAGAAGGCGATCTCCTCGGGTGACGGCTACGAGCAGCAGCTCGCCGACCTCACCGCCCGTAAGGTCACCGTCGAGGAAGCCCTCCGCATGATCACGACGGCGGACGTCCGTGACGCCGCCGACGTCCTGCGTCCGGTTTTCGACGCCACCGGCGGCCAGGACGGCCGGGTCTCGATCGAGGTGGACCCGCGCCTGGCGCACCACACCACCCCGACCATCGCCGAGGCCAAGCAGCTGGCGTGGCTGGTGGACCGCCCGAACACGCTGATCAAGATCCCGGCCACCAAGGCGGGCCTCCCGGCGATCACCGAGGTCATCGGCCTCGGCATCAGCGTCAATGTCACGCTGATCTTCTCGCTGGAGCGCTACCGCGAGGTCATGGACGCCTACCTGGCGGGCCTGGAGAAGGCCAAGGCCGCGGGCCTGGACCTGTCCCTGATCCGTTCGGTGGCGTCGTTCTTCGTGTCCCGTGTGGACACCGAGATCGACAAGCGCCTGGAGAAGCTGGGCACGGACGAGGCCAAGGCCCTCAAGGGCAAGGCCGCGCTGGCCAACGCGCGGCTGGCCTACGAGGCGTACGAGGAAGTCTTCTCCTCGGACCGCTGGGCCGCCCTCGACAAGGCCGGCGCCAACAAGCAGCGTCCGCTGTGGGCCTCGACCGGCGTCAAGGACCCGGCCTTCAAGGACACGCTGTACGTGGACGAGCTGGTCGCCCCGGGCACGGTCAACACCATGCCGGAGGCCACCCTGGAGGCCACCGCCGACCACGGCGCGATCACCGGTGACACCGTGCGCGGCACGTACGACGCCGCCAGGGCCGACCTGGCGGCGATCGGAAAGCTCGGGATCTCGTACGACGACGTCGTGCAGGTCCTGGAGGACGAGGGCGTGGAGAAGTTCGAGGCGTCCTGGAACGACCTGCTCAAGTCCACGGAGGCGGAACTCGCGCGCCTCGCTCCCTCGGAGGGCTGATCTCCCTTGTCTGATGCACACGGAGCCAACCCGCTTCGTGACGCCCTGGACCGACGGCTCCCGCGTATCGCGGGGCCGTCGGGCCTGGTGATCTTTGGCGTCACGGGCGATTTGTCCCGTAAAAAGCTGATGCCTGCCGTCTACGACCTGGCCAACCGCGGTCTGCTTCCGCCGGGTTTCTCGCTCGTCGGGTTCGCCCGCCGGGAGTGGGAACACGAGGACTTCGCGCAGGAGGTGTACACGGCTGTCAAGGAACACTCGCGTACGCCGTTCCGCGAGGAGGTCTGGCAGCAGCTCGTCCAGGGCTGCCGCTTCGTCCAGGGCAACTTCGACGACGACGAGGCCTTCGAGACGCTCAAGGAGACGATAAACGAGCTCGACAAGGCCCAGGGCACCAACGGCAACTTCGCCTTCTACCTGTCCGTACCGCCGAAGTTCTTCCCCCAGGTCGTCCAGCAGCTGAAGAAGCACGGGCTGGCCGACCAGAAGGAGGGCTCCTGGCGGCGCGCGGTCATCGAGAAGCCGTTCGGGCACAACCTGGAGAGCGCCAAGGAGCTCAACCGGATCGTCCACGAGGTCTTCCCGCCCCACGAGGTCTTCCGGATCGACCACTACCTGGGCAAGGAGACGGTCCAGAACATCCTGGCGCTGCGTTTCGCCAACACGATGTTCGAGCCGCTGTGGAACCGCAGCTATGTCGACCATGTCCAGATCACGATGGCCGAGGACATCGGCATCGGCGGCCGGGCCGGCTACTACGACGGCATCGGCGCCGCCCGGGACGTCATCCAGAACCACCTCCTCCAGCTGCTCGCGCTGACCACGATGGAGGAGCCCTCCTCCTTCGAGGCGGATTCGCTGGTCGCGGAGAAGACCAAGGTGCTGGGCGCGGTCCGGCTGCCCAAGGATCCCGGCAGGGAGACGGTCCGCGCGCAGTACACGGAGGGCTGGCAGGGCGGCGAGAAGGCCGTCGGCTACCTCCAGGAAGACGGCATCGACCCCAAGTCGAAGACCGACACCTATGCCGCGATCAAGCTGTCGATCGACAACCGCCGCTGGGCGGGCGTCCCGTTCTACCTGCGCACCGGCAAGCGCCTCGGCCGCCGCGTCACCGAGATCGCGGTGATCTTCCAGCGCGCCCCGCACTCCCCCTTCGACCGCACCGCCACCGAGGAACTGGGGCAGAACGCCCTGGTCATCCGGGTGCAGCCGGACGAGGGCGTGACCGTCAGGTTCGGCTCCAAGGTGCCGGGCACCTCGATGGAGGTGCGGGACGTGTCGATGGACTTCGCCTACGGCGAGTCCTTCACGGAGTCCAGCCCCGAGGCCTACGAGCGGCTGATCCTCGATGTGCTGCTCGGCGACGCCAACCTCTTCCCGCGCGTGGAGGAGGTGGAGCAGTCCTGGCGGATCCTCGACCCGATCGAGGAGTACTGGGACAAGCACGGCAGGCCCGCGCAGTACCCGGCGGGCACGTGGGGCCCCACCGAGGCGGACGAAATGCTCGCACGAGACGGACGGAGCTGGCGTCGGCCATGAAGATCGATTTGACGGAAACCACGTCCAGCAAGATCAACAAGGCACTGGTCCAGGGCCGCCGCGCCATCGGCACCCCGGCCATCGGCATGGTGCTCACCCTCGTCATCGTCACCGACGAGGAGAACGCCTACGACGCGCTGCGGGCGGCCAACGACGCGTCCCGTGAGCACCCGTCGCGCACTCTCGTCGTCATCAAGCGGGTCAGCCGGTCGCCGCGCGACCGCGCCAAGGCCCGCCTCGACGCCGAGGTGCGGCTCGGCACGGAAGCCGGCACCGGCGAGACGGTGGTACTCCGGCTGTACGGCGATGTGATCGACCACGCCCAGTCGGTGGTGCTGCCGCTGCTGCTGCCGGACGCCCCGGTCGTGGTCTGGTGGGCGGTGAACGCCCCGCTGGACCCGGCCAAGGATCCGCTGGGCGCGCTGGCCCAGCGCCGGGTCACCGACGCCTACGCCGCCGAGCAGCCCATCCAGGAGCTGTCCGCACGCGCCGACACCTACACGCCGGGCGACACGGACCTGTCCTGGACCCGCATCACGCCCTGGCGCTCGATGCTGGCGGCGGCGCTCGACCAGGCCCCGTGCACGGTCACCTCGGCCGAGGTGACCGGCGAGGAGTTCAACCCCAGCTGCGAGCTGCTCGCCATGTGGCTGGCCGACAGGCTGAAGATCCCGGTCACCCGCAAGGTCTCCGACGGCCCCGGTCTGACGGCCGCACGGATGGAGTCCGGCAACGGCGCGATCGTGCTGGACCGCCCGGACGGTTCGCTGGCCACGCTCTCGATGCCGGCCCAGCCGGACCGTGCGGTGGCGCTCAAGCGGCGGGACACCGCCGAGCTGCTCGCCGAGGAGCTGCGCCGGCTCGACCCGGACGAGATCTACGCCCAGTCGCTGAAGTACGGCGTGGACCGGATCGGTGACGGCAAGAGCGGGAACCCGGGCTCCGGGAACCCGGGCTCCGGCGAGCCGGCGGCCGGCGAGAGCGCCCCGGAGAAGCCCGCGGCGAAGAAGGCCGCAAAGAAGGCGGCCGCCAAGTGAGCGCTCCGCAGGTGGTCGTCCACCGCGACAAGGAGCTGATGGCCAAGGCCGCGGCGGCCCGGCTGATCACGAAGGTCGTGGACGCCCAGGCCGCCCGCGGCTTCGCCTCCGTGGTCCTGACGGGCGGGCGCAACGGCAACGGGCTGCTCGCGGCCCTCGCCGAGGCGCCCGCCCGGGACGCGGTGGACTGGTCGCGGCTCGACCTGTGGTGGGGCGACGAGCGGTTCCTGCCGGACGGCGATCCGGAGCGCAACTACACCCAGGCCAGGGAGGTGCTGCTGGACAGCGTCCCGCTGAACCCGGCCCGGGTGCACCCCATGCCGCCGTCGGACGGCCCGTACGGCAATGACGCCGACGCCGCCGCCGAGGCGTACGCGGCCGAACTGGCCGCCGCCGCGGGCCCCGAGGACCACGGCCCGGTGCCGTCCTTCGACGTGCTGCTGGTGGGTGTCGGACCGGACACCCATGTCGCCTCGCTCTTCCCGGAGCTGCCTGCCGTCTACGAGCAGGAGCGGACGGTGGTGGGGGTGCACGGCGCACCGAAGCCGCCGCCCATCCGCACCTCACTGACCCTGCCCGCGATCCGCGCGGCACGGGAGGTGTGGCTGCTGGCGGCCGGCGAGGACAAGGCCAACGCCGCGGCCATGGCCCTCTCCGGCGCCGGAGAGGTCCAGGCCCCGGCGGCCGGCGCACGGGGCCGCAGCCGGACCCTGTGGCTGCTGGACGAGGCAGCGGCGGCCCAGCTGCCGCGCGACCTCTACCCGCCGGCGTCGGCCTGACCGCCGCACCGAGCCATGCCGAAGGCCCCGCACCCTCGAGGGTGCGGGGCCTTCGGCGTCACCGTGGTCGCCCTGCGGCGATCCGGGGGATCAACGCCCGCGCAGCTCCCGGTACTTGGCGACCAGGCCGGACGTGGAGGCGTCGAGGCCCGGCACCTCGGCGCCCTCCGTCAGGGCCGGTTCGACGCGCTTGGCGAGGACCTTGCCCAGCTCCACGCCCCACTGGTCGAAGGAGTCGATGTTCCACACCGCGCCCTGGACGAACACCTTGTGCTCGTAGAGCGCGACCAACTGGCCCAGCACGGACGGGCTGAGCTCCTTGGCCAGGATGGTGGTGTTGGGTCGGTTGCCCGGGAACGTCTTGTGCGGCACCAGTTCCTCGGCCACGCCCTCGGCGCGCACCTCATCGGGCGTCTTGCCGAACGCCAGCGCCTGGCCCTGGGCGAACAGATTGGCCATCAGCAGGTCGTGCTGGGCGACCAGGCCCGGCTGGAGATCGGCGACCGGCCGGGCGAAGCCGATGAAGTCGGCCGGGATCATCTTCGTGCCCTGGTGGAGCAACTGGTAGTACGCGTGCTGGCCGTTCGTGCCGGGTGTGCCCCAGACGACGGGGCCGGTCTGCCAGTCGACCCGGTTGCCCTCGCGGTCGACGGACTTGCCGTCGGACTCCATGTCCAGCTGCTGGAGGTAGGCGGTGAACTTGGAGAAGTAGTGGCTGTAGGGCAGCACGGCATGCGACTGGGCGTCCCAGAAGTTGCCGTACCAGATGCCGAGCAGTCCCAGCAGCAGCGGGACGTTCTCCTGCGGCGGGGCGCTGCGGAAGTGCTCGTCGACGAGGTGGAAGCCGGCCAGCATCTCGCGGAAGCGCTCCGGGCCGATTGCCACCATCAGGGACAAGCCGATGGCGGAGTCGTAGGAGTAACGGCCGCCGACCCAGTCCCAGAACTCGAACATGTTGTCCGTGTCGATGCCGAACTCCGCGACCTTCCCGGCGTTGGTCGACACCGCCACGAAGTGCTTGGCGACGGCTTCGGTCCCGGCGCCCAGACCGGTCAGCAGCCAGTCGCGGGCCGAGGTGGCGTTGGTGATCGTCTCGATGGTGGTGAAGGTCTTCGAGGCGACGATGAACAGCGTCTCGGCCGGGTCCAGATCGCGTACCGCCTCGTGCAGATCGGCGCCGTCCACATTGGAGACAAAGCGGAACTGCATGTCCCGGTGGGTGAAGGCGCGCAGCGCCTCGTACGCCATCGCCGGACCCAGGTCCGAGCCGCCGATACCGATGTTGACGACGGTCTTGATGCGCTTGCCGGTGTGGCCCTTCCAGTCGCCGGAGCGGATCCGGTCGCAGAAGGTGCCCATCCTCGTCAGGACGTGGTGCACTCCGGGGACGACGTTCTCGCCGTCGCTCTCGATGACCTCGGAGGCGGGGGCGCGCAGCGCGACGTGCAGCACGGAGCGCTGCTCGGTGACGTTGATCTTCTCCCCGCGGAACATCGCGTCCCGCAGCTCCGCCACACCCGTCGCCGCGGCCAGGTCGCGCAGCAGCTCCAGCGTCTCGTCGGTGACCAGGTGCTTGGAGTAGTCCAGGTGCAGATCACCGACCTGGAGGGTGTAGCGCTCGGCGCGCGCCGGGTCCCGCTCGAAGAGCTCGCGCAGATGCACCTGCGCCAGCTGCTCCCGGTGCTTGCTCAGCGCGGTCCACTCAGGCATCTGATCGAGCCTGCTGCGGCCTTCTGCGTTCATCTCGGACATCAGCCTTCTTCATCTCGTACCGGCCCCGCCATCTCCCAACCTAATTGATCAGCGCGCGGTACGAGGTATCTGTCCGCCGTCGGACGGGACGCTGTCGGGGGCCTGAAGAACAGGTATCGGCGGCACCTACGCGGCCGGCCCGGCCGGAGGGCAGTGTGTCCCTCCGGCCGGGCCGGCCGGTGTGTGTGCTGGTCCGTCAGATCTCGCCGCGGAGCTTGGCGAGCGCCTCCGCGAGGATCGCCTCACCGTCGGCGTCGCTGCGGCGCTCCCGGACGTAGGCGAGGTGGGTCTTGTACGGCTCGGTGCGCGGCGGGTCCGGCGGGCTGTCCCGGTCCTTGCCTGCCGGGAAACCACAGCGCGGGCAGTCCCAGGTGTCGGGAACCTGCGCATCGCCGGCGAAGCTGGGCTGCGTCTCGTGCCCGTTGGAGCACCAGAAGGAGATGCGGATGCGCGGCGCGGACTCGCCGCGCTCGGCCTCCCCCATCGGCCCCGCCCCGACCCGACTTCCTCGGATCGCGTTGCCACTTGCCACGGTCGTAACTCCCTGCGTAATGGTGCTGCACAGCCTCTCGCAGCAGCTGCGCTGCGGAACGCCCCAGTCTACGTAAGGCCCAACGCGCGTCCAGTGGCTGGAGTTACCCGTCCGAGGACGCCACCCTGATGATAAGCCGCTCCTCCGACGCTGTGTCAGCTGCCGAGCTTCATCAGGATGCCGAGCACGACAATGCAGGCGAACCACAGCAGACCGATCACGATGGTGATGCGGTCGAGGTTGCGCTCGGCGACCGAGGAGCCACCGACCGAGGACTGCATACCGCCACCGAACATGTCGGACAGGCCGCCGCCCTTCCCCTTGTGCATGAGCACCAGCATCATCAGCAGCAGGCTGAAGACGATGAGGGCGATCGAGAACCCGATGACCACGGCTGGACCAACTCTCTAGGACTGACGGACGGACGTATGGATCACGATATCCGCAACAAACGCTGCGGGGCCGGGGGCGGCGCTGCTGCACCGGTCCCGGCCCCGACAGGGTACGACGAGGGCTCCCCCTCGTCATAGCTGCTACTGGTCGCGGAAGCGGACGATCTTCACAAACTCTTCCGAGTCGAGGGCCGCGCCACCGATCAGCGCGCCGTCGACATCGGGCTGCGCCATGATCGCGGCGACATTGCCGGACTTGACCGAGCCGCCGTACTGGATGCGGACCTTGTCGGCCAGCTCCTGGCTGTAGAGCTCGGCGAGGCGGCCGCGGATGGCACCGCAGACCTCCTGCGCGTCCTCGGGGGTGGCGACCTCGCCGGTGCCGATGGCCCACACCGGCTCGTAGGCGATCACGATGGTCTCGGCCTGCTCGGCCGGGACGTCCGCCAGACCGCCGTCGACCTGGGCGAGGGTGTGCGCGACCTGGTTGCCGGCCTTGCGGACGTCCAGGCCCTCACCGACGCACAGGATCGGGGTGAGGCCGTGCTTGAACGCGGCCTTGACCTTGGCGTTGCAGATCTCTTCGTTCTCGCCGTGGTACTGGCGGCGCTCGCTGTGGCCGACGGCCACGAAGGCGCACTTGAGCTTGGAGAGCATCGCGCCGGAGATCTCACCGGTGTAGGCACCGGAGTCGTGCGCGGAGATGTCCTGGGCGCCGTACTTGATCTTGAGCTTGTCGCCGTCGACCAGCGTCTGCACCGACCGCAGGTCAGTGAAGGGCGGCAGGACCGCGACCTCTACGGCGTCGAAGTCCTTGTCGGCAAGGGCGAAGGCGAGCTTCTGGACGTGGGCGATGGCCTCGAGGTGGTTGAGGTTCATCTTCCAGTTGCCCGCCATCAGCGGGGTGCGGCCGTTGTTCAGAGCGGTCACGTTGTTCAGTCCTCCAGTGCGGCGAGGCCGGGGAGCGTCTTGCCCTCGAGGTATTCGAGGCTGGCGCCACCACCGGTCGAGATGTGGCCGAATGCGTTCTCGTCGAAGCCCAGCAGACGTACGGCGGCGGCCGAGTCACCGCCACCGACGACGGTGAAGGCGTCCGAGTCCAGCAGGCCCTGCGCGACGGCCTTGGTGCCGTCGGCGTAGTCGGGGTGCTCGAAGACGCCCATCGGGCCGTTCCAGAAGACCGTGCCCGCGTCGGCGCACTTCGCGGCGTAGAGCTCGCGGGTCTTCGGGCCGATGTCCAGGCCCTCCTGGTCGGCCGGGATGGCGTCCGAGGCGACGACGTCGGGGTGGGCCGGGGCCTTGGTCTTCAGGTCGGGGAACTGGGCCGAAACCAGTACGTCGACGGGGAGCACGAACTCCACGCCGCGCTTCTCGGCCCGTGCCAGGTACTCCTGGCAGGCCGGGACCTGGTCCTCCTGGAGCAGCGAGATACCGACCTCGTGGCCCTTGGCCTTGAGGAAGGTGTACGCCATACCGCCGCCGACCAGGATGCGGTCGGCCTTCTCCAGCAGCTGGTCGATGACGGCCAGCTTGTCGGAGACCTTGGCGCCGCCGAGCGCGACGACGTACGGGCGCTTGACGTCGTCGGTGAGCTTCTTCAGGACCCGGACCTCGGTGGCGATCAGATCACCGGCGGCGTGCGGAAGGCGCGCGGGCAGGTCGTACACGGAGGCGTGCTTGCGGTGCACCGCACCGAAGCCGTCGCCCACGTAGAGGTCGGCGAGGGCGGCGAGCTGGTCGGCGAAGGCACCGCGCTCGGCGTCGTCCTTGCTGGTCTCGCCCGGGTTGAAGCGAAGGTTCTCCAGCACGGCCACCTGGCCGTCGACCAGGCCCGCGGTCACCGAGCGGGCGGACTCGCCGACCGTGTCGGTGGCGAACGCCACGGCCTGACCGAGGATTTCACCCAGCCGCTCGGCCGCGGGGGCCAGCGAGAAGGCCGGGTCCGGGGCTCCCTTGGGGCGGCCCAGGTGGGAGGCGACGATCACCTTGGCGCCGCGCTCGACGAGCTTGGCGATCGTCGGGGCGACGGCGCGGATCCGGCCGTCGTCGGTGATGGTGGTGCCGTCCAGCGGCACGTTCAGGTCGGCGCGGACGAAGACCCGCTTACCGGCTACCTGGAGGTCGTCGATCGTCTTCATGAGGAGTGACTCCATCACATGGGTCGGTCGGTCGCGGAACGGGGCCCGTACGACGCCTCATCGCGTCGCACGAGCCCCGTCCCCACATCTCGGTGTCTCGGGTGTCAACCAGAGATCAGAGCTGGCCGCCGACGAAGGTGGTCAGGTCCACCAGGCGGTTGGAGTAGCCCCACTCGTTGTCGTACCAGCCGACGACCTTGACCTGCTTGCCCTGCGACATGGTCAGCTGGGAGTCGAAGGTGCAGGAGGCCGGGAAGTTCACGATGTCCGAGGAGACGATCGGGTCCTCGGTGTACTCGAGGATGCCCTTGAGCTGACCCTCGGCGGCCTTCTGGAAGGCGGTGTTGATCTCGTCCTTGGTGACCTCGCGGTCGAGCTCCAGCACCAGGTCGGTGACCGAGCCGGTGGGGACGGGCACGCGCATCGCGATGCCGTCCAGCTTGCCCTTGAGCTGCGGGAGGACCAGGGCGGTGGCCTTGGCGGCACCCGTCGAGGTCGGGATGATGTTCTCCGCGGCGGCGCGGGCGCGGCGCAGGTCGCTGTGCGGGAAGTCCAGGATGCGCTGGTCGTTGGTGTACGCGTGGACCGTGGTCATCATGCCCTTGACGATGCCGAAGTTCTCGTCGAGAACCTTCGCCATCGGCGCCACACAGTTGGTGGTGCAGGAGGCGTTGGAGATGACGTTGTGCTTGGCGGCGTCGTACTTGTCCTGGTTGACGCCCATCACGATCGTGATGTCCTCGTCCTTGGCGGGCGCGGAGATCAGGACCTTCTTGGCGCCGGCCGCGAGGTGCTTCTCGGCGTCGGCCTTCTTGGTGAAGATGCCGGTCGACTCGATGACGATGTCGGCGCCGAGCTCGGCCCAGGGGAGCTTCGCCGGGTCGCGCTCGGCCATCGTCTTGAAGGTCTGGTTGCCGACCGTGATGGTGTCGTCGGTGTGGCTGACGTCCTGCTTGAGGCGACCCAGAATGGTGTCGTACTTCAGCAGGTGGACCAGGGTGGCGTTGTCGGTCAGGTCGTTGACACCGACGATCTCGATGTCCGCGCCCTGCTCCAGGAGCGCGCGGAAGTAGTTACGACCAATGCGGCCGAATCCGTTGATGCCTACGCGGATCGTCACGAACCGATCTCCTCGTTGGTACGCCGGCGCAGTTACCGGCGAGCTGTATGGGATGTCCCCGACCGCCTCCGACCCTACCCCCTGTAAGAGACGTACGTGACATTGACATCGGCCTCCAAAGGTGCTCAAGTGAGCGCCCTTCAGCCCCTCTGACGCCCGCTCCTGCGCACCCCCGTCACCACGTCCGCATACGGCGGCGCCCCCGGCGCCCGGTGCGGGCGCCGGGGGCGCAAGACGGCGAAGGACCGGCTCCCGTTCAGCCGACCATGCCCTCGGCGAGTTCCTCGGTGAGGGTGGACTCGGTGCCGGGGATGCCGAGGTCCTGGGCGCGCTTGTCGGCCATCGCCAGCAGCCGGCGGATCCGGCCGGCGACGGCGTCCTTGGTCAGCGGCGGGTCGGCGAGGGCACCCAGCTCCTCCAGGGACGCCTGCTTGTGCTCCATGCGCAGACGGCCGGCCGCCGCAAGGTGCTCGGGGACCTCCTCGCCCAGGATCTCCAGGGCCCGCTGGACCCGGGCGCCCGCGGCGACCGCGGCGCGTGCCGAGCGGCGGAGGTTGGCGTCGTCGAAGTTGGCGAGGCGGTTGGCGGTGGCGCGGACCTCGCGGCGCATCCGCCGCTCCTCCCACGCGAGCACCGACTCATGGGCGCCGAGCCGCGTCAGCAGCGCGCCGATCGCGTCACCGTCCCGGACGACGACGCGGTCCACGCCGCGCACCTCGCGGGCCTTCGCGCCGATGCCGAGCCGGCGGGCGGCGCCGACCAGTGCGAGTGCCGCCTCGGGCCCGGGGCAGGTGACCTCCAGCGACGAGGAGCGGCCGGGTTCGGTCAGCGAGCCGTGGGCCAGGAAGGCCCCGCGCCAGGCCGCCTCGGCGTCGCAGGTCGCGCCGGAGACCACCTGCGGGGGCAGACCGCGGATGGGGCGGCCGCGGCCGTCCACCAGGCCGGTCTGGCGCGCCAGCTGGTCGCCGCCGGCCACGACCCGTACGACGTAGCGGCTGCCGCGCCGCAGGCCGCCGGGGGCCATCACCACCAGGTCGGAGCTGTGCCCGAAGATCTCCAGGATGTCCTTGCGCAGCCGCCGGGCCGCGATGCCCGTATCCAGCTCCGCCTCGATCACGATGCGTCCGCTGACCAGGTGCAGACCGCCCGCGAACCGCAGGATCGACGAGACCTCCGACTTCCGGCAGCAGGTCCGGGTGACGGGGAGCCGGGAGATTTCATCCTTCACCGCTGCCGTCATCGCCATGGGCCGATCCTTCCATGCATCCGAAAAATACGGTCGTACGCGGCTGCCAGCAGCTCCGGGTCGTGCCGGTCGGGGGCTTGCCCGGTGCTGGACCGGGTGTCGTCTCCTTGTGCGGCGACCGCCGCCAGCTCGACCTCGCTGCCGACCAGCTGCTTGGCGGCAACCGTCAGACCTTCGATGTCGGGCACGGCGGCCTTGTCGGCCAGCACCACGTCGAAGGCGAGTTTAGGGGCGTGTCGGGCCAAAACCTCCAAATGACGCTGCGGGGAGAAGCCATCGGTTTCGCCCGGTTGGGGCGCAAGGTTGAGCGAAAGGACTTTTCGGGCCTTGGTCTCCTCCAGCGCCTCGCGCAGCTCCGGCACCAGAAGATGCGGGATCACGGAGGAGAACCAGGAGCCCGGGCCGAGCACCACCCAGTCGGCGTCCCGCACCGCGGCGACCGCCTCGGGGACGGCCGGCGGCTCCTTCGGCACCACATGGACGGACTGCACCTCACCGCGGGTGAGCGCAACGGTGGCCTGGCCGCGAACCGTGGTGATCGCGTCAGGACGGTCCGGTTCATGGCCCTTGACCTGGGCCTGGAGCTCCAGGGGCACCGCCGACATGGGCAGCACCCGGCCGTGCGCGCCGAGCAGCTTGCCGACCAGGTCGAGCGCCTGGACGTGGTCGCCGAGCTGCTCCCACAGCGCGACGATCAGCAGATTGCCGACCGCGTGGTCGTGCAGCTCGCCCTCGCTCTGGAAGCGGTGCTGGATCACCTGGGACCAGGTCTGGCCCCATTCGTCGTCGCCGCACAGCGCGGCCAGCGCCTTGCGCAGATCGCCGGGCGGCAGGACGCCCAGCTCGTCGCGGAGGCGGCCGCTGGAGCCGCCGTCGTCGGCGACCGTGACCACGGCGGTCAGGTCACCGGTGATGCGGCGCAGCGCGGTCAGCGAGGCGGACAGGCCCATGCCCCCGCCCAGGGCCACCACCTTGGGGGTGGCCCCCTTCGTCATACGGCCGCTGGGGACAAATCGCCGGACCCTGCGCAGCCGTGGTGCACGCGCGCTCACTCGCGCCCCATGTCCCGGTGGACGACGACGGTTTCCACTCCCTCGGAGACCAGGCGCCGGGCCAGCTTCTCGGACATCGCGACGCTGCGGTGCTTGCCGCCCGTACAGCCCACCGCGATGGTCACATAACGCTTGCCCTCACGGCGGTAGCCCTCGGCGACGATCCGCAGCAGCTCGGCATAGCCGTCCAGGAACTCCTTGGAGCCGGGCTGGCTGAAGACGTAGCTGGAGACCTCGTCGTTGAGACCCGTGAAGGGGCGCAGCTCGGGGACCCAGTGCGGGTTGGGGATGAAGCGGCAGTCGATGACCATGTCGGCGTCGACCGGCAGGCCGTACTTGAAGCCGAAGGACATGACCGTGGCGCGCAGCTCGGGTACCTCTTCGCCAGCGAACTGGGCATCCATCTTGGCGCGCAGTTCGTGGACGTTGAGGCTGGAGGTGTCGATGACCAGGTCGGCGTCGCCGCGCAGCTCACGCAGCAGGTCGCGCTCGGCGGCGATGCCGTCGACGATCCGGCCGTCGCCCTGGAGGGGGTGCGGACGGCGCACGGACTCGAAGCGGCGCACCAGGGCCTCGTCGGAGGACTCCAGGAAGACGATGCGGCGCTTGACGTTCTGCGCGTCGAGGGTGGCCAGCGATTCCTTGAGGTTGGCGAAGAAACGGCGGCCGCGGACGTCGACGACGACCGCGATCCGGGCCACATTGCCCTGCGAGCGGGCGCCGAGCTCGACCATCGGCGCGATCAGCTCGGGCGGGATGTTGTCGACCACGAACCAGCCGAGGTCCTCCAGGCACTTCGCGGCGGTGCTGCGGCCCGCGCCGGACATCCCGGAGATGATCACCAACTCGGGGATCGCGGCGCTCTCGCCGTTGTCGGTCGTGCCCGTACTCACCTGTGCACCGTCTCTCTCGGTTTTCTGCGCTTCATGCGGTGTGCTCATCGTTCCTGCCCCCGTTCTGCCGACAACGCGGCCGGTGGGACCCCGTCATCCTCAATGATCTCTCCTGTGGCGGTGTTCACCGCGGGGGCGGACGGTGCCGCCCCGGCCAGGGCCGCGGCGACCGTCTCCGCGGTCTTGCGGCCGACGCCCGGGACCTCGCAGATTTCGTCGACCGTCGCGGCCCGCAGCTTCTTCAACGAGCCGAAGTGCTTGAGCAGTGCCTGGCGGCGGGTGTCGCCCAGCCCGGCGACGGCATCGAGCGGCGAGGACTTCAGCCGCTTGGTGCGCTTGCTGCGCTGGTAGGCGATGGCGAAGCGGTGTGCCTCGTCGCGGACGCGCTGGAGGAGGTAGAGGCCCTCGCTGCTGCGCGGCAGCACGACCGGGTCGTCCTCCTCCGGGAGCCATACCTCTTCGAGGCGCTTGGCCAGGCCGCAGACGGCGACATCGTCGATACCGAGCTCGTCCAGGGCCCGGCGGGCGGCCGCGACCTGCGGGGCGCCGCCGTCGACGACCACGAGCTGGGGCGGGTAGGCGAACCGCTTGGGGCGGCCGTCCTCGTCGGTCGGGCGGCCGGCCATCGGGTCCGGCTCCAGGTCGTCCGTGCTCGCGGTGACGGTGGTGGCCGTGGCGCCGTTGTCGTCCACGCGGGCGTCGTCGGCCGGCTCCTCCGTCCACTCGCCGGACTTCTGCTTCTCCTGGAGATAGCGCTTGAAGCGGCGGCCGATGACCTCGTGCATGGACCGGACATCGTCCTGGCCCTGGAAGCTCTTGATCTGGAAGCGGCGGTATTCGCTCTTCCGGGCGAGACCGTCCTCGAACACCACCATCGAGGCGACGACGTCATCGCCCTGGAGGTGGGAGATGTCGAAGCACTCGATGCGCAACGGCACCGCATCCAGGCCGAGGGCCCCGGCGATCTCCTCCAGGGCGCGGGAGCGGGTGGTCAGGTCGGAGGCACGCTTGGTCTTGTGCAGGCCCAGCGCCTGCTGGGCGTTGCGGCCGACCGTGGCCATCAGGTCCTTCTTGTCGCCACGCTGCGGGATGCGCAGCGAGACCTGGGAGCCGCGGCGCTCGGAGAGCCACTGCGCGACCGGCTCGACGGGCTCGGGCAGCGCCGGGACCAGGACCTCCTTGGGGACGGCGTCGCCCCGCTCCTCGCCGTACAGCTGCTGGAGGGCGTGCTCGACGAGGCCGCTGGTGGTGACGGCCTCGACCTTGTCCGTCACCCAGCCGCGCTGGCCGCGCACCCGGCCGCCGCGGACGTGGAAGATCTGGACGGCGGCTTCGAGTTCGTCCTCGGCGACCGCGATCAGATCGGCGTCGGTGGCGTCGGCCAGCACCACGGCGCTCTTCTCCATGGCCCGCTTGAGCGCCCCTATGTCGTCCCGCAGCCGGGCGGCGCGCTCGTACTCCAGCTCCTCGGCGGCCTCCTGCATCCCGCGCTCCAGGCGGCGGATGTGGGCGCCGGTGCGGCCGGCCATGAAGTCGCAGAATTCCTCGGCGAGTTCGCGGTGCTCCTCGGGGGAGATCCGCCCGACACAGGGGGCCGAGCACTTGCCGATGTAGCCGAGCAGACAGGGGCGGCCGATCTGGGCGGAGCGCTTGAAGACACCGGCGGAGCACGTCCGTACCGGGAAGACGCGCAGCATCAGGTCGACGGTCTCGCGGATGGCCCAGGCGTGGCCGTACGGACCGAAGTAGCGCACGCCCTTCTTCTTGGCGCCGCGCATGACCTGGACGCGGGGGAACTCCTCGTTGAGGGTCACCGCGAGGTACGGATAGCTCTTGTCGTCGCGGTACTTGACGTTGAAACGCGGGTCGAACTCCTTGATCCAGCTGTATTCGAGCTGGAGCGCCTCGACCTCGGTGGAGACGACGGTCCACTCCACGGAGGCGGCGGTGGTGACCATCGTGCGCGTCCGCGGATGGAGGCCGGCCAGGTCCTGGAAGTAGTTGGCCAGGCGCTGGCGCAGGCTCTTGGCCTTGCCGACGTAGATGACCCGGCCGTGTTCGTCGCGGAACTTATAGACCCCCGGCGAGTCGGGGATCTGTCCCGGCTTGGGTCGATAGCTGCTGGGGTCTGCCATGCACACCACCCTACTGACCGCGACCGACAATCACCGTGCCCGGACCACCCCCGCCCCGCGGCCGGCGGCGCCGGTCCGCGGGGCCCGGCGGCCGGGACGCGGGAGACGGCGGCCGGGACGCGGGAGACGGAAGCGGGTGACGCTCCTTGTGGCCGGACTCCGGGGGGCGGGCGATACGTGCTGCGTCCCCCTGCGGACGGCAGCGGGCGGCTGTGGTCGGCTGCGGGCGGGCGGATGTGGACGTCGGTGGTCATCCGTGCAACGACGTGCGACGTAGCAGACCGGCGCGGTCCCGTGGAAGCGATCCCGCAGCAGGAGCGCTTCCGGCCAGGCCCCGCCGGGACGGCACGTCAACGATGTGACAGGCCGTCAATGAGCCGCACGGACCACCGGGATGGGGCGCCTGGCGGCGCGCAGACGCGGCGCAAATACCGTCAATTCCGGTAGTCGATCTTGTGGACGCTCGCCGGAATGACGCGGAAGTGAGTGCCGTCTGCGGCCCGGCTCGGCAACGCTGTCCGGGTGACTTCAGAACGCGTCCCCGCGCCGGACGGGAGAGCGCGCGCCAGGTGCGCGGACCATCGGCTGCGGGCCGGGCGCCGGCACCGCCCTGGGGGCGGCTCCACCGCGCCGGGCCGATGTCCACCGCTCTCCCCCGGGCCGGTGACCTGCCGGGAGCTGCCGTGACGGCCCCGGAGGGCGGGCAGGCCGCCCTGCGCAAGGCCGCCCGGCGGGCCCGGCGGCTGGACGCACGGGACCCGCTGGCGCCGTTCCTCGGCCGTTTCGCCCCGGTACCGGACGGCCGGCTGTTCCTCGACAGCAGCTCACTGGGCCGGCTGCCCGCCGCCGCCCCGGAGCTGCTGGACCGGGTGGTGCGCGGCGACTGGGGCGACCGGCTCGCCCAGGGCCGTGCGCCGTGGCGGGACCTGCCGCAGCGAATCGGCGACCGGATGGCCGGGACCGTGCTCGGCGCCCGGCCGGGCGAGGTGGTCGCCGCCGACTGCACCAGCGTCAACCTCTACAAGCTCACGGTCGCCGCGCTGGACGCACGCCGCGGGCGGCGGACCGTGGTGGTGGACGACGACAACTCCCCCACCGACCGCTACGTCGTGGCCGGGGTCGCCGCCGAGCACGAGCGGGCGCTGCGCACCGTGCACACCCACCCGGAGACCGGCCTCGACATGGAGACGCTGCGGGCGGCAGTGGACGAGGATGTCGCGGTGGTCGTGCTCTCGCTGGTCTCGCACCGCTCCGGGGCGCTGCTCGACATGGCCGAGGTGCACGGGATCGCGCACGCCCAAGGGGCGCTGGTGCTGTGGGACCTCAGTCATGCGGTGGGTGCGGTGGACCTCCAACTGGCCGCCACCGGGGCCGATATGGCGGTCGCCGCGACGTACAAGCATCTGATGGCGGGGCCCGGCTGCCCGGCGCTGCTGTACGTACGGCGGGATCTTCAGCCGTACGCCGTGCAGCCGGTGCACGGCTGGTACGGGCATCGCGAACAGCTCGCCGGGTCCGTGCCGTACGACCCCGATCCGACCGTCCGGCGCTTCTTGACCGGCACCCCGCCCGCACTGTCGCTGGCCGCCGCGGAGCCCGCGCTGGACCTGCTGGCCGAGGCGGGGATGGCCGCGGTACGGGCCAAGAGCCGGGCACTGACCGGGTTCCTGACGGAGCTGGCCGGGGCCGTGCTGGAGCCGTACGGGCTGCGTCCCGCCGGGCCCGCCGACCCGGAGCGGCGCGGCGCCCATGTCACCTACCGGCATCCACGGGCCGGGGAGCTGGTGGCGGCGCTCGCCGGGGCGGGCCTGTTCGTGGACCACCTTCCCCCGGACCGGGTGCGCCTCTCCCCCGGACCGCTGTCGACCCGGTTTGCGGATGTTCTGGAGGCGGTGCGCCGGTTCCGGGAGGTGCTGAGCGGCTCCGACCCGGCCGGGGTGGCCGCCGGCACGGGCGAGTGGGGGGTGTGAGCCGTCGGGGCTTGGTCACGGGGGCATCGCGCCGCCCAACGCCCCCACCCCCGAACCCACCCCCGCCCCCTCCCC
>NZ_JOHB01000017.1:0-146948 GCF_000719605.1 Streptomyces sp. NRRL S-1813
CCCGTCGCCCCCATCTACCCCCCTGCCCGCGCCGCCGCCCCCCGGGGTGGCACCGGGGTGGCTCCGCAGGCGGCGGACGGCGTGGGACGGAATAGGGTGGTGGACGCCTAGACGTTCATGCCCCCGCCGAGGAGCCACCCGCCGTGTCTGACCCGCTGCGCCCGCGCGCATCCCTTCGTACCGCCGTGGTCTGGGACGTCCTCAAGGACGCCCTGGAGCGCCGGGTCAAGGCCGCCGGCCGCGACACCCTGGACGTCCTCGACACCGGCGGCGGCACCGGCAATTTCGCCGTGCCGGTCGCCCGCCTCGGCCATCGCGTCACGGTCGTCGACCCCAGCCCCAACGCCCTCTTCGCCCTGGAGCGTCGCGCCGCGGAGGCGGGCGTCGCCGACCGGGTGCGCGCGGTCCAGGGCGACGCCCACGGCCTGTTCGACGTCGTCGAGCGCGGCGGCTACGACACCGTGCTCTGCCACGGCGTCCTGGAGTACGTCGACGACCCGGCCGAGGGCGTCCGCAATGCCGTCGAGGCGCTGCGCCCGGCCGGCACCCTCAGCCTGCTCGCGGCCGGTCTGGGCGGCGCCGTCCTCGCCCGCGCCCTCGCGGGCCACTTCACCGAGGCCCACCACGCCCTCACGGACCCGGCCGGGCGCTGGGGCGAGGGCGACCCGATGCCGCGCCGGTTCACCGCCGACCAGCTCGCCGAGCTGGTGTCCGCCACCGGACTACAGGTCGGCGCGGTGCACGGCGTACGGGTCTTCGCCGACCTCGTCCCCGGGGTGCTGGTCGACACCGAGCCGGGCGCCATGGAAGCCCTGCTGAAGCTCGAAGCGGCCGCCGCGGAACAGCCCGCCTTCCACTCCGTGGCCACTCAGCTGCATGTCCTCGCCGAGCGCGACTGACCCACGTGGCACACCCGGCTACCGCGTGCAGTCGGCCACAGACCACCCGATCAGCCCCTTCGCCCCGTATGATCGGGGTACGACGTTCTGGCATGGCGGACAGGCGGGTGGGGAATGCAGGCAACATCACCACCGGTCGCCGCGGCGGCCCGGACAGTGAATTGGCGTCGAGGGGCGGGTTTCACGGGGACGATTCCCTGCCTATCCTGAAAGGGTCGCACCCCGGTCGCCCCCCGCGACCGACGAGTAGGAGGACTCCGTGCCGCTCTCGGAGCACGAGCAGCGCATGCTCGAGCAAATGGAGCGAGCGCTGTACGCCGAAGATCCCAAGTTCGCGACAGCGCTTGAGGGAAGCGGGCTGCGTACGTACACCCGGCGACGGGTCTACCAAGCGGTCGCGGGCTTCCTGGTGGGTATCGCCCTGCTCATGGCCGGCATGGTCGCGCAGCAGATCTGGATCAGCGTGGTGGGTTTTCTCGTCATGCTCGGCTGCGCAGTGCTGGCGGTCACCGGCTGGCGCAAGGCTCCCAAGCCCGGTGAGCAGCAGTCCGGTGCGGGTTCCGGAGGCGGCGTAGGTGCTCCGGCACGCCGCCAGGCAAGGCAGCGCCGCTCGATGATGAACCGCATCGAGGACCGCTGGCAGCGCCGCAGGGACGAGCAGCAGGGGCACTGAGCCGACGCAGCGACGGGGCGCGCGGGACTGCTTCCGGCGGGTCCGCCGAGCCTCCGCTCCAGCCAGCCGTCGCGCCTGTGCAGCAGTTGCTCCAGCCGTTTCGATTTCCCAGCCTTTCTCCAGCTGTCCTGGAGCTGTATTTCCGGCACTTCTTCGGGCTGTGTGCCGACCGCTCCACCCCGCGCTTTCCTCTCCACCTCCACTCCGCACATTCCTGGCCACTCTGCTACCAACTCTGCGCGGCTCGCCGACCGGTGAGCTGTCTCCTTCTCCACCGGCCCGGTGATCCGGCGCTTCGGCACGCACCAGCTTTCGCCGCGGTACCGGCCTTCACCGTGGACACCGGGATCTGCGTGCTGTGGCCGCCCGACAGGATCGGGCGGCCACAGCACGTTGTCGTGCCTCCTGCCCCGGTGATCAGGCCCGCTGCCGGCCCGGCCGGAGGGCGGCCGCCACGCGCCGTGCGGACGTCACCGGGCGGCTGTTGCGGCATCGGAGCAGCAGGGTCCTCCAGCGGGCGGACCAGGCCCAGAGGAGGCGGGCCGCCGAGCGCGGGGCGAGCCGGGCGCGCCACCGCAGACGACGGGGCGCGCCGGTCCGGAGCCCGGCGCGCACCTGTTGCACATCCCGGGTGAGCCCGGACACCGGCTGGGGTTGTGGTGCGTACAGAACCTGCTCGACCGCCGCCGCAACCCGGTGGGCGGCCGCGGCGGGCTCCGGTTGCAGTTCTCCGATGTCGATGATCCGAGCGGCCGCCTTGCGCGGGGTCAGCGACTCGTTCGGCACGATGCCGAAGTCCCAGGCGGTGTCCAGCAGCTCCCGCCAGGCGGCGAGGGTGGCCGCCGCGAAGTCCCCGTCCGGGCCGCCGCCCGCCAGCCGTCTGGAGCGCGTCCGCACACGCCACAGCAAGGGGGCCGTGGGCAGCAGCAGGACGAGCAGGGCGGCCAGTGCCAGGCCGGCGACCGCCCAGGGGGACGACCCGCTCTCCGGCGGGCGGGTGCCGGACTCCGCGGGCAGCGCGACGCATCCCGTGCCGGAACCCGACCGCTGCTCATCGGGTCCGCACGAGGGGGCGGTTGAGGGGCCCTCCGAGGGGTCCGCGGACCGGGACGGTGCGGGGTCCGGGCTGCCGGGGTCGGCCGTGCCCGGGGTGTCGGGGTATGCGTAGTCAGGGATACTGCCCCGGCTCGGGGTCGGCTCGAAACGGGTCCAGCCGATGCCCTGGAAGTACAGCTCGGGCCAGGCGTGTGCGTCCTTGAGACCGACCGAGGTCGTGCCGTCGGGCTGCTTGGTGCCGGGAGTGAAACCGATCGCGACCCGGGCCGGTATGCCCAGCGTCCGGGCCATCGCCGCCATGGAGAAGGAGAAGTGGACGCAGAAGCCCTCCTTCTGCCGCAGGAACCGGGCAATGGCCTTGGAACCGCTGCCCGCCCGGACGTCGGTGCTGTAGGAGAAGCCGCCGTTGACCGCGAACCAGTCCTGGAGTCTGACGGCCTTGGCGTAGGCGGTCGGTGCGCCGCGGGTGACCCGGCGCGCGGTGCTCCGTACGACCGGGGGCAGTGAGCCCGGGACCTTGGTGTACTCGCGGAGCAGGCCGGCGGACGGGGCCGGCGCGGCGGCCAGCTGCTGGGAGGTGGGCCGCACTTGCAGGCTCTCGACCTGGTACTGCATGCCGTGGGTGTTCTGTCCGCGGTCCCCGACGAGCGTGCGGCCCTGGGGCTCGAAGCGCCAGCGCCCGGAGATGTCCACCTTGGACGCCGGGTAGGGCAGCGGCAGCCAGTTCTGGGCGTACCACTCGGCCGTCGAGATGGAGGTGTTGATCCGGTTGAGGCTGACCGCGGAGCTGAGGCCGGGCGGTCGCGGAAGCTCTTCGGGGACGTCCGTGACCGTACGCTCGGACGGCTTCCAGGTCGTGCCGTCGAACTGGTCGAGGGCGACGATCCGCAGATACAGATCGCGGGTGTCGGAGGCGGTCGTGCGGTAGTTGAGGACTTCCTTGTCCTCGGGCTGGTTGAGGCTGTCCTGCAAGGACACCAGCGGGTTCACCGCGGAGATCGTGCCGCCACCGCTGCCGGGGCCCGCACCGCTGCCGGAGCCCCCCAGCAACCCGGCGTCGAAGGTGGGCAGCACGGCGGGCACCGCCACGGCGATCCCGAGCGCCACCGCACCGATCCTGCGGCCCGCACGGACCGGGGCGGACGCCTGCCCGTCGGGACCGGAGGCGAATCCCCGTCCGCCGTCCGGCCGGTCCGCTCCGGCACCCGGCCCGCCGAACACCCGGCCCCACTGGGAGAGCCGGTCGCGGCCCTCGGCCAGCAGAAGCAGCAGATAACCGGCCGCCGCAACCAGGAACAGCAGCCGGCCCGCACCGCCCTTCGACAGCCCCGCGGCCACCGAATAGAGCGCGAGCAGCGGCAGCCCGGCGGGCGCGGCGCTGCGGTAGGTGACCGCGAGGGCGTCCACTATCAGGCCGATCACCAGCACGCCGGCGATCAGCAGCAGCCGGATGCCGGGGGTGACGGGGGCGGGGATGGCGTACCGGCCGACGTCCTGCATGCCGTGGCGCAGCAGCCGGCCGAATTCCGCGAGGGCGTCCGGGCCCGGCAGCAGTCCGAGGACCGCCTCCTGCCGGGCGAACAGCAGGGTCAGCAGCAGCACGGCGGACAGGGCCTGTGCGGCGATGGTCAGCGGTCCGGCGAGGGGCACCCGGCGGGCGGCCGCGCCCACGCCGGTCATGAGGCCCAGCAGGATCGCCGCCTCGAACATCCAGCTGATCGGATCCACCAGCGGCAGCAGGGCGCCCGCGGCGCACAGGGTGGCCACCGCCGCACACAGTGCCAGCCGCGCCCGGCCGCTCATGCTCGTGCCTCGCTTCGCTCGGGACCCGGGCACCGCCCGCACCGTCCGCTGCCCCGGCCGCGGGGCCGGGGCGCACTCGCCCGCCCGCCCCTCGCCGGCCGGCCGTCCGTAACCCGTCCGATGTTCACGCCCCCGTTCATGACCAGCCCCCGGCCGCCGTCTCCGGCGTGCCCGTCTCCGCCGACCGCTGCGGCTCGGCTGCGGCACGGTCCGCGGCCGCACGCCACAGGTCGGCGAGCGACTCGCCGGGCGTCACCGGGAGCGCGGTCCAGCCCGCCCTGCGCAGCAGCCGCAGCCGTTCGGCCACCGGGACCTGGCCGCCGGAGAATCTGATGCCGCCGGGGCCCCGCATCCAGGCGTCGCCGTCCAGGACGAAGGCGACGGCCGCGCTGCTGCGCTGCCGCATCCGCCCTGCGACCGCCGCCTGTTCCTCGTCCAGATCGCCGAAGAAGGCGATCAGCAGTCCTTCGTTGCCGCCGCGCACGAGGTCGTACGCCGCCGACAGCCCCTCCTCCTCGGAGTGGTCGACGACGGCGAGGGTGTCCAGCAGCAGGCCCACGGCTTCGGCGGATTCGGCGCCGCCCGCGAAGCTGCCGGCGCTGTCGGGGCCCGGTACCGAGGTGCCGGTGTCGGTCAGCAGCCGTACCGAGAAGCCGCGCTCCAGCAGATGTACCGCGGTCGAGGCGGCGCCGGCCACCGCCCACTCGAAGGCCGAGTCGGGGCCCGCTCCCGGGTAGGCGATTCCGCGGGTGTCGAGCAGGACCGTGCAGCGCGCCTTCTGCGGCTGCTCCTCCCTGCGGACCATCAGTTCGCCGTAGCGCGCGGTGGAACGCCAGTGGACCCGGCGCAGATCGTCGCCGTGCCGGTACTCGCGCGGAATGAGATCGTCCTCGCCGGCCAGCGCCAGCGAGCGCTGTCGTCCGTCGCCGTACCCGGCGGCTTCGCCCGCCGGCCGTACCGGCGGCAGCGGTTCGACCCGCGGCACCACCGTCAGCGTGTCGACGGAGCTGAACGCACGGGTCAGCTCGCACATCCCGAACGGGTCGGAGAGCCGCAGTTGCAGCGGTCCCAGCGGATAGCGTCCGCGCAGGTCGGAGCGGACGCGGTAGGAGACCTCGCGGCGGCCGCCGGCCTCGACCCGGTCCAGGACGAAGCGCGGCCGGGGCCCGAGGACGTACGGCACCCGGTCCTGGAGCATCAGCACGCCCGTCGGCAGCCGGGAGATGTTCTCCATCCGGAGCCGGACCCGGGCCTCGGAGGCCGCGGGCACCCGGGCGGGGGAGAGCGTACGGCTGCCCGCGACGCGGTAGCGGGTGCGCTCCAGGACCAGGACACACACCAGCGGGAGGGCGGCGAGCAGCAGGCCGACCCGCAGCAGATCCGCCTGCCCCAGGAGGTAGGAGCACACCACGGCGGCCAGCCCGGCCGCCAGGAACGATCTGCCCCGTGTCGTCAGCCCCCCGAGGGCCGCCCGCAGTCCGCCCCGCTCCGGCGTCCCCTCGCCTCCCCCCTCGGACATCACAACCCCCGTACGCCGGGCGGCTGCTGGCCGGGATGCCGCCAAACCTGTGCGGACGGGTCGGGGACCGGGACGCGCCGGAGGATCTCCTGCACGATCTGTTCGGCCGTACGGCGGTTCAACTGGGCCTGGGCGGTGGGCAGCAGCCGGTGCGCGAGCACCGCCACCGCCAGCGACTGCACATCGTCCGGGAGGGCGTACTCCCGTCCCAGGAGCGCGGCCGATGCCTTGGCGGCGCGCAGCAGATGCAGGGTCGCCCGCGGTGAGGCACCGAGCCGCAGCTCGGGGTGGCTGCGGGTGGCCGCCACCAGGTCCACGGTGTATCTGCGCACCGTTTCGGCGACATGGACCGTACGCACCGCGTCGATCAGTTTCAGGATCTCGTGGGCGTGCGCGACCGGCTGGAGGTCGTCGAGCGGGGAGGCGCCGCCGTGCACATCCAGCATCTGAAGCTCGGCCGCCGGGCTGGGATAGCCGATCGACACCCGGGCCATGAAACGGTCCCGCTGCGCCTCGGGGAGGGGGTAGGTGCCCTCCATCTCGACCGGGTTCTGGGTGGCGACCACCATGAACGGGCTGGGCAGTTCGTAGGTCTGCCCGTCCATCGTGACCTGGCGCTCCTCCATGGACTCCAGGAGCGCCGACTGGGTCTTGGGCGAGGCGCGGTTGATCTCGTCGCCGATCACGATCTGGGAGAAGATCGCGCCGGGCTTGAACTCGAAGTCCCGCTGCTGCTGGTCGAAGATGCTGACGCCAGTGATGTCGGAGGGCAGCAGGTCGGGCGTGAACTGGATGCGCCGCACCGAGCAGTCGACGGACCGGGCGAGCGCCTTGGCGAGCATGGTCTTGCCGACGCCGGGCACATCCTCGATCAGCAGATGTCCCTCGGCCAGCAGCACGGTCAGCGCGAGCCGTACGACCTCCGGCTTGCCCTCGATCACGCTCTCCACCGACCGGTGAACACGCTCCGCGGTGGCGGTCAGATCTCCCACTGCGCTCGGCTCCGCTCGCGCGGGGGGACCCCCAAGGCTCGCTCGTTCGTCATACGCCGTCACTCGGCCCTCCTCGGCCCCGTACTACGGGCCGATGCCCCCTCTGCGGACCCGGCCCACCCCGAAAGTGTGCGCCGCACCCGATCACTTCCAGGTCGACGTCACCCACGCATTCTTGCCGCCCGCGCGGCTTCGCGTCATGACCTGTGGATAACTCACAAGGATAAGTCCCGGCCTTCCCGGCGAACCCGACTTTCCGGGCCGGTCCGCACGTCGGCCCGGACCGGCCCGGTGGCCTCAGGGGCGCGGGTCGATCTCCCGCAGCAGCCCCGTGGTGACGTCGAAGACGAAGCCGCGGACATCGTCGGTGTGCGGGAGGAAGGGCGAGGTGCGCACGCGCTGCATGGACTGCCGCACGTCCTCGTCGAGGTCCTTGAACGCCTCGACCGCCCAGGTGGGACGCTGCCCGACCTCGGCGGACAGTTCGTGGCGGAAGTCCTCGGTCAGGCTGAGCAGACCGCAGCCGGTGTGGTGGATGAGGACGACGGAGCGGGTGCCGAGCGCGCGCTGGCTGATGGTCAGGGACCGGATGATGTCGTCGGTGACCACACCGCCGGCGTTGCGGATGGTGTGGCAGTCGCCGAGTTCGAGGCCGAGCGCGTCGTGCAGGTCGAGCCGGGCGTCCATACAGGCCACCACCGCGACCTTGAGGACGGGACGGGCGTCCATCCCGGGGTCGGTGAAGGCATCGGCGTAGCGCCGGTTCGCCTCGACGAGACGGTCGGTGACGGTGCCACCGGCGCGGTCGGCGGCACCGTCGGCGGAGGGGGGCAGCGGCTGCGATGCAGGTATAGGCATGGATTCACGGTAATCGGCATCGGCCCTTTCGGCTGCGGGAGAGGTCGGGCATAGGGGTCAACGTCACTCCTTGTGAGGTAATCCACAGGGCCGTTCGCGTCGCCGCCGTCCGGGTGAGAAGCCCGCGGGAAAGGCGGTGCGAAAGCCGTCGCAGGACGCGCGCAACCGGTTGATTGACCGGGGCACCCGGTGGACTAAAGTGGCGCGAAGTGGGAGGCGTGACGCTCTCCTTGGATACCGGATTCCTCGCGTGCGCGCGTCGTACGTACGGCTCGGCCTCCTCCCGCTCCCATGGTCTTCCGACGTCACTTCCCCGTCGCCGGAGGGCCACTTCCCCTTCAGAGCGGGCGGGGACCAAGCGGTACGTGCGGCATCCCCCAGCCAGCGGCCGGGGACCCACCTGCCGCCCAGCCCATCGGAAGGCACATGAGCGAGCGTAGCGAGCGATTCAGGAAGCGGTGCGCGCATGGCGCCGGCAGGCGGACCGAGCGCGGCGGGGCCGTCGCATGACCAACAACACTCGCCACGTACCCGTCATGCTCCAGCGGTGTCTGGACATGCTCGCCCCCGCTCTCGCCGAGCCGGGTGCGGTCGTCGTCGACTGCACGCTCGGCCTCGGAGGGCACAGCGAGGCACTCCTCTCCACCTTCCCGGCGGCCCGGCTCATCGCCCTCGACCGTGACACGTCCGCCCTGAAGCTCGCGGGCGAGCGGCTCGCCCCGTACGGCGACCGCGCCACCCTGGTGCACGCCGTCTACGACGAGCTCCCCGAGGTCCTCGACCGGCTCGGCACCCCGCGCGTCCAGGGCGTCCTGTTCGACCTCGGCGTCTCCTCCATGCAGCTCGACGAGGCCGACCGCGGCTTCGCGTACGCGCAGGACGCCCCGCTGGACATGCGGATGGACCAGACGACCGGCATCAGCGCGGCGGACGTCCTCAATACCTACGCGCCCGGTGAGCTGGTCCGGATCCTGCGCTCCTACGGCGAGGAGAAGCAGGCCAAGCGGATCGT
The DNA here is from genome assembly GCF_000719605.1 of Streptomyces sp. NRRL S-1813. Lineage (NCBI taxonomy): Bacteria > Bacillati > Actinomycetota > Actinomycetes > Kitasatosporales > Streptomycetaceae > Streptomyces > Streptomyces sp. NRRL S-1813. The sequence goes on from NZ_JOHB01000017.1 coordinate 8,813, forward strand.
CGAGGCCGTCGTGCGCGAGCGCGCCAAGGAACCGTTCACCAACAGCGCGCGGCTGGTCGAGCTGATCCGTGACGCACTGCCGCAGGCCGCCAAGCGCACCGGCGGCAACCCCGCCAAGCGCACGTTCCAGGCCCTGCGCATCGAGGTCAACGGGGAGCTGGCGAGCGTCGAGCGCGCCGTTCCTGCCGCCGTGAAGGCCCTCGCGGTGGGCGGCCGGATCGCCGTGCTCTCCTACCAGTCGCTGGAGGACCGCCTGGTCAAGCAGGTCTTCGCGGCAGGAGCGGCCAATACGGCGCCGGCCGGGCTGCCGGTCGTCCCCGAGCGCTACCAGCCCCGGCTCAAGCTGCTGACCCGCGGCGCCGAACTCCCCACGGAGGAGGAGGTCGCCGAGAACCGCCGCGCCGCCCCCGCCCGGCTGCGCGGCGCGGAGCGCATCCGCGAGAACGTCGAGGACACCGCGTGAGAGGCCAGGGGAGGCCGCGCGGCAGGCAGAAACGCCTTGCCGCGCTGCTCCCCTCCGGCGCCGGCGGCACCGCGGCACGCACCCCCTTCGTGCTCCTCATCGTCGTGCTGCTCGGCTCCGGCCTGATCACCCTGCTGCTGCTCAACTCCGCCCTCAACCAAGGGTCGTTCGAACTGAGCAAGCTGGAGAAGAAGACCGACGAGCTGACGGACGAGCAGCAGGCGCTGCAACAGGACGTGGACGCGTACTCCGCCCCGGGCGCGCTGGAGCGGCGGGCCCGCCGGCTGGGGATGGTGCCCGGCGGCAGCCCGGCGTTCCTGCTCCCGGACGGCACGGTCCGCGGCCGGACGAGCGCAGCCATGTCGGAGGGGGCGCCGCTGAGCACCTCCGCCGAGCCGTCGCTCCTGAGCGCGACCGGCCACACCGCCCCGTCCGCCCCGCCCCGCCCGCAGGCGCCGCCGGTCGCACCGCCGGCCGTCCGGCCACCGGTGCCGGCCGCGGCCGGCGCGCCGGGCCCGGACAGCGCGGCGCCGGCATCCGGCGCCCTCGCCCCGCCGCCGTCGGCCGCCCCTGTCTCCCTGGTCGTGTCCGGCAGCGACGCTTCCCCTGCACCCGCGCCCGCCGCGGCGGGCGCCCTCTCCCCGACTACCTCCGGCAGGTGATCGCGGCATGACCGAGCCCAGGGACCCTCGCCGGGTGCCGCGCCCCGCCCAGCGCGGCGGCCAGGCCGGCAGCCGTGCCGGCCGCCCGCCCGCCAAGCGCCCCGCGCCCCGGCCGGGCCCCAAGCCCCCGGCCCGCCGCCCGGCCGCCCGCCCCCGCTCCGGCGGACCCCAGGCCCTCCGCCTCGGCAGCCCGCGCCCCCGGCTGCGGCTGGTCTCCCTGGGGCTGACGCTGATCATGCTCGTCTTCGTCGTACGGCTCTTCCAGGTGCAGGCCGTGGACGCCGGGGCGTTCGCCGCCAAGGCCAACGAGAACCGCTATGTACCGGTCAAGCTGGCCGCCGAGCGCGGCGCGATCACCGACCGCAACGGCGTGGACCTCGCCACCACCGTCGACGCGTACGACATCACCGCCGACCCGAGCCTGCTGGCGCCCGCCAAGACCAGGATCGACGACGCTCCGCGGCGGGCCGCCGCGCTGCTCGCCCCGGTCCTCGGCGAGGACAAGGCCACCCTCACCGAGAAGCTCGACCAGCCCAAGGCGCGTTACGTCCTGCTCGCCCGCCAGCGGACCCCGCAGGTCTGGAAGCGGATCAAGGACCTGCGCAAGACCCTCGACGCCCGGGCGGCCGCTGCTCCCAAGAGCGCGCCCCGCCCCAACGTCCTGGTCGGCATCTTCGCCGACAAGCACAGCAAGCGCCTCTACCCGAACCAGGACCTCGCCTCCGGCGTCCTCGGCTTCGTCAACGGCGCGGGGAAGGGCGGCGGCGGCCTGGAGGCGCTCCTGAACAAGCAGCTGGCGGGCAAGGACGGCAAGCTCGTCTACGCCCAGTCCGGCGGCCGCCGGGTACCGACCGCCGACACCCAGGAACACCCCGCCGTCCCCGGCAGCAAGGTCGAGCTGACCCTCGACCGCGACATCCAGTGGGCCGCCCAGCAGGCCATCACCAAGCAGGTCGCCACCTCCGGGGCCGACCGCGGCTACGTCGTCGTCCAGGACACCCGCAGCGGGGAGATCCTGGCGCTCGCCAATGCGCCCGGGTTCGACCCCAATGAGGTCTCGAAGGCCGATCCGGAGGCGCTGGGCAACGCCGCGCTGTCCGACGCCTTCGAGCCGGGGTCCACCAGCAAGCTGATGTCGATGGCCGCCGTCCTGGAGGAGGGCGTCGCCACGTCGTCCACCCACGTCACCGTCCCCAACCGGCTGCACCGCGGCGACCGGCTGTTCGCGGACGACGTCGACCACGAGACCTGGCACCTCACGCTCAACGGCGTGCTCGCCAAGTCCAGCAACATCGGCACCATCCTCGCCGCCGGCCAGCTCGGCAAGACCCAGCCCGAGGCCAACCAGGTCCTCTACTCCTACCTGCGCAAATTCGGCATCGGGAAGCCCACGGGGCTCGGCTTCCCCGGGGAGACCGACGGCATCCTGGCCAAGCCGCAGGACTGGAACACCTCGCAGCAGTTCACCATCCCGTTCGGCCAGGGACTCTCCCTCAACGCCGTACAGGCCGCCTCCGTCTACTCCACGATCGCCAACGGCGGCGAGCGCATCGCCCCCTCGCTGGTCCGTGGCAGCACCGGGCCCGACGGCCACTACCGGCCGGCACCCAAGCCCGACAGGAACCGCGTGGTCGGCCAGAAGACCGCGACCACGCTGGCCACCATGCTCGAATCGGTGGTCGACGACGAGGAAGGCACCGGAGCCAAGGCGAAGATCGACGGATACCGCGTCGGCGGCAAGACCGGCACGTCCAACCGGGTGGACCCCAAAACCGGCCGGTACCACGGCTACACCGCGTCCTTCGCCGGCTTCGCGCCCGCCGACAAGCCCCGCATCACGGTCTACTGCGCCGTGCAGAACCCCACTACGGGCAGCTACTTCGGCGGTCAGGTCTGTGGCCCGATCTACCAGCAGGTCATGGCCTTCGCGCTGAAAACCCTCCAGGTCCCGCCGACCGGCGCCAAACCCCCGCGGCTGCCGGTCACCTTCACGCCAGGCCAATGAAATCGAGGCAATTCCGCCGTGACGACCATCACTCCCGACGGCACCCCCGACGGCACCCCCACTCCGGGAAACTGCTCCCCCCCACGGCCCTCGCTTCGCCCCGGGCCGGTTCTGCCCGGTACGCTCACCGCCGTGTCACACGCTGATCAGTCCCCGAAAGCCCAGCACGCCGAGAAGGGCGGGCCCGGCACATATCCGGGAGCGCCGCGCCCTGAAACGGTCCGCCCCACCCCCCTGGCGGACCTCGCCGAGCAGCTGGGAAGTCCCGCCCCGGACGCCGCCCATGCCGATGCCATGGTCGCCGGCATCACCCATGACTCCCGCGCGGTCCGTCCCGGTGATGTCTATGCCGCGCTGCCCGGCGCCCGTCTGCACGGCGCCGACTTCGTCGCCCAGGCCGCCGACCTCGGCGCCGCGGCGATCCTGACCGACCCGTCGGGCGCCGAGCGCGCCGCGGCGACCGGCCTGCCGGTCCTGGTCGTCGAGAACCCGCGCGCCCGGATGGGTGCCCTGGCCGTCTCGATCTACGGAGCGCCCGGCGAGGACCTCCTCCAGATCGGCATCACCGGCACCTCCGGCAAGACCACCACCGCTTACCTCATCGAGGGCGGGCTGCGGGCGGCTGCCGCGAAGCGTCCCGACGGGGGACTGACCGGCCTGATCGGCACCGTCGAGACCCGCATCGGCGACGAGCGCATCAAGTCCGAGCGCACCACTCCCGAGGCCACCGACCTCCAGGCGCTGTTCGCCGTGATGCGCGAGCGCGGCGTGCGCGCCGTCGCCATGGAGGTCTCCAGCCACGCCCTGGTCCTCGGCCGGGTCGACGGCTGCGTCTTCGACGTCGCGATCTTCAACAACCTCAGCCCGGAGCACATGGAGTTCCACTCCGGCATGGAGGACTACTTCCAGGCCAAGGCCCAGCTGTTCACCAAGGCCCGTAGCCGGGCCGGCGTCGTCAACCTCGACGACGAGTACGGCAAGCGGCTGGCCGAGGGCGAGTCCGAGGTCCCGGTCACCACCTTCTCCGCGGAGGGCCACCCGGACGCCGACTGGCGGGCGTCCGACGTCGAGGTCGGCACGCTCGGCTCGACCTTCACCGTGCACGGCCCGGACGGCCGGACGCTGCGCGCCGCCTCGCCGATCGCCGGCCCGTTCAACGTCGCCAACTCGCTCGCCGCGATCGTCTCGCTGGTCGTCGCCGGCATCGACCCGCAGACCGCGGCCGACGGTGTCGCCGCGGTGCCCGGCGTCCCCGGCCGCCTGGAGCGCATCGACGCCGGCCAGCCCTACCTGGCGGTCGTCGACTACGCCCACAAGACCGACGCCGTCGAATCGGTTCTGCGCGCGCTGCGCAAGGTCACCGACGGCAAGCTGCACGCCGTCCTCGGCTGCGGCGGCGACCGCGACCCGCACAAGCGCGCCCCCATGGGTGCCGCGGTGGCCCGGCTCGCCGACACGGCCATCCTGACCTCCGACAACCCCCGCAACGAGGACCCGCTCTCGATCCTCGCCACCATGCTCGCGGGTGCCGCGGAAGTCCCCATTCATGAACGCGGCACGGTGCTGGTCGAAGAAGAGCGGGCCATCGCCATCGCCGCCGCCGTCGCCCGCGCCGAGCCGGGCGACACCGTGATCGTCGCGGGCAAGGGCCACGAGCAGGGCCAGGACATCGCCGGAGTGGTACGCCCCTTCGACGACCGCCAGGTGCTGCGCGATGCCATCGAGGATTCGCTGAAGTCACAGCATTCGCAGCAGTCACCGCAGCCGAACCACCAGGGATGACACACCGCCATGCGCGCACAACCCTTGCACCGTCACCGCCCGCCCCTCGCCGGGGGTGACCTGTGATCTCCCTGTCCCTCGCCGAGATCGCGAGCATCGTCGGCGGCCGGCAGTACGACATACCGGACGACGGCCGCCGGGTGACCGGACCGGTCGTGGCGGACTCCCGCGCGGTATGCCCCGGCGCCCTGTTCGTGGCCTTCGCCGGTGAACGCGCCGACGGCCACGACTTCGCGTCCGGCGCCGTCGAGGCAGGCGCGGTGGCCGTACTGGCCGCCCGCCCCGTCGGCGTCCCCGCGATCGTCGTCGACGACGTGGTCGCCGCGCTCGGTGCGCTCGCCCGCGCCGTCGTCGGACGTCTGGGCACCACCGTCGTCGGTCTCACCGGCTCGGCCGGCAAGACCAGCACCAAGGACCTGATCGCCCAGCTGTTGCAGCGCAAAGGCCCGACGGTCTGGCCGGAGGGCAACCTCAACAACGAGATCGGGCTGCCGCTGACCGCGCTGCGCGCCGACGACACCACCCGCCATCTCGTCCTGGAGATGGGCGCCCGCGGCGTCGGCCACATCCGCTACCTCGCCGGGCTGACCCCGCCGAGCATCGGTGTGGTGCTGAACGTCGGCTCCGCGCACATCGGCGAGTTCGGCGGCCGCGAGCAGATCGCCCTGGCAAAGGGCGAACTCATTGAGGAGCTGCCCCCGGCCGAGGACGGCGGGGTGGCGGTGCTCAACGCCGACGACCCGTACGTGCGCGCCATGGTTCCCCGCACAAAGGCCCGCACCCTCCTGTTCGGTGAGGCCGAGGACGCCGCCGTACGTGCCGAGAATGTCCGGCTCACGGAGCTGGGACAGCCTGCCTTCACGCTTCACACACCCTCCGGGTGCAGTGATGTGACCATGCGGCTGTACGGTGAGCACCACGTGTCGAACGCGCTCGCCGCGGCCGCCGTCGCCCATGAGTTGGGCATGCCCGCAGACGAGATCGCCACCGCGCTCTCCGAAGCCGGCACGCTCTCCCGCTGGCGTATGGAGGTCACCGAGCGCGCGGACGGCGTGAGGGTCGTCAACGACGCCTACAACGCGAACCCCGAGTCCATGCGAGCGGCGCTGCGAGCGCTGGTCGCCATGGGCGCAGCCGCCAAGGCGGGGGGCGGCCGTACGTGGGCGGTGCTCGGTGAGATGGCCGAGCTCGGCGAGGAGTCGCTCGCCGAACACGACGCGGTCGGGCGGCTGGTCGTCCGGCTCAACGTCAGCAAGCTCGTGGCAGTCGGCGGCAGGGAAGCGGCCTGGCTCGACATGGGCGCCAAGAACGAGGGTTCGTGGGGTGAGGAGTCGGTGCACGTGTCCGACGCGCGGGCGGCGGTCGACCTGTTGCGCAGCGAGCTGCAACCGGGAGACGTCGTGCTGGTGAAGGCGTCCAGGTCGGTGGGGCTGGAGCGGGTTGCCGCAGCATTGCTGGACGACGCAGGCCTCGAGGGCGGAGCCGCGTCCCGATGAACTCGATGAAGCAGATCCTCTTCTCCGGAATGATCGGGCTCTTCCTGACCTTGATCGGCACTCCGGTGCTGATCAAGCTGCTGGCCAAAAAGGGATACGGGCAGTTCATCCGTGATGACGGCCCGCGTGATCACCACAGCAAGCGCGGTACGCCCACCATGGGTGGTATCGCCTTCATCCTGGCCACGATCATCGCCTATGTGCTGACCAAGGTCATCACGAGCAGCGACCCCACCTTCTCCGGTGTGCTGGTGCTGTTCCTGATGGCGGGCATGGGCCTGGTCGGCTTCCTCGACGACTACATCAAGATCGTCAAGCAGCGTTCGCTGGGCCTGCGGGCCAAGGCCAAGATGGCCGGCCAGCTGATCGTCGGTATCGCCTTCGCGGTGCTGTCGCTCCAGTTCGCCGACCTGCGCGGACAGACCCCGGCCTCCGACCGGCTCTCCTTCACCCAGGACTTCGGCTGGCAGATCGGCCCGGTGATCTTTGTGATCTGGGCGCTGTTCATGATCCTGGCGATGTCCAACGGCGTGAACCTCACCGACGGCCTCGATGGCCTGGCCACCGGCGCCTCGGTGATGGTCTTCGGTGCGTACACGTTCATCGGCATCTGGCAGCACCAGGAGTCGTGCGCCAACCAGATCACCGCGGGACCGGGCTGTTACGAGGTCCGCGATCCACTCGACCTCGCGGTCGTCGCCTCGGCTCTGATGGGCGCCTGCTTCGGCTTCCTGTGGTGGAACACCTCGCCCGCCAAGATCTTCATGGGGGACACCGGTTCGCTGGCCCTGGGCGGCGCGCTGGCCGGTCTGGCCATCTGCTCCCGTACGGAGCTGCTGCTGGCCATCCTCGGCGGACTCTTCGTCCTGATCACCATGTCGGTGGTCATCCAGGTCGGCTCGTTCCGGCTCACCGGTAAGCGGGTCTTCCGGATGGCGCCACTCCAGCACCACTTCGAACTCAAGGGGTGGTCGGAAGTCCTTGTGGTGGTCAGATTCTGGATCATTCAGGGCATGTGCGTGATCGTCGGACTCGGCATCTTCTACGGCGGCTGGCAGGCGGCCAAGTGACCACCCCGAGCCCGGCGGACTTCGCCGGTCAGCACATCACCGTCGCCGGCCTGGGCGTGAGCGGCATCAGTGCCGCCCGCGCGCTGGCCGGCCTCGGCGCCCACGTCACCGTCGTGGACGGCGGCGACAGCGAGAAGCAGCAGGCCGCCGCGCGTGAGCTGGAAACGGAAGGGATCACCGTCCGCCTCGGCGACGGCGCGACCCTTCCCGCGGGCACCGACCTCGTCGTCACCTCGCCCGGCTGGAAGCCGGACAGCCCGCTGTTCGCGGCGGCCGCCGCGGCCGGGGTGGACGTGGTCGGCGATGTCGAGATCGCGTGGCGGCTGCGCGGTCCTGACGCCGCCGCCTGGCTCGGGGTCACCGGCACCAACGGCAAGACCACCACGGTGCGGATGCTGGCCTCGATCCTGGCCGCCGAAGGGCTGCACACCACGGCCGTCGGCAACATCGGCACCCCGATCATCGATGTCGTCCTCGGCCAGGGCAAGGACGGCGAGCGCCCCTACGACGTGCTCGCCGTCGAGCTCTCCAGCTACCAGCTGCACTGGGCGCCCTCGCTGCGCGCCCACTCCGCCGCGGTCCTCAACCTCGCGCCCGACCACCTCGACTGGCACGGCTCCATGCAGGCGTACGCCGCCGACAAGGGCCGGATCTACGAGGGCAACACCGTCGCCTGCGTCTACAACGTGGCCGACAAGGCGACCGAGGATCTGGTGCGCGAGGCCGACGTCGAGGAGGGCTGCCGTGCCATCGGCTTCACCCTCGGCACCCCCGGCCCCTCCCAACTGGGCGTCGTCGAGGGCATCCTCGTCGACCGTGCCTTCGTGGAGAACCGTCAGCAGCAGGCCCAGGAGCTCGCCGAGGTCTCCGACATCGCGCCCGGCTCCGGGACCCCCGCCCCGCACAACATCGCCAACGCCCTCGCGGCGGCGGCGCTGGCCCGTGCCTTCGGGGTCCGTCCCGCCGCCGTACGCGACGGACTGCGCGCCTTCCACCCGGAGGCCCACCGCATCCAGCACATCGCGGACCTCGACGGCGTCACCTACATCGACGACTCCAAGGCCACCAACACCCACGCCACCGAGGCGTCGTTGGCGGCGTACGAGCACATCGTGTGGATCGCCGGCGGGCTTGCCAAGGGCGCGACCTTCGACGAGCTGGTGCAGAAGTCGGCGGCCCGGCTGCGCGGTGTGGTGCTGATCGGTGCCGATCGGGCGCTGATTCGCGAAGCCCTGGCGCGACACGCCCCCGATGTCCCGGTGGTCGACCTCGACCGGACCGACACTGGGGCGATGCCTGAGGCGGTCCGGGAAGCAACCCGCCTGGCCGAGCCCGGCGACACCGTCCTGCTGGCTCCGGCCTGTGCCTCGATGGACATGTTCGTCAATTACAACAAGCGGGGCGAGGCCTTCGCCGACGCGGTCGGTGAGCTGACCGCACGGGATCACTAGACCGTTTCTCCCCGCTGTCGTCGTCAGCCGGCGGCGAGCGCACCTGTGGAGGGGACGAGGATGACGGCCCGATCGGCGAAGGCGGCCCCGTCGCGTCCGCGTCGGCCGTCCACGGTGCGAGGGCCGCGCGGGGGCCGCACACCGGGCGGCCCCCGGGGGCTCCACACCCGGCTGAAACGGGCCTGGGACCGCCCGCTGACCGCGTACTACCTGATCCTCGGCGGCAGCCTGCTGATCACCGTCCTGGGGCTGGTGATGGTCTACTCGGCGTCCCAGATCAAGGCGCTCCAGTCCGGTCTGGCCCCGACGTACTTCTTCCGCAAGCAACTGCTCGCCGCCGTCCTCGGCGGCGGGCTGCTGCTGGCCGCCTCCCGGATGACGGTGCGGCTGCACCGAGGTCTGGCCTATCCGCTGCTCGCCGTCTCGGTGTTCCTGATGTGCCTGGTGCAGATTCCGGGCATAGGGGTCGCGGTCAACGGCAACCAGAACTGGATCAACCTCGGCGGCCCCTTCCAGATGCAGCCGAGCGAGTTCGCCAAGCTCGCGCTGGTGCTGTGGGGCGCCGATCTGCTGGCCCGCAAACAGGACAAACGGCTGCTGGTGCAGTGGAAGCACCTGCTGGTGCCGCTGATCCCGGTGGCGTTCCTGCTGCTCGGGCTGATCATGCTCGGCGGCGACATGGGCACCGCGATCATTCTCACGGCGATCCTCTTCGGGCTGCTGTGGCTGGCGGGTGCGCCGACCCGGCTGTTCGTCGGGGTGCTGGGCAGCGCCGCGCTGATCGGGGCGCTGCTGATCAAGACCAGCGCGAACCGGATGTCCCGGCTGGCCTGCATCGGTGCGACCGATCCGGGCCCCGGCGACCAGTGCTGGCAGGCCGTGCACGGCATCTATGCTCTGGCGTCCGGCGGATTCTTCGGTTCCGGCCTCGGTGCGAGTATGGAAAAATGGGGAGAACTCCCCGAACCGCACACCGACTTCATCTTCGCCATCACCGGGGAGGAACTGGGTCTGGCGGGGACGCTGTCGGTGCTCGCCCTCTTCGCGGCTCTAGGCTATGCGGGTATCCGCGTGGCCGGACGCACGGAGGACCCCTTCGTACGGTACGCCGCGGGAGGCGTGACCACCTGGATCACGGCCCAGGCCGTGATCAACATCGGTGCGGTGCTCGGCCTGTTGCCGATCGCCGGTGTCCCGCTCCCGCTGTTCTCCTACGGAGGCTCCGCCCTGCTGCCGACGATGTTCGCCATCGGGCTGCTGATCGCCTTCGCGCGTGACGAGCCCGCTGCACGGGCGGCGTTGGCGGTGCTGGCCACGCGGAAGCCGGTTTTCGGAAGAAAACCGGCTGGGGTGAGATGGAAGACGATGAGACGGCGCGTCAAGAAGCGGCCGTCCGGAGAGCGGTGAATTTCGGTGCATGTCGTACTCGCCGGTGGGGGGACCGCCGGCCACATCGAGCCCGCGCTCGCCCTCGCGGACGCACTGCGAAGGCAGGACCCCACCGTGGGGATCACGGCGCTCGGTACGGAGAAGGGCCTGGAGACCCGCCTCGTCCCGGAACGCGGCTATGAGCTGGGCCTCATCCCGGCCGTGCCGCTGCCGCGCAAGCCCACACCCGAACTGATCACCGTCCCCGGGCGGCTGCGCGGCACGATCAAGGCCGCCGAGCAGATCCTGGAGCGTACGAAGGCGGACTGCGTCGTCGGCTTCGGCGGTTATGTGGCGCTGCCCGGCTACCTGGCCGCCAAGCGCCTCGGGGTGCCGATCATCGTCCACGAGGCCAATGCCCGGCCCGGCCTGGCCAACAAGATCGGCTCGCGGTACGCCAAGTTCGTCGCCGTCAGCACCCCCGACAGCAAGCTGCGCGGTGCCCGTTATGTCGGCATCCCGCTGCGCCGCACCATCGCCACCCTGGACCGTGCCGCGGTGCGCCCCGAGGCGCGGGCCGCCTTCGGTCTCGACCCCAACCTCCCGACCCTGCTGGTGTCCGGTGGTTCCCAGGGCGCCCGCCGGCTGAACGAGGTCGTTCAGGCCGCCGTGCCGGTCCTCCAGCGCGCCGGCATCCAGGTGCTGCATGCGGTCGGCCCGAAGAACGAACTGCCGCATGTGGACAACATGCCCGGGATGCCCCCCTATGTCCCGGTACCGTACGTGGACCGGATGGATCTCGCGTACGCCGCGGCCGACATGATGCTCTGCCGCGCGGGCGCAATGACCGTCGCCGAGTTGTCCGCTGTCGGGCTCCCGGCCGCGTTCGTCCCGCTGCCCATCGGCAACGGCGAACAGCGGCTCAACGCCCAGCCGCTGGTCAACGCAGGCGGGGGCCTGCTGGTCGATGACGCCCAGCTGACCCCGGACTGGGTGCAGAACAGCGTGCTCCCGGTCCTGGCCGATCCGCACCGGCTGTACGAGATGTCCCGCGCGGCCTCCGAGTTCGGCCGCAGGGACGCCGACGAGCTGCTGGTCGGCATGGTGTACGAGGCGATCGCGCAGCGCAACAAGTAGCGCACGAGAGAAGGCAGGGAGCGTGGCCGGACCGACAACCGCCCGCCGCGGCGAGAAGAAGTCACTGTCCGGCCCGCCCTCCGCCGCGCCGCCCGGCGGCCCGCGGCTCCGGTGGGTGCGCCTTCCCCTTCGCGCGCCGGGCCGCCGCAGTCTGATCATCATCACAGTCGTCGCGGTGCTGTTCGGCGCGTTCGGCGCCTGGGCCCTCTACGCCTCGAACTGGCTCCGGCTGGAACGCGTCAAGGCCACCGGCACCAAGGTGCTGACGCCGCATGAGGTCACCGCCGCGGCGCGCGCCCCGATGAACGCGCCGCTGGTCTCCGTGGATACGGACGCCCTCGCCCGCCGGCTGCGCGCGCGGCTGCCCCGCATCAAGACCGTTGATGTCGAGCGGTCCTGGCCGCACGCGATCGGTCTGAAGGTGATCGAAAGGGTGCCGGAACTGGTGATGCGAGCGGGCGGAAAGTTCACCGAAGTGGACACTGAAGGCGTCCGGTTCGCCACCGTCGGCACGGCCCCCAAGGGTGTTCCACTTCTGGAAATGGCCGTATCCGACTCCCCGAGTCTGCATCGTTTCGGAATCGACCGGTTGCGGCGTGCGGCCGTCGAGGTGACCCAGGATCTGCCCGCGGCCGTGCGCAAGGACGTACGCAAGGTCCGTGTACGGTCCTACGACGCCATCTCCCTCGAACTGACCGGCGGCCGCTCGGTCGCCTGGGGCAGTCGCGAAGAGGGCGCCGAAAAGGCAAAGGTGCTGACCGCGCTGCTGAAAGCGGCACATGCCGGGCGTCACTTCGACGTGTCGGTGCCCAGCGCCCCTGCGGTGTCCGGGAGTTGACGTGCCGAGTCGCAGGCCAGCACCCTGGATGGCTACGACTATGGGTGATCACATAGGGTGAAAAGAAAAACGGGAGGTTCGGCGTGTTCGTTGAACGGGCGCGCCTTGTCGACTTAGTGTCTCGTTCCAAAGGGACTATGGAACCAAGGAACACAGACACAGGTAACCCTAAACTTCAACGTTAGGGTTCGGGTCGGCGATACGAACCGTCCCATCGGCATCAGTCGGCGTCCACAGCACGTGCGGCGACGACACGTAACTCGAGGCGAGAGGCCTTCGACGTGGCAGCACCGCAGAACTACCTCGCAGTCATCAAGGTCGTCGGCATCGGCGGCGGTGGCGTGAACGCCATCAACCGGATGATCGAGGTCGGGCTCAAGGGCGTCGAGTTCATCGCGATCAACACCGATGCGCAGGCGCTGCTGATGAGCGACGCCGACGTCAAGCTCGACGTCGGCCGCGAAATGACGCGCGGACTCGGAGCCGGCGCCAACCCGGATGTGGGTCGGAAGGCGGCCGAGGACCACCGCGAGGAGATCGAGGAGGTCCTCAAGGGGGCCGACATGGTCTTCGTGACCGCGGGTGAGGGCGGCGGCACCGGCACCGGCGGTGCGCCCGTCGTCGCCAACATCGCCCGCTCGCTGGGCGCCCTGACGATCGGTGTGGTCACCCGGCCGTTCACCTTCGAGGGACGCCGCCGTGCCAACCAGGCTGAGGACGGCATCGCCCAGCTGCGCGAAGAGGTCGACACCCTCATCGTGATTCCCAACGACCGGCTGCTGTCCATCTCGGACCGTCAGGTGAGCGTGCTCGACGCGTTCAAGTCCGCGGACCAGGTGCTGCTGTCGGGTGTTCAGGGCATCACCGATCTGATCACCACCCCGGGCCTGATCAACCTCGACTTCGCCGACGTCAAGTCCGTGATGTCGGAGGCGGGTTCCGCGCTCATGGGCATCGGCTCCGCACGGGGCGACGACCGCGCGGTGGCCGCCGCGGAAATGGCGATCTCCTCGCCACTCCTGGAGGCCTCCATCGACGGCGCCCGAGGGGTGCTGCTCTCCATCTCCGGCGGTTCCGACCTCGGTCTCTTCGAGATCAACGAGGCCGCACAGCTGGTCAGCGAGGCCGCACACCCGGAAGCCAACATCATCTTCGGCGCGGTCATCGACGACGCGCTGGGCGACGAGGTCCGGGTGACGGTCATCGCCGCGGGCTTCGACGGCGGTCAGCCGCCGGCCCGCCGCGATGCGCAGTCCGCGCTGTCGTCCCAGAAGCGCGAGGAGCCCGCCCCGGCCCCGAGCCGTCCGGCCACTCCGCCGGAGCCGCGTTCGTCGTCCTTCGGCGGACTGGGTTCGGTGCCCGTACGGGACGAGGAGCCGGCCCCGGCCGAATCCTCCGCGCTGGGCGAGGTCCCGTCGCCTCCGTCGAGCGCCCCGCAGGTTCCTCCGGCCCGTCCGTACTCGGACTCCGCGGCCGAGGAACTGGACGTCCCCGACTTCCTGAAGTGACCGAAGCACCGAAGTGATAGGGCAACAGCACCACGAGAGCGGCGCGCATTTCGCCTTCACCGACAGGTGGGGCGGGGTGAGCGCCGCTCCGTACGATCAGCTCAACCTGGGCGGTGCGGTCGGCGACGACCCGCAGGCCGTACGCGCCAACCGCATCCGCGCCGCCGTGGAACTCGGCCTCGACCCGGCCGCGGTGGTCTGGATGAACCAGGTGCACGGCCGGGACGTCGCGGTGGTCGACGGGCCTTGGTACGGCGACGACGTTCCCGCTGTGGACGCGGTGGTGACCGACCGCCGGGGCCTGGCGCTGGCCGTTCTGACCGCCGACTGCACCCCGGTCCTGCTGGCCGATCCGGTCGCCGGGGTGGCGGGGGCGGCGCACGCCGGCCGGCCCGGTCTGGTCGCCGGGGTCGTCCCGGCGGTCGTCGAGGCGATGGTGAAGCGGGGCGCGGTGCCGGCGCGGATCGTCGCGTACACCGGACCGGCGATCTGCGGGCGGTGCTACGAGGTGCCCGAGGCGATGCGTTCCGATGTCGCCGCGGCGGTGCCCGAGGCCCGTGCGACGACCAGCTGGGGCACTCCTGCGGTGGACGTCACCGCGGGGGTACGGGCCCAACTCGCCGCGGCGGGCGTGCCGGTGCGTGAGGATCCCCACATCTGCACCCTCGAATCCGCCGACCACTTCTCTTACCGGCGCGACCGTACGACGGGACGGCTCGCGAGCTATGTATGGCTCGGGGACACCCCCGGCCCGCGGCTGGGGGAGGCCGAGCTGTGACCGACGACCGCAAGACGCAACTGGCGCAGAACCTGGCACAGGTGGAGGAACGTATCTCCGCCGCATGCGCCAGGGCCGGCCGGCCGCGTGACGAGGTGACCCTGATCGTGGTCACCAAGACCTACCCCGCGAGCGATGTCCGGCTGCTCGCGGAGCTGGGGGTGCGGCAGGTCGCGGAGAACCGCGATCAGGAGGCGGCGCCCAAGGCCGCTGAATGTGCTGATTTGCCCCTTACTTGGCACTTCGTTGGTCAGCTCCAGACGAACAAGGTGCGGTCTGTGGCCGGTTATGCCGGAATTGTTCAGTCCGTCGACCGGGCTCGACTCGTCACCGCGCTCTCCAAGGAAGCGGTGCGTGCCGAGCGTGAACTGGGTTGTCTGATCCAGGTGGCGCTCGACGCGGAGTCGGGGGAGCGGGGTGAGCGCGGCGGGGTGGCGCCCGACGGCGTCGAGGCGCTCGCCGAGGTGATCGCCGGGGGCCAGGGTCTGCGGCTCGACGGTGTGATGACCGTTGCGCCGCTGGCCGGGCCGTATGCCGGACGTGAACTCGCCGCTTTCGAACGGCTCATGGAAATCTCATCCGACCTGCGCGCCGCACATCCTGCTGCCAACATGGTGTCAGCAGGCATGAGCGCGGACCTCGAAGACGCTGTGGCGGCCGGGGCGACACATGTGCGCGTCGGCACTGCGGTACTCGGAGTCAGACCACGGCTCCGGTAACGTCGCCAAGCAAGTCGGACCACAGCACAAAATATGGTCATTCCCGCAAAAAGCGGGCAGGCCGAGTGGATCCAAGGCCCCTGGTGACGGAGCCGATCCACCACAGAGCGGAGGACGCAGAGAATGGCCGGCGCGATGCGCAAGATGGCGGTCTACCTCGGCCTCGTGGAGGACGATGGGTACGACGGCCGGGGGTTCGACCCCGATGACGAGTTCGAGCCCGAGCTTGACCCGGAACCCGATCGAGGGCGGCGTCAACAGCACCAGGTGCAGGCCGAAATTCCCCCGGAACGGGAGGAACCCGTCCGTGCCGTGACGCCTCCGGCGCAACGTGAACCGGCCCCGCTCGCCGCGGAAAGCGGACGACCCGCGCGAATCGCCCCCGTGGCATCCATCACACCCGAACGCCCAAATCTGGAGAAGAACGCACCGGTGATCATGCCCAAGGTTGTGTCCGAGCGGGAGCCCTACCGCATCACCACACTGCACCCCCGGACCTACAACGAAGCCCGTACCATCGGGGAACACTTCCGTGAGGGCACTCCGGTGATCATGAATCTGACGGAGATGGATGACACCGACGCGAAGCGACTTGTCGACTTTGCGGCCGGTTTGGTGTTTGGTCTTCACGGCAGTATCGAGCGGGTGACGCAGAAGGTGTTCCTGTTGTCTCCTGCTAACGTCGATGTCACGGCGGAGGACAAGGCCCGTATCGCAGAGGGTGGGTTCTTCAACCAGAGCTGAGACGCAACACCGGGCACACCGAGGCCGTAAGGCCAACACAGGAGCAAGGCAAGGGGAGAGGGACGCGCGAGATGAGTGTTTTTGGTCAGGTGATCTACATCGCGCTGTACTGCTTCCTGATCGTGTTGATCTTCCGGCTGGTGATGGACTATGTCTTCCAGTTCGCCCGTTCATGGCAACCCGGCAAGGCGATGGTGGTCGTTCTTGAGGCCGCCTACACTGTCACTGATCCGCCACTCAAGCTTCTGCGGCGGGTCATCCCGCCGCTGCGTCTCGGGGGCGTGGCGCTCGACCTGTCCTTCTTCGTATTGATGATCATCGTGTACATCCTGATCACCGTCGTGAGGTCGGTGTTGTTGGTGTGAACGATACGGTCTTGCCGATTGCCGACGACTACGTTGAGGTGAAGTAGAGATGCCGTTGACCCCCGAGGACGTGCGGAACAAGCAGTTCACGACCGTCCGCCTCCGAGAAGGCTATGACGAGGACGAGGTCGATGCCTTCCTCGATGAGGTCGAAGCCGAACTGACCCGGCTCCTGCGGGAGAACGAGGACCTTCGCGCCAAGCTGGCCGCTGCCACCCGCGCCGCCGCGCAGAACCAGCAGCAGCAGGGTCTGCGCAAGGGACCGGACCAGCAGCAGCAGCAGGAGCAGCAGCAGCGGCCCGGGTCTCCGGTGCCCGCCGCCATATCCGGTCCGCAGCCGGTGCCGCCGCAGCAGCAGGGGATGGGTGGCCCGCCCCAACTGCCCGGTGGTGCACCGCAGCTGCCTCCCGGTCCCGGTGGCCACGGCCCCGGTCCGCAGGGCCCGCACGGCCCCGGTCCGATGGGCCCCGGCGGTCCGATGGGTGGCCCGATGGGCGGCCCCGGCGGACCGCAGCAGCTGCCCCAGGGCGGCCAGCAGGGTGGTCCCGGTGGTGACAGCGCCGCGCGCGTGCTGTCGCTGGCACAGCAGACCGCCGACCAGGCGATCGCGGAGGCCCGTTCCGAGGCCAACAAGATCGTCGGCGAGGCGCGCAGCCGTGCCGAGGGCCTGGAGCGGGACGCCCGCGCCAAGGCCGACGCGCTGGAGCGGGACGCGCAGGAGAAGCACCGCGTGGCGATGGGCTCGCTGGAGTCGGCCCGCGCGACGCTGGAGCGCAAGGTCGAGGACCTGCGCGGCTTCGAGCGCGAGTACCGCACGCGGCTGAAGTCCTACCTGGAGAGCCAGCTGCGTCAGCTGGAGAACCAGGCGGACGACTCGCTGGCCCCGCCGCGGACGCCGGCCGCCGCTTCGCTGCCGCCGTCGCCGTCGATGGCGTCGGCCGGTGCGGGTGCCATGGGCGGCAACCACACCATGGGTGGCGGTCAGCAGATGGGCGGCAACCACTCCATGGCCGGCCAGTCCAACGGTGGTCCGTCCTACGGCGGCCAGCAGCAGATGTCGCCGGCGATGACCCAGCCGATGGCTCCGGTGCGGCCGCAGAGCCCGCAGCCGATGCAGCAGACGCCGTCGCCGATGCGCGGCTTCCTCATCGACGAGGACGACAACTGACGTCCGCGTAGCGCGCACAGTCGGCAATCAGGGCCGGGCCCCGAGGGAACATTCCTTCGGGGCCCGGCCCTTTTGTGTGCACTTGTGCGCCCCGTCCGGGTACCTCCGCGGAAACGGCGGAGCCCCCCGGCGCGGGCTGCGCCGGGGGGCTCTGTACGCCGTGGTGACCGCGGGGGCGGTTACGCCTTGCGCAGCTGGAACGTCAGGGCCAGGCTCTCGTCGGTGAACGCGGTGCCGTAGGACCCGTCCGCCTCTCCGGGGGTGAATTCCTCGGCGAGCACCTCGTCGGAGATCAGGCCGGTGTGGTCGGCCAGCGCCGTGCGCACCTCCTCGTCGGTGGACTGCCAGCGCAGCGCGATCCGGTCGGCGACGTCCAGGCCGCTGTTCTTACGGGCCTCCTGGATCAGCCGGATCGCGTCGCGGGCCAGGCCCGCCCGGCGCAGCTCCGGGGTGATCTCCAGGTCGAGGGCGACCGTGGCGCCGGAGTCGGAGGCCACCGACCAGCCTTCGCGCGGGGTCTCGGTGATGATGACCTCGTCGGGGGCGAGCGAGACGGTCTCCCCGTCGACCTCGACGCTCGCCGTGCCCTCGCGCAGGGCGAGCGAGAGGGCCGCGGCGTCCGCGGCGGCGACGGCCTTGGCGACCGCCTGGACGCCCTTGCCGAAACGCTTGCCCAGGGCACGGAAGTTCGCCTTGGCAGTGGTGTCGACCAGGGAGCCGCCCACCTCCGAGAGCGAGGCCAGCGAGCTGACGTTGAGCTCCTCGGCGATCTGCGCCCGCAGGTCCTCGGACAGGCCCGCGAAGCCATGGGCCGCGACCAGCGCACGGGACAGCGGCTGGCGGGTCTTCACCCCCGACTCGGCGCGGGTCGCCCGGCCCAGCTCGACCAGCCGGCGCACCAGCTGCATCTGGCCGGACAGCGCCGGGTCGATGAGCGCGCGGTCGGCTGCCGGCCAGCTGGTGAGGTGGACCGACGCCGGCGCCTCCGGGGCGACCGGGACGACCAGGTCCTGCCAGACCCGCTCGGTGATGAACGGGGTGAGGGGCGCCATGAGGCGGGTGACGGTCTCGATGACCTCGTGGAGCGTGCGCAGCGCGGCCGCGTCGCCCTGCCAGAAGCGGCGGCGGGAGCGGCGGACGTACCAGTTGGAGAGGTCGTCGACGAAGGAGGAGAGGAGCTTGCCGGCGCGCTGGGTGTCGAAGGACTCCAGCGACTCGGTGACCTGCTCGACCAGGGTGTTCAGCTCGCCGAGCAGCCAGCGGTCCAGCAGCGGGCGGTCCGCCGGGGCCGGGTCGGCCGCGGAGGGTGCCCAGCCGGACGTACGGGCGTACAGCGCCTGGAAGGCGACGGTGTTCCAGTACGTCAGCAGCGTCTTGCGGACGACTTCCTGGATGGTGCTGTGGCCCACCCGGCGGGCGGCCCACGGCGAGCCGCCGGCGGCCATGAACCAGCGGACCGCGTCGGCGCCGTGCTGGTCCATCAGCGGGATCGGCTGGAGGATGTTGCCCAGGTGCTTGGACATCTTCCGGCCGTCCTCGGCCAGGATGTGACCGAGGCAGACCACGTTTTCGTACGAGGACTTGTCGAAGACGAGCGTGCCGACGGCCATCAGCGTGTAGAACCAGCCACGGGTCTGGTCGATGGCCTCGGAGATGAACTGCGCCGGGTAGCGCTTCTCGAACAGCTCCTTGTTGCGGTAGGGGTAGCCCCACTGCGCGAACGGCATCGAGCCCGAGTCGTACCAGGCGTCGATGACCTCCGGGACGCGGGTCGCGGTGCCCTGGCACGTCGGGCAGGCGAAGGTGATCTCGTCGATGAACGGGCGGTGCGGGTCCAGGCCGGACTGGTCGGTGCCGGTCAGCTCGGTCAGCTCGGTGAGCGAGCCGACGCAGGTGAGGTGGTTCTCCTCGCAGCGCCAGATGGGCAGCGGGGTGCCCCAGTAGCGGTTGCGGGACAGCGCCCAGTCGATGTTGTTGTTGAGCCAGTCGCCGAAGCGGCCGTGCTTGACCGACTCGGGGAACCAGTTGGTGCGCTCGTTCTCCCGCAGCAGGGCGTCCTTGACCGCGGTGGTGCGGATGTACCAGGAGGGCTGTGCGTAGTAGAGCAGTGCGGTGTGGCAGCGCCAGCAGTGCGGGTAGCTGTGCTCGTAGGCGAGGTGCCGGAAGAGCAGACCGCGGGCGTCGAGGTCGGCGACCAGCGCCTCGTCGGCCTTCTTGAAGAACTGGCCGCCGACCAGGGCGAGTTCTTCCTCGAAGGTGCCGTCCGCGCGGACCGGGTTGATCACCGGCAGGTCGTACGCCTTGCAGGTCCTGAGGTCGTCCTCACCGAAGGCCGGGGCCTGGTGGACGAGGCCGGTGCCGTCGTCGGTGGTGACGTACTCGGCGTTGACGACGATGTTGGCGCCCTCCAGCTCCACGAGGGAGAACGGGCGCTCATAGGCCCAGCGCTCCATCTCGCGGCCGGTGAAGGACTCACCGGTGGCGGTCCAGCCCTCGCCGAGGGCCTTCTCCAGCAGCGGCTCGGCGACGACCAGCTGCTCGCTGCCGTCGGTGGCGACGACATAGGTGACGTCGGGGTGCGCGGCGACGGCGGTGTTGGAGACCAGGGTCCAGGGGGTGGTCGTCCAGATCAGCAGCGAGGCCCGGCCGGCCAGCGGGCCGGACGTCAGCGGGAGGCGGACGAAGACCGAGGGGTCGACGACGTTCTCGTAGCCCTGGGCCAGCTCGTGGTCCGACAGGCCGGTGCCGCAGCGCGGGCACCAGGGGGCGACGCGGTGGTCCTGGACCAGCAGGCCCTTGTTGAAGATCTCCTTCAGCGACCACCACACCGACTCGATGTAGTCGGGGTCCATCGTGCGGTACGGGGCATCCAGATCGGTCCAGTAGCCCATACGGGTCGTGAGCTCGGCGAAGGCGTCGGTGTGGCGGGTCACCGACTCGCGGCACTTGGCGTTGAACTCGGCGATGCCGTACGCCTCGATGTCCTTCTTGCCGTTGAAGCCCAGCTCCTTCTCCACGGCCAGCTCGACCGGGAGGCCGTGGCAGTCCCAGCCGGCCTTGCGGTCGACGTGGTAGCCCTGCATCGTGCGGAACCGGGGGAAGACGTCCTTGAAGACGCGCGCCTCGATGTGATGCGCGCCGGGCATGCCGTTGGCGGTCGGGGGGCCCTCGTAGAAGACCCACTCGGGCCGTCCCTCGGACTGCTGGAGGGTGCGGGCGAAGATCTTCTGTTCCTGCCAGAACTCGAGCACGGCATGCTCGAGGGCGGGGAGGTCTACCTGGGCGGGTACCTGGCGGTACTGGGGCTGCGGACTCATCGGGGGCTTCCTCCGGCGGACACCTGCTGTGTTTTCCGTCCGGAGGGACGAGAGCGTGCTCCCGCGGTACCACCCTCCTTGGCGGTGAGGATCCACCGCCCCCTCATTGGGGTCGCGCTGCCGGTTCTACTCGCCCCGGGGATGATCCACGGGCTTTCTTCCGGCGGCTCCGGGGTGATCTTCACGTCGTGCACGCCCCCGGGCTTCCACCGTCCCCGGGTCGCTCCTGGCTGCGTACGACGCTACTCGTCCCATCAATGCCTCTCGCTCGGCCCAGTGTACGGGGCCGTGCCGACACCGGCCGACCGGATTTACGGCAGCGGGGGGGCGGGCCGGGCCACCGGCGGCGTACGGGGGCCCGCTCTCCCGCCGTGCCGCGTCCCGGTCCTCGTCGGGTCAGGGTCCCGGCCCCTCGCTGCGCCGCGTCCGGGCTCCGCGCCGCGCCGCGTCCGGGCGCGCGCCGTGACCCGAATGGCGAGCGGGTGGGTGCCGTGCCGACCGGCGGATTACCGGCCGGGGAGCGGGGCACAACCGAGACAGACCGGGCGTCCCGGGCCGGGTGGTGGGACCGGGAGGGCGGTGCGTCCCGTTGCCGCGTGGCGTGCGGCGATTTATCGTTCCCGTCACGATTCGCGAACAAAGTCACATAGGTGAAGGGGTCGCGGCCATGGTGGCGAAAAAGACCGCCGCGGAGAAGAGCACGACGCCTGCCGACGAGGCCGTCGCGAAGAAACCTGCACCGAAAAAGGCGGCTCCGAAGAAGGCCGCGGCCAAGAAGACGGCGGCCGGCACGACCACGCCGGTGAAGACCACGGCCAAAAAGGCGGCGCCGCAGAAGGCGGCCGCGAAGAAGACCGCAAAGAAGACCACGAAGAAGACCGTGAAGAAGGCTCCGGCCAGGACGGCCGCGGTGCCCGCGGAGAAGACGGGAGCCCAGACGGTGGCGGCGAAAAAGACTGCGGCCGCAACGGCCAAGGCACACGGCGACGACTCCGCGGTGCCCATGGCCCGGGTGGCCGCGGCGCCGGGAGAGCTCGCCGTACGGCCGGGCGAGGACCCCTGGACGCCCGGGGAGGTCGCCGCGGCGCGTACCGAACTGATGGAGGAGACGGCCCGGCTGCGGCTGGAGATCGTCTCGGCCGAGGACGCCATCGCCGGGCTGATGCGCGACTCCGGCGACGGAGCGGGCGACGACGAGGCCGACACCGGCACCAAGAACATCACCCGCGAACACGAGATGGCGCTCGCCTCCAACGCCCGCGAGATGCTCCACCAGACCGAGCGCGCCCTCGGCCGGCTGGACGCGGGCACCTACGGGCTGTGCGAGAACTGCGGCAACCCCATCGGCAAGGCGCGGATGCAGGCCTTCCCGCGCGCGACGCTGTGCGTGGAGTGCAAGCAGAAAGAGGAGCGCCGCTGAAGACAGGCCCTGTCGCGGGCCGCACCCGGACCGCCCGCGACCGTACGCATGTGCCGTACTCTCGTGGTTCAGCCGGGCACGGCCCGGCCGTGTACACAAAGGGCTGAGGGACTCACACGTGGCAGAGGCGGAACGCATCACCGGTACGCCGGAACCCGAGCCGGGTACCGGAGCGGATCCCACGACGGGCTCCGAGGGGGGAGGTCCGGTGGAGCCGGAACCGGGCGGCCGCGGCAAGCGGCGGATCGGCGCGCTGCTGCTGGTCGCGCTCGTCGTCTACCTGCTCGACCTGGGCAGCAAGGTGCTGGTCGTCGCGAAGCTGGAGCACCACGAGCCCATCGAGGTCATCGGGACGCTGCTCCAGTTCACCGTGATCCGCAACCGCGGGGCCGCGTTCAGCATGGGCGAGGCGCTGACGATCTTCCTCACCATCATCGCGGCGGTCGTGATCGTGGTGATCATCCGGATCGCCCGCAAGCTCTACAGCCTGCCCTGGGCGATCGCGCTCGGGCTGCTGCTCGGCGGCGCCTTCGGCAACCTCACCGACCGGCTGTTCCGCTCGCCGGGGGTCTTCGAGGGCGCGGTGGTCGACTTCATTGCCCCGGCGCACTTCGCGGTCTTCAACCTCGCCGACTCCGGGATCGTCTGCGGCGGCATCCTGATCGTGATCCTTTCCTTCCGCGGACTGGACCCCGACGGGACCGTCCACAAGGACTGACCGGGGGCCGGAAGGGCCGGGGCCGTCCGGGTCCCGGCCGCCGGGCAGGGCACCGTGGTGGGACTGCCATACTCGTGGGGTGAGCACCATTCCCGAGATCCGCACCCTGCCCGTACCGGACGGCCTGGAGGGCGAGCGCGTCGACGCTGCGCTGGCCCGGATGTTCGGCTTCTCCCGTACGAAGGCGGCCGAACTCGCCGCCGCCGGCAAGGTCCGGGTCGACGGTTCCGAGGTGATGAAGTCCGAGCGGGTGAGCGGCGGCGCCTGGCTGGAAGTCGAGATGCCCCAGGCCGCGCCGCCCGTGGAGATCATCGCGGAGCCCGTCGAGGGCATGGAGATCGTGCATGACGACGACGACATCGTCGTGATCGTCAAGCCGGTCGGCGTCGCCGCGCACCCCAGCCCCGGCTGGACGGGAACGACCGTCATCGGCGGTCTGGCCGCGGCCGGCTACCGCATCTCCACCTCCGGTGCCGCCGAGCGCCAGGGCATCGTGCACCGCCTCGATGTCGGCACCTCGGGCCTGATGGTGGTTGCCAAGTCGGAGCGCGCCTACACCCTGCTCAAGCAGCAGTTCCGTGAGCGCACGGTCGACAAGCGCTACCACGCCCTGGTCCAGGGCCACCCGGACCCGATGAGCGGCACCATCGACGCCCCCATCGGCCGGCACCCGCAGCACGACTACAAGTGGGCAGTGACGGCCGAGGGCAAGGCGTCCGTCACGCACTACGACCTCATCGAGGCGTTCCGCGCGGCCAGCCTGCTCGACATCAAGCTGGAGACCGGCCGCACCCACCAGATCCGGGTGCACATGGCCGCGCACCGCCACCCCTGCGTCGGCGACCTGACCTACGGCGCCGACCCCACCCTCGGCAAGCGCCTCGGCCTCACCCGGCAGTGGCTGCACGCCATGCGGCTGGGCTTCGAGCACCCCTCCGACGGCCGCTGGGTCGAGTTCGAGAGCGCCTACCCGGACGATCTCCAGAAGGCCCTGGACACCGTCCGGGACGAGAGCAACTGACGCGGCGGGCATCCTGCGGGAGCCGATACGGCGGGCAACCGCGGGTGCCGTGGCACGCTGGGGTCGGAAAGTGATCGAATCCGACCCCGGAGCGTAGCCACCGTGGACCAGCTGGCTCTGATGTTCGTCCTTCTGCTCGGAGCCGTGGTCATGGTTCCGGTCGGCGACCGGCTGGGACTCCCTTCACCGGTGCTGATGACCCTCGTCGGTGGCGTCCTGGCACTGCTGCCGTTCGTCCCCAACGTCGAGGTACCGCCGGAGTTCATCCTGCCGGTGGTGCTGCCGCCGCTGCTCTACGCGGCCGTGCAGCGCACCTCCTGGCGGCAGTTCACCGCCAACCTCCGGCCGATCTTCCTGCTCGCCGTGGCACTGGTCTTCGCCACCACCGCCGCGGTCGCCGCCGTCGCCCAGGCGGTGGTGCCCGGTATGCCGGTGGCCGCCGCGGTGGTGCTCGGTGCGCTGGTCGCCCCGCCCGACCCGGTGGCCGCGACCGCCGTCGCCGGCAAGCTCGGGCTGCCCCGCCGGATGGTCTCGATCCTGGAGGGCGAGGGGCTGTTCAACGATGTCACCGCCATCGTGCTCTACCACGTCGCGCTCACCGCGGCGGTCACCGGAACCTTCTCGGTGCCCGCCGCGGTCGGCTCGCTGGTGCTCTCCGCGGTCGTCGCCATAGCGGTCGGCCTGGGGCTCGGCTGGCTCACCAACAAGCTGATGGGGCTGCTCGGCGACCCGACGCTCCAGATCGGTCTGACGCTGCTGGTGCCGTTCGTCGCGTACGTCCTGGCCGAGGAGTTCCGGGGCTCCGGTGTGCTCGCGGTGCTGACCTGCGCGCTCTTCCTGGCCGAGTATGCGGTCGATCCGGACGATGTGATGGGCCGGCTGGCCGGCTACACCTTCTGGGAGGTCGTCGACACCCTCGTCACCGGGGTCGCCTTCGGGCTGATCGGCCTGGAGCTGCACAACATCTTCGGGGCGGCCTCCCACCGTTGGGGCCAGTTGCTCGGGGCCGGCGCCGCCGTCGTCGGGGTGGTCGTCGGCGTCCGGCTGCTGTGGCTGCTGCCCGCCGCCTGGCTGGCCAAGCGGATGCACAAGCGCCGCGACTACGACGAGGAGATCCCGATGAGCTGGCGGGAGACGCTCATCATGTGGTGGTCGGGGATGCGCGGGGTGGCCTCGGTGGCGCTGGCGCTGGCCATCCCGTACAGCATCGACGGCGGCGGTGAGTTCCCGGTCCGCGACGAGATCCTCTTCATCGCCTTCGCGGTGGTGCTCAGCACCCTCCTCATCCAGGGCCTCACCCTGCCCTGGCTGGTGCGCAGGCTGCGGGTTCGGGCCGACACCGATGCCGTCGACGCGCTGGAGCGGGAGCTGGCGATCCGGGTGATCAAGGCGTCCAAGCGGCGGCTGAAGGAGATCCTGGAGGTCGAGGAGCTGCCCGACGAGGTCACCGACCAGCTGGCGCGCCGGGCGCACGACATCGGGGCCCGTATCGCGCCGGACATCGTCGACGACGAGCGGCGCGAGCTCTTCGAGAAGCGCATCACCCGGCTGAAGAAGGTGCAGCGCATCCAGGGGGAGATGCTCTCGGCCGCCCGGCACGAGGTGCTGGCGGCGCGCAGTGAACCGGGCGCCGACCCGGAGATCGTCGACCGGGTGCTGCGGCATCTGGACATGCGCAGCCTGCGGGGCGCGCCGTGAGGCCGTGACGGGGGAGCGGGGTGGGTAGGGCCAGTGGGGCCGGTGGGGCCGGTGGGGCTCAGCCCCGCGCGGACTCCGGGCCCGGCTCCCGGCCCCGGTCGAGCACGGGGGAGCCCGTAGGCGCCGGCGAGGTGCTGATCCGCGGCAGCGCGTAGGCGTGCTCGGCCTGTAGCCACTCCAGCATCCGCTCGCGGACCTCGCAGCGCACCGTCCAGAGGGTGTCCGCGTCCCGGGCGGTGGCCAGCGCGCGCACCACGATCGTGGACGGTGTGGTGTCGGTGACCACCAGGCTCCAGGACCTGCCGTCCCACTCGGGGCACTCCTGGAGGATTTCCAGCAGCCGCTGGCGCATCTTCTCCACCGGTGCGCCGTGGTCGAGGTGGAAGAACACCGTGCCGGTCATCTGCGCACCGCCGCGCGACCAGTTCTCGAACGGCTTGCCGGTGAAGTACGACACCGGCATGGTGATCCGGCGCTCGTCCCAGGTCCGTACGGTCAGGAAGGTCAGCGTGATCTCCTCGACGGTGCCCCACTCGCCGTCCACGACGACGGTGTCCCCGATCCGCACCATGTCGCCGAACGCGATCTGGAGCCCCGCGAAGAGATTGCCGAGCGTGGACTGGGCGGCGATACCGGCGACGATGCCCAGCAGCCCGGCCGACGCCAGCATGGACGTGCCGACCGCCCGCATCTCCGGGAACGTCAGCAGCATCGAGGCGGCCGCGACGACGATCACCACGGCCGTCACCACCCGCTGGATCAGCGTCACCTGGGTCCGTACCCGCCGCACCCGCGCCGCGTCCCGGCCGCTCGCCGCATAGCGCGAGTACGACGACTCCACGATCGCCGCCGCGGCCCGGATGACCAGCCAGGCGGCGGCCGCGATCAGGACCAGGGTCAGCGCCTGGCCGATGCCCGCCGCGTGTTTGTCGGCGGACTTGAGCCCCGCCTGCCCGAACGAGCCGTGCAAGAGGGCCGCGCAGAGCGCCACTTGCAGCGGTATCCGGCAGCGGCGCAGCAGCCCCCACAGCGGTGTCTCCGGATGGGCGGCATCGATCCGGCGCAGTGCCCGGTCGGTGAGCCAGACCAGGATGAGCGTGAGCAGGACCGCGCCGCCGATGACGACGACCGGACGCAGGACGTCCTCCAATGACACGAGACTCCTCCTCCGTGGGGTGCGAGGGGCTGTGGTGTGCTGGTACCCGGTCCCCGTGACCGTAACTGGCACGATGGGGGGAGATCGATCCAACCCCAGGGAAGTGATGTCAGTGCCGGCCTCCACCGAGTCCTCGACCAGCGGACTGTCGACGATTGTCCTGATTCATTCGGTGTGCGGGCTGCGTCCCGCGGTGCACGCGGCGGCGGACCGGCTGCGCGCCGCCGGGCATGAGGTGATCGTCCCCGATCTGTTCGACGGCCGGACCGCCGACTCGGTCCCGGACGGCATTCTCATCAAGGACGAGATCGGCAAGGAGGAGCTGCTCAAGCGCGCCATCACGGCCGTTGCGCCCTACTCCGACCGCGGACTGGTCTACGCCGGCTTCTCCTTCGGCGGCTCGGTCGCCCAGAACCTCGCGCTGGGCGACGAGCGGACCCGCGGGCTGCTTCTGCTGCACGGCACCTCGGACATCGCGGACGGCACCGTCGCCGACGACCTGCCGGTGCAGCTGCATGTCGCCGACCCGGACCCGTACGAGCCGCACGACTGGCTGAACGCCTGGTATCTCCAGATGCGCCGGGCCGGCGCGGACGTAGAGGTCTTCCGCTACGCCGGCGCCGGCCACCTCTTCACCGATCCCGATCTCCCCGACTACGACGCGGAGGCGGCGGAGAGCGCCTGGAAGGTGGCACTGGGCTTCCTCGCCGAGCTGTGAGCCGGGCGGCCGGCCGGGCGCGGGCCGGCATGCCCTAGGTGAGCGGCTGGTCCGCGCGCTCCACCTGCTGGCTGCCGGACCGGGTCAGGTACGAGCGCAGCAGGGTGCTGGTGGCCTGCGGGTCGGTTTTGTCGGAGATGGCGAAATAGTCCATCTGCGTCCGCTCGGCGGTGACGTCCAGCACCCCGTAGCCGTGTGAGTCCATGTCCAGCCACTTCACATGCCGGTTGGCGGCCTTGATGGCGGCGACCCCGGCCATCGAGATCGTGTGCGGGGCGACGTGCAGGAAGTCGTCCACGTTGTCGGAGGTGACGGAGGTGACCACGAACTCCGTCGCCACCGCGCGGTCGGCGGGGTAGGTCGCGGCCTGGAGCGGCACCTCGTTGGCCCAGGCCATGTGGATGTCGCCGGTCAGGAACACGGTGTTGTCGATACCGCGGTCGCTGAGGTGGCCGAGCAGCTCGCGCCGGTCGTCGGTGTAGCCGTCCCACTGGTCGGTGTTGATTGCCAGGCCCTCCTTGGGTATCCCGAGGATCTCGGCGAGCGGTCCGAGCAGCTTCGCGGGGACGGCGCCGAAGGCGACCTGCGAGATCATCACCGAGGTGCCGACCAGCCGCCAGGCGGTGTCCGAGCGTTCGAGTCCGGACTTGAGCCAGTCCAGCTGGGCCCGCCCGGTGATCGTGCGGCTCGGGTCGTCGACCTCCCCGCTGCCCGGCTTGGCCTGTGCGTCGCGGAACGACCGCAGATCCAGCAGATGCAGGTCGGCGAGGGTGCCGAAGCGCAGCCTGCGGTAGGTGGTGCCGGCGATCGAGGGGCGCACCGGCATCCACTCGAAGTAGGCCTGCTTCGCGGCGGCCATCCGCGCGGACCAGGGGCCCTCGGTGTCCGCGGTGTGGTTCACCGCGCCGCCCTTCCAGGCGTTGTCGGCGAACTCGTGGTCGTCCCAGATGGCGATGACCGGGTGCATGGCGTGCATGGCCATCGCGTCCGGGTCGGTCTTGTGGACGCCGTGCCGCATGCGGTAGTCGGCGAGCGTCAGCAGCTCGTGGGCGGGGGTGTGCGGGCGGACGACGTACTTGAACTCCGGGTATTCGCCGGACTTGTACTCGTAGAGGTAGTCGCCGACGTGCAGCACCGCGTCCAGCTCGGTGCGGGCGGCCAGGTGACGGTAGGGCGAGAAGTAGCCGGACTCCCAGTTGGCGCAGGAGACCACGCCGAAGCGGACGTTGCCGGCCGTGGTGTCGTGGGCGGGGGCGGTGCGGGTCCGGCCCACGGGGGAGTGCTGCCCGTCCACGGTGAAGCGGTAGTAGTAGTGGGTGGCCGGGTGCAGGCCGCGGACGTCCGCCTTGACGGTGTGGTCGGCGGCGGCGGAGGCGGTCAGGGTCCCCCGTGCGACGACGGACGTGAAGCCCTTGTCGCTCGCCACCTGCCAGCTCACCTTGGTGGCCGGCCCCCGACCGGAGCCCGGGGTGGCCGCCTCGGTCGGCGTGACCCGGGTCCACAGCAGGACGCCGTCGGGGAGCGGGTCACCGGAGGCGATCCCGTGCTGGAAGAACGAGCCCTGGGCCGCGGCCTCTTGGGCGTGCGCGGTGGCGGCGCCGGCGAACGGCAGAAGAGCGGCGGTGGCGGCTACGGCCGTGACGGCAGTGCGGCGCGAGATCTGGTCATGATCGGTCACGGCCGATCACCTTACTGGCCGGTAATCGAACCCGGGAGGGCGAATCCCGATAACCCCGAGAATTCGCCCTCCCGTTGTCCGAAAGGCACTCAGTTCGCGCCCGTGGGGTCCTTTTCGCCCTCGCGGATGCCCTTCCCGCCGTCTTCGCCCTTGCTGTCGTCCTTGCCCTGGTCCGCGGAGCCCTTCGCCGGGCCGAACTCCTTGTCGATCATCTTCTTGAAGTTGGCCTGCGCGAGCTGGTTGTACTGCACCTGCGTCATCTGCTGCTGCGGGACCTGCGGCATCACGAGCTTCTTGTCGCCGTGCATGAACGTGGGCGTGCCCTTGACGCCCTTGCGGCCGAACAGCGCGGTCATCTCCATCGCCCAGCGGTCGTAGGTGCCCTTCTTGACCGCCGTGGCGAACGCCTTGTCGTTCTCCAGCTCCGGCACGTCGGCGGCGACCTTGAGGAGTTCGGAGTCCTTGCCGTAGACGTCCTCGCGCTCGTCGGGGTGGTGCTTGGTCGAGTACAGCGCCGCCTTGTACTTCAAGAAGGCTTCCGGGCTGATGTTCAGCGCCGCGCCGAGCGCGCTCAGCGCGTTCTTCGAGCCCTCGCCGCCGCCCACGCCGTCGATGAAGGTGTACATCGTGAAGCGGACCCGGTAGCGGCCGTCCTCGATGTCCTTGAGCAGGGCCTCGCCGCTGCTCTGCTCGAAGGCCGCACACGCCGGGCAGCGGACGTCCTCGAAGACCTCCAGGGTCTGCTTGGCGTTCTTGTCGCCTATGAGGATCTCGGTGCCGTTCTTGCCCTGGGTGTGCGCGGGCGTGACGAGCTTGGCCTCCTTGGCGGCCTCCCAGCCCTTGGGCTCGTTGGCCTTCATCACGGCGTAGCCGATGCCGCCGGCCAGGGCCAGGACGCCGATCACCGCGCCCGCCGCGGTCAGTTGGCGGCGCAGCTTCTCCTTCTTCTTCTGGCGGTCCCGCTCGGCCCGGATGCGTTCGCGGGCCGCGGTCTTGTTGGCCTGGTTGTTGCGGTTGCTCATGGGTGGTGCCGTCCCCTCGAGGGTGTTGCTGGCTTCTGCGGGCTGGTCAGGCGGCGGCCATACGAGGAGGGCCGCGGCGCAGTACGCAGTGCAGGAGGAGGGGGAGCGGGCGGGCCGGCGCCGTCGGGTGCAGCGGGCGGATCCGCCGGCGGGGCGGGGTGAGTGCGGCGGTGGCCACCGCGACCGCGGTGAGCAGGGGGCGGAACGCACCGGCCGCGGCGGCGCGCAGCAGGGCGTCCAGGGCGGCATCGCCGCGGTGCAGCCAGCCGGCGGCGAGCAGGCCGACCACGACATGGGCGGCGAGCAGCAGCCAGGGGGCCGCCGCCGGAACGGCCGGCGGCAGCGGCGAGCCAGGGTGCGCGGCCATCCGGGCCAGCGGGGTGCCCAACTCGCCGCCCCGGCACAGCAGATCGACGCCGACCGAGCGCAGCGGGCCGGTGACCGGGCCGCCGGCCGCCCCGTAACAGGTGTGCTGTCCGGCGGTGAAAACGGTGTCGGCGGCCAGCTCCAGCGGTACCAGGAGCGCGGCGACCGAGCCGTAGCCACGCTCCCGCCCGGTCAGTGCGTAGGCCGCGGCGAAGACACCGGCGAAGACCGCGACGACCGGCGCGGGCGGCAACGGGGCGTGTGAGAGCAGCACATGGGAGGCCGCGGACAGGGTGGTGCACAGCACGGTGAACAACACCGCCCGCACCGCCCGGAGCTGGACCCCCGGCGCGGCCGCCGGCCGGGTCCGGGGGCGTACTCCCGTCGCCTGCATGCCGGGAGTCTGCCATGTGCACGGCACCACCGGGTCAAGATTTGGCATCGGCCGACGTGCACGGAGCACGCCGGCCGAGGGACACCGGAGGCGGACCGGCCGGGGAGCCGGTCGCTACGTCACTTCTTCAGCGCCTTGTCCACCAGGGAGTTGAAGGCGGCCACGCTGGACGGTGCCGCCTTGCCCTGCGGGGTGTCCGTGCCCAGCACCGTGCCGTTGAGCTTGATCGTCGGGGTGCTCTTGACGTCCTTGACGGAGTCGAAGGCCTTGGACACCTCCAGCCCCCACCGGTCGTACGTGCCGTCCTTGACGGCCTTCTGGAAGGCGGCGTTGCCCTTGAGCGCCGGGATGGTGTCGGCGACCTTGATCAGGTAACTGTCGTCGGCGAACTTGTCAGGACCGGTCTCGTCCGGGTGGAACTCCTTCGAGTACAGCGCGTACTTGTACTTCAGGAAGGCGTCCGGGCTGACGTTGAGGGAGGCGCCCAGCGCGCTCAGCGCGTTCTTGGAGCCGGTGCCCTGGAGGTTGTTGTCGAGGAACGTGCCCAGGTGGTACGAGGCCTTGTACTTGCCGTCCTTGATGTCCTTCTCGACGGTGGCGCCGGCGGTCTGCTCGAACGCGGCGCAGCCGGGGCAGCGCGGGTCCTCGAAGAGGTCCAGGGTGTTCTTGGCGTCCGGCTTGCCGACGACGATTGTGGTGCCCTTGGGGCCGCTGGTGTTGGCGGGCTTGACCAGCGGGCCGTTGGCGGCCTTCGCGTCGCCGCCCATGTTGGCGACCGCCACTCCGATACCGCCGGCTATCGCCAGGACGCCGACGATCGCACCGCCGACGATCAGCTGCCTGCGCAGCCGGTCCTTCTTCGCCTGCCGCTCACGCTCGGCGCGCAGCCGCTCGCGGGCTGCCTGCTTGTTGGCCTGGTTGTTGCGGTTGCTCATGACTGTTCCTGCTCCGTGGGTGTCCGTGGGACGGGAGATACGTGCGGTCGACGGCGTACGCGCGCTCAGCGGGCGTACGCGGGCCGCGCGGCCGAAAGCTCACGCGGCGAGCGCGCAGGGCGGCCCACGGCGCACGACACAGTGCACGAGCAGGGGGACGGCGCGGGCGGGGTGCCCGGACCGTACGGGGGCGGGCACCGGCCGGCGGGCCGCGGTGCCCGAGCCGATGACCGCGACGGCGATCAGCAGCGGGCGGAAGGCGAAGCCGGCCACCGCGGCGAGCAGCCGGCACAGCGCCCGCTCGCCGCGGCGCAGCCAGCCGGCCGCCAGCAGTCCCGTGCAGACATGCGCCGCGAGCAGTACGAGCCAGGTGACCACGGGCGCGGCATCGTCCTGGGGCAGCTGTGCCAGCGGCGCACCGACCGGGTCGCCACCGCACAGCAGATCCATGCCCAGCGAGCGCAGCGGGCCGGCGACCGGGCCGCCGGCCTCCCCGTAACAGGCGTGCTGCCCCAGGCTGAAGACCAGATCGGCGGCCAGCTCCAGGGGGATCAGCAGCGCCGCGATCCGCCAGAAGCCGCGTTCGCGGCCGGCCAGTGCGTAGGCGAGGGCGAAGACGGCACCGCAGAGCGCGGCGATCGTGGTCAGCGGCAGCGGCATACGGGACAGCAGCACATGGGACGCCGCGGACAGCGTGACGCACAGCGCTGTGAAGAGCGCCGCGCGCAGTGCCCGCAGGTGTGCCGCCGAGATGTCCATTGCAGCCGAGTGTGCCATGGGCGGGGATAAGAGGTGCCTAAGGGGGCCCGAAGCCGTACGCACCGGGAAATACGGTGCGTACGGCAGGTGTCGGACCTGGCCCCCGGGCCCCTACAGACCCGGGATCCGGCCGTTGCGGAAGAGGTCCACAAAGATCTGGTGGTCGGCGCGGGCGCGGGCGCCGTAGGAGTGCGCGAAGTCCACCAGCAGCGAGGCGAAGCCGTCCTCGTCGGCCGCGATGGCCGCGTCGATGGCCCGCTCCGTCGAGAACGGCACCAGCGAGTGGCCGCTCTCGTCGTCGGCGGCCGCATGCATGGTCGCGGTGGCCCGGCCCAGGTCGGCCACCACCGCGGCGATCTCCTCCGGGTCGTCGATGTCCGACCAGTCCAGGTCGACCGCGTACGGCGAGATCTCGGCGACCAGCTGGCCCGCGCCGTCGAGTTCGGTCCAGCCCAGCCACGGGTCGGCGTGATCCTGGAGGGCGCGCTGGGAGATCACCGTGCGGTGGCCCTCGTGCTGGAAGTAGCCGCGGACCCCGGGGTCGGTGATGTGCCGGGAGACGGCCGGGGTCTGCGCCTGCTTCATGTAGATCACGACATCGTTCTCCAGGGCGTCGCTGTTGCCCTCGAGCAGGATGTTGTACGACGGCAGACCGGCCGAGCCGATGCCGATGCCGCGGCGGCCGACCACGTCCTTGACGCGGTAGGAGTCCGGGCGGTCCAGGCTCGACTCCGGCAGCGTCTCCAGATAGCCGTCGAAGGCGGCGAGGACCTTGTAGCGGGTCGCCGCGTCCAGCTCGACGCTGCCGCCGCCCGCCGCGAAGCGGCGCTCGAAGTCGCGGATCTCCGTCATCGAGTCGAGCAGCCCGAACCGGGTCAGCGAGCGGGCCATGCGCAGCGCGCCCAGCAGCGGGCCCTCGGCGGTGTCGAGCGTGAAGGGCGGCAGCTCGTCCCGGTCGGAGCTCTTCGCCCCGGAGGCCAGCGCGTGGATGCGCTCCCGGTAGGCGGCGGCGTAGGTGGTCACCAGGTCGGTGATCTGCTTGTCGCTGAGCGCCTTGGCGTAGCCGATCAGCGCGACCGAGGCGGCGAACCGCTTGAGGTCCCAGGTGAACGGGCCGACGTACGCCTCGTCGAAGTCGTTGACGTTGAAGATCAGCCGGCCTGTGGAGTCCATGTACGTGCCGAAGTTCTCGGCGTGCAGATCGCCGTGGATCCACACCCGCCCGGTCCGCTCGTCCAGATACGGGCCGCTGTCCTTGCCGCCGTCCTCCTGCGCGGCCTCCAGGTCCCGGTAGAACAGACAGGCCGTGCCCCGGTAGAAGGCGAAGGCGGAGGCGGCCATCTTCCGGAACTTCACACGGAAGGCCGCGGGGTCGGCGGCGAGCAGCTCCCCGAAGGCGGTGTCGAAAACGGCGAGGATCTCCTCGCCGCGCTGCTCGGCGTCCTGCGCCGGGGCGTGCTGGGACGGCATCGCTGGGTGCCTCCTGAGGTGCGGAAGAGGGTACGGAGAGCCGTGGCGGAGCCCGTCGCGGTTCTGCCACTGACAACGCGCGAGGCTACTCGTCGGTGCCCGGCGATTGTCAGTCAGGAGTCGTAGACTTCGAGACCGTCTCACCCATCCGTCGCCGGCCGTCCATCCGCCGGCCGGTCACCGTCCCTCGCCGAGGCGCTTTGCGCCGCTCTGTTCTCTTGGAGGTCCTCCGCCGTGGCAGCCTCGTCCAGGCCCCCCTTCACGCACCTGCATGTCCACACCCAGTACTCACTGCTGGACGGTGCGGCGCGGCTGTCGGACATGTTCAAGGCGTGCAACGAGATGGACATGACGCATATCGCCATGTCCGACCACGGCAACCTCCACGGCGCGTACGACTTCTTCCACTCGGCGAAGAAGGCCGGGGTGACGCCGATCATCGGCATCGAGGCGTATGTGGCGCCCGAGTCGCGGCGCAACAAGCGCAAGGTCCAGTGGGGCCAGCCGCACCAGAAGCGCGATGACGTCTCCGGTTCCGGTGGTTATACGCACAAAACGATCTGGGCGGCGAACAAGACCGGTCTGCACAACCTCTTCCGGCTGTCCTCGGACGCCTACGCCGAGGGCTGGCTGACGAAGTGGCCGCGGATGGATAAGGAAACCATCGCCCAGTGGTCCGAGGGCCTGATCGCCTCCACCGGCTGCCCCTCCGGTGAGCTCCAGACCCGGCTGCGCCTCGGCCAGTTCGACGAGGCGCTGAAGTCCGCTTCCGAGTACCAGGACATCTTCGGCAAGGACCGGTATTTCCTGGAGCTGATGGACCACGGCATCGAGATCGAGCGCCGGGTCCGCGACGGCCTGCTGGAGATCGGCAAGAAGCTCGGCATCCCGCCGCTGGTCACCAACGACTCGCACTACACCTACGCCCACGAGTCCACGGCGCACGACGCGCTGCTGTGCATCCAGACCGGCAAGAACCTCTCCGACCCGGACCGCTTCCGCTTCGACGGCACCGGCTACTACCTCAAGTCCACGGACGAGATGTACGCCATCGACTCCTCGGACGCCTGGCAGGAGGGCTGCGCCAACACCTTCCTGGTGGCCGAGCAGATCAACACCGACGGGATGTTCGAGAAGCGCGACCTGATGCCGAAGTTCGACATCCCGGAGGGCTTCACGGAGGTCACCTGGTTCCAGGAGGAGGTCCGGGTCGGCATGCAGCGCCGCTACCCGGGCGGTGTCCCCGACGACCGGCAGAAGCAGGCCGAGTACGAGATGGACATCATCATCCAGATGGGGTTCCCCGGCTACTTCCTCGTGGTCGCCGACTTCATCATGTGGGCCAAGAACAACGGCATCGCGGTCGGCCCCGGCCGTGGTTCCGCGGCCGGTTCGATCGTGGCGTACGCCATGGGCATCACCGACCTCGACCCGATCACGCACGGACTGATCTTCGAGCGGTTCCTCAACCCCGAGCGCGTCTCCATGCCCGATGTCGACATCGACTTCGACGAGCGCAGGCGCGTCGAAGTCATCCGGTATGTCACGGAGAAGTACGGCGCCGACAAGGTCGCCATGATCGGCACGTACGGCAAGATCAAGGCGAAGAACGCCATCAAGGACTCCGCGCGCGTCCTGGGCTACCCGTACGCGATGGGTGACCG
The DNA here is from genome assembly GCF_000719605.1 of Streptomyces sp. NRRL S-1813. Taxonomy (NCBI): domain Bacteria; kingdom Bacillati; phylum Actinomycetota; class Actinomycetes; order Kitasatosporales; family Streptomycetaceae; genus Streptomyces; species Streptomyces sp. NRRL S-1813. The sequence continues at coordinate 44,703 of NZ_JOHB01000017.1, forward strand.
CCTCACCAAGGCCATGCCCGCCGACGTCCTCGGCAAGGGCATCGACCTCAGCGGCATCACCGACCCCAAGCACCCGCGCTACAGCGAGGCGGGCGAGATCCGGGGGATGTACGAGAACGAACCGGACGTGAAGAAGGTCATCGACACCGCCAAGGGCGTCGAGGGCCTGGTCCGGCAGATGGGTGTGCACGCGGCCGGCGTGATCATGTCCAGCGAGCCCATCGTCGACCACGCCCCGGTCTGGGTCAGGCACACCGACAACGTCACCATCACGCAGTGGGACTACCCCCAGTGCGAGTCGCTCGGCCTGCTGAAGATGGACTTCCTGGGCCTGCGCAACCTCACCATCATGGACGACGCCGTCAAGATGGTGCGGAAGAACAAGGGCGTGGAGCTGGAGATGCTCACCGTCCCGCTGGACGACCCCAAGACGTACGAAATGCTCTGCCGCGGTGACACGCTCGGCGTCTTCCAGTTCGACGGCGGCCCGATGCGTTCGCTGCTGCGGCTGATGAAGCCCGACAACTTCGAGGACATTTCCGCCGTCTCGGCCCTGTACCGCCCAGGCCCGATGGGCATGGACTCGCACACCAACTACGCGCTGCGCAAGAACGGCCTCCAGGAGATCACCCCGATCCACCCGGAGCTGGAGGAGCCCCTCAAGGAGGTCCTCGGCCTGACCCACGGCCTCATCGTGTACCAGGAGCAGGTGCAGAAGGCCGCCCAGATCATCGCCGGGTACTCCCTCGGCGAGGCCGACATCCTCCGCCGCGTCATGGGCAAGAAGAAGCCCGAGGAGCTGGCGAAGAACTTCGTCCTCTTCCAGGAGGGCGCGCGGAAGAACGGCTTCTCCGACCAGGCCATCCAGGCCCTGTGGGACGTCCTGGTCCCGTTCGCCGGCTACGCCTTCAACAAGGCGCACTCCTCCGCGTACGGCCTCGTCACCTACTGGACCGCCTACCTCAAGGCCAATTACCCGGCCGAGTACATGTCCGCGCTGCTGACCTCGGTGCGCGACGACAAGGACAAGTCGGCGGTCTATCTGAACGAGTGCCGGCGCATGGGCATCAAGGTGCTGCCGCCGAACGTCAACGAGTCCGAGGCCAACTTCGCCGCCCAGGGTGACGATGTGATCCTCTTCGGCCTCACCGCGGTCCGCAACGTCGGCCAGAACGTCGTCGATTCGATCATCCGGTGCCGCAAGGCGAAGGGGAAGTACCTCTCCTTCCCCGACTACCTCGACAAGGTCGACGCGGTCGTCTGCAACAAGCGCACCACCGAATCACTGATCAAGGCCGGCGCCTTCGACGAGATGGGCCACACCCGCAAGGGTCTGACGGCGCACTACGAACCGATGATCGACAACGTCGTCCAGGTCAAGCGCAAGGAGGCCGAGGGGCAGTTCGACCTCTTCGGCGGCATGGGCGACACCAGCGCCGACGAGGGCCCCGGCTTCGGGCTGGACGTGGAGTTCTCGGACATCGAGTGGGACAAGACCTACCTCCTCGCCCAGGAGCGCGAGATGCTCGGTCTCTACGTCTCCGACCACCCGCTCTTCGGCCTGGAGCATGTGCTGTCCGACAAGGCGGACGCCGCCATCGCCCAGCTGACCGGCGGTGACTACTCGGACGGATCGATCGTCACCATCGGCGGCATCATCTCCGGTCTCCAGCGCAAGATGACCAAGCAGGGCAACGCCTGGGCCATCGCCACGGTCGAGGACCTGGCCGGCTCCATCGACTGCATGTTCTTCCCGGCGACCTACCAGCTGGTGTCCACCCAACTCGTCGAGGACACCGTGGTGTTCGTCAAGGGCCGGCTCGACAAGCGGGAGGACATCCCGCGGCTGGTCGCCATGGAGATGATGGTCCCCGACCTCTCGGAGGCCGGCACCAACGCCCCCGTGACGATCACCATTCCGACGGTCAAGGTCACCCCGCCGATGGTCGAGAAGCTCGGCGAGGTGCTCAGCAGCCACCGCGGCTCCACGGAGGTGCGGATCAAGCTACAGGGAGCGCGCAAGACGACCGTGCTCCGCCTGGACCGGCACCGGGTCACGCCCGACCCGTCGCTGTTCGGCGATCTGAAGGTGCTGCTCGGGCCGTCCTGTCTGGCGGGCTGATCCACCGGCCCCCGGCCGTTCCATCCCGAGGGGCGCGCCCGTAGCGGACGCGCCCCTCAAACTCTGTACGGCGTGGATCAGTTGTGACCGAAGCGCCGCTGGTGCTTACGTGCAACATCGGCCGGGCTGCCCTGCGCCTGCGATCGCGACTGGGACTGTGCCTCCAGGCTCGCCTTCTGGGCCTCCTGCTGACCGCGCTCGGCCGCGGATGCCGCCTTCTGCTGCTGACTGCGGTCCTGCTTCTTGTCCTTGGCCATGATCGTGCCTCCTGAGGGGGAATGAGGATCGGGGCCGGAACCAGACTTACATGACGGACAGACGCCTGCATTTCGGGCAATTACCCTGCGTTATACGGTTGATCACGCGCTGTACTCAAGCTCCCCGCCGAATCCGCCACGCCGATGATCGAGTTCGGGCAGATAACGCCCGTAGGGTCGGGCAGACTCGAAGGACAACCGAAGAAAACTCGTGCCACGGGCCGAGCCGGGGGGCGACCGGACATCAGCACCTCAGGGAAGAGGGTGGATCGTGGATCGCTGTGTCGTCCTGGTGGACGCCGGGTATTTGCTCGGCGCCGCGGCGAGCCTGCTCGCCGGAGAGCCCGCCCGTTCCCGGATCACGGTGGATCACGCCGCCCTCATCCAGGGCCTGCGCCAGCGCGCCGAGGCGGACACCGAACGCCCGCTGCTGCGGATCTACTGGTTCGACGGCGCACCCGACCGCGTCCCGCAACCCGAGCACCGACGGCTGCGCGTGATGCCTCGCGTCACCGTCCGGCTCGGCGCGCTGACCCGCAGTGACGGGCGCTGGGCGCAGAAGGGCGTGGACGCCGCCATGCACGCCGAGCTGACCGAGCTCGCCCGTAACCGCGCCTGCTCCGACATCGTCCTGGTCACCGGCGACGGCGACCTGCTGCCCGGCCTGATGTCGGCGAAGGAGCACGGCGTCGCCGTCCACCTGTGGGCCGTTCAGGCCGCGGACGGCGACTACAACCAGTCCGAGGACCTGGTCGCCGAGGCCGACGAGCGGCGGGTGCTGGACCGGACCTGGATCACCCGCGCGGTACGCGCCAAGGAACTCGGCGGTCCCTGTGCCCCGCCACCCGTACCCCGCCCCGAGATCGCCGCGATCCTCTCCGCGCCGCTGCCGGAATCCGCCGTCGCGGCGGCGGCCGCCGCGGCGGATTCCGGCCCGGAAGCCGCCGAGCACACCCATGACCACAACGGCGCCAACGGCGTCTCCCGGCCGCCGGCCGGCACCGAGGGCGCACCGGTCGCCGGCGACGAGCCCGGCGCCGCCGGTTCCAAGGTCGTGCCCACCCCCAAGGACCTGGCCGGTCTCGGCCGGGCCCACGCCGCGGGCCAGGGGCCCGGCGGTACGGGCGGCGCCGCCCCGCAGGCGCCCGCGACCGGTGCCACGCTGCGCTGGTCGTCCGACAAGGGCTGGGTCGAGCGCGGCGGCCCGGTCGGCGAACCCTCCGAGACCGCGGCCCTGCCCACCCTCGCCCAGCTCACCAGCGCCGAGCAGCGCTGGGCCGACCGCGAGGAGGACATCACCGCCGTCAGCGGCGACCCCTTCGAGGTCGGCCAGGTCTTCGCCCGCCGCTGGACCGACCGGCTCTCCGACACCGCGCATCTCCAGCAGCTGTCGACGGAGTACCCGCGCATCCCGCACCGCATCGACGGTGAACTGCTGCGCTACGCGGCCCGGTTCGGGCTGCTCGCCCACAAGGACGACCAGATCGACGAGCACGACCGCTACGCGATCCGGGCCGGTTTCTGGCGCGAGGTCGATCTGCGGACGGCCGCCGAGCACGCTCCGGCCGGGGACTGACCGGCCCGGCCGCCTCGCGCCCCGTCCCGCCCGCCGGTGCCCCGCGGCCCGGAGGCGGGCCGGGGACGCGTACCCTCATAGCTCGTGAGGACGGGCGCAAAACAGGTGGAGCGCGGCGTGCCGGTGTGCGCCGTACAGGACCTGGTCAAGACGTACCCCGCGATGCGCGGGCGCCGCGGGGCGGCACGGGCGTCCGCCGTACGCGCCAACGACGGCATCACCCTGGATGTACACGGCGGAGAGATCTTCGGGCTGCTCGGGCCCAACGGCGCCGGCAAGTCCACCCTGGTCCGCCAGCTGACCGGGCTGCTGCGCCCGGACTCCGGCAGCGTCCGCGTGCTCGGCCACGACCTGGTGCGCCACCCGGAGCGGGCCGCCCGGCTGCTCGGCTACCTGGGCCAGGAGTCCACCGCCCTGGACGAGATGACGGTCGCGCTGGCCGTGGAGACCACCGGACGGCTGCGCGGCCTCGGTGCCCGCGAGGCGCGCGCCGAGCGGGACGCGGTGATCGGCGAGCTGGGGCTCGGGGGCATCACGGGGCGGCCGCTGAAGAAGCTGTCCGGCGGGCAGCGGCGGCTGGCCTGCCTGGCCACCGCGCTGATCGGCGAGCGGCCGCTGCTGGTGCTGGACGAGCCGACCACCGGTATGGACCCGGTCGCGCGCCGTGCCGTGTGGGCCGCGGTGGACCGGCGCCGGGCCGAGCGCGGCGCCACGGTGGTGCTGGTGACCCATAACGTGCTGGAGGCCGAGAGCGTGCTCGACCGGGTCGCGGTGATCGACCGGGGCCGGGTCATCGCCTGCGACACGCCCGGCGGGCTGAAGGAAATGGTGAGCGAGGAAGTCCGGCTGGAGCTGGTGTGGCGCGACCGCCCGCCGCTGGAGGTGCCGGAGGTCGCCGCCCTCGAAGCCGACGCGCACACCTCCGGCCGCCGCTGGACCCTCCGCCTCCCCGCCGACCGGGCCCGCTCCGCGGTCGCCGCGGTCACCGCGGGCCCCGCCTTCGCGGCCCTGGACGACTTCACGCTGGCCACGCCCAGCCTGGAGGATGTGTACCTGGCCCTGGGCGGCCGGTCGGAGGGACTGGTCAAGGCGTGAACGGGCGCCGGTGCGGCGGACGTATGAAGGACCACGGGGCAGCGAGGAAGGCTTGGTGACAGCGTGAGTGTGGTTCCCGCGCAGGCGGTGGCCGGGGTGGTCCCGGACACCGGGGCACAGCCCGAGGAGGCCGCCCCGCTGGCGCCGCGCGCCCGTCTGGTGCCCGCCCTGGGCGCCGTCTACCGCGCCCAGCTCTCCCGGGCCCGGGTCGCCCGGATCCCGCTGCTGTTCGTCGCCACCTTCCAGTCCATCGGGATCATGGTCCTGCTGCGCGGGGTGGTCGACGGCGGCGAGGCGGCCCGTTCCGTGGTGTCCGGCTCCAGCGTGCTGGTCGTCGCCTTCGTCGCGCTCAACCTTCTCGCCCAGTACTTCGGACAGCTGAGGGCCGGCGGCGGGCTCGACCACTACGCGACGCTGCCGGTGCCGCCGGCCGCCGTGGTGCTCGGCGCCGCCGCCGCGTACGCCTCGTTCACCGTGCCCGGGACGGTGGTCACCGCGGTCACCGGCTGTGTGCTCTTCCAGCTGCCGATGGCCCATCTGTGGGTGCTGGCCGCCGTGCTCCCGCTCGCCGGGGCGGCGCTGGCCGGCCTCGGTGCGGCCCTGGGCCTGCTCGCCCCGCGCCCCGAACTTGCCACTCTCTGCGGCCAGTTGGGTATGTCGGCGGCGCTGCTGCTGGGAGTGCTGCCGGCCGAACGGATGCCCTCGGTGATCGGCTGGGCCCGCGATCTGCTGCCCTCGACCTACGGGGTGGAGGCACTGGCGCGCAGCTTCGACCCCCATCCCGACTGGGTCGCGGTCGGCGCCGACCTGGGTGTCTGCGCGGCCGTCGGAGTGCTCTCGCTGGCCGTCGCCACCTGGGCCTACCGCCGGGCGGCGACCCGATGACGGGTTCCACCACACCGAACGGCCGTCCTGCTTCGGGTCCCACCAGCCCCACCTGGCACGATGACGGGGTGATCGCACCGCTGACGCCACCCGACAACCAACCGCCCGAAGAGCCGCAGCACCCCGAGGCCGCGCCCGTCGCCGACCACGGCGGCCTCGGCGGCCCCGAGCTGGCCCGCGAGCTGCGCGAGGGCGCACTGATCGCGCTCGTGGTCGCGGTGAGCGGCGTACTGCTCGGCGTGCTGTGGAACTGGCTCGCGCCGCATACCCCGCTGATCTCGGACACCCGCAACGTCTACCTCAAGAACACCGAGGGCGAGGAGGCGATCGGCGCGGACGGCACCTTCGTCCTGCTGTGCCTCGGCTTCGGTGTGCTCACCGCCGCCGCGGTCTTCCTCTTCCGCCGCCGGGGCGGGATTCCGCTGGTCGTGGCGCTGGTCGTGGGCGGGCTGCTCGGTGCGGTGCTCGGCTGGGTGACGGGTATGTGGCTGGGCCCCACCCCGGACGTGGCCGCGCACGCCAAGCAGGCCGGCCCCGGTGTGACCTTCAACGGACCGCTGCGGCTCCAGGCCAAGGGCGCGCTGCTGGCCTGGCCGATCGCCGCGATGCTCACCCAGCTGGCGCTGACCGGGCTGTTCGGGCCGCGTGACCCGGAGCCGGAGCCACCGCACTGGCCGGGCGACCCGCACGCACCGCAGCCGCCCGCCACGGACTGACCGGCGCGGATCTCCGGGACGGCCGGTCCACCGGCCGTCCCGCAGTGCGTTCAGCCGCGGGCGATCGGCGCGAGGTGCGCGCCCGTGAGGGCCACCAGATCCTCCGGCGCCAGCTCGACCTCCAGCCCCCGCCGCCCCGCCGAGACACAGACCGTCGGCCGGCCCTCGGCCGAGGCGTCCACGACCGTGCGCAGCCGCTTGCGCTGTCCCAGCGGCGAGATCCCGCCCCGGACGTAGCCCGTGCTGCGCTCGGCCGCGGCCGGGTCGGCCATCGTGGCCCGCTTGCCGCCCACCGCGGCCGCCAGCGCCTTGAGGTCCAAGGACCCCGACACCGGGACCACGGCGACCGTCAGGGTGCCGTCGACGTCCGCCAGCAGTGTCTTGAACACCTGGTCGGGCGCGACACCGAGGGCCTCGGCGGCCTCCTCGCCGTACGACGGGGCGGCCGGGTCGTGCTCGTAGGAGTGTGTGGTGAAGGGGACGCCGGCCGCGGTGAGGGCGACCGTCGCCGGGGTGCCGACGGACTTCTTGGACTTCTTCGCCACCGTCTTCGTGCCTCGCGTCAGTGGGGCCGGTCGTGGGGGCCGGGCGGTTCAGTTGGGGCTGGTCGGCTGCCGGGTCAGATCCACGGCCGGCAGCGACGGGAGCTTACCGAGCAGCGCCGATTCCTGGCGAAGCAATTTCAGCTCCTGCCCCAGCCGGGACGCGGTGTCCGGCGCCTCCAGCAGCCGCTGCTTGGCGGGGACGTCCAGCACGGCCGCCGCGGCGACGAGGTACGAGAGCACCGAAGGGTCGGCCGGCAGGTCCTGCCCGCTCGACAGGGTCCGCTCGTTCGCCCAGGCCAGCCGCTTCTGGTACGTACGGAAGGCCCGGACGACGCCCGAGGCGAGCGCGCCCGCGCCCTCTCCCTCGCCGTCCTCCAGCTCCTCGAGCTCGCCGGTCAGATACGGGCCCGAGGCGTCCACGGACAGCAGCCGGAAGCGGGTGATGCCGGTGGCGAGGACCTCGTAGCCGGTGTCGTCGTCGGAGGACTTCTCCCGGATGGTCGCCGCGTCGGCGATACAGCCCACGGCGTGGAACGCCCGCATCGGATCGTCACCGAAGCCCGCCGCGGGACCTTCCGCGGCCGGCAGGGTGGCGTCCGGCATGCCCTGTGCGGTGGCGGCGACCTCCCGGCCGTCCCGGATCGCGATCACCGCGAAGCGGCGGTCGTCCTCGGGCACGGCGCTCAGATCGCGCATCATCGCCCGGTACCGCGCTTCGAAGACGTTCAGCGGGAGCACGAGTCCCGGGAACAACACCGAGTTCAGCGGGAAGAGCGGTAGGCGCACGGAGGTCACAGCCCGTAAGCCTAGAGCCTGTGGCGGCCGGGGCCACCACCCGTACCCCCGCTATTGCCGTCGCAGCAGCCGGGACGCGCCGGCCGCGACCGTCGTGGCGAGCACCCAGCCCGCCAGGATCAGGATGGCGGCCGCCCACTGCGCACCGCCGCCCGGCTTCCAGGCGGCGCCCTGATTGAGGTCGATCACCGGCAGCAGCAGGTCCAGGGCGTAGAGATACGGATTCCAGGGCGGCGCCTCGCCCGCCTTCAGCGGCGGCGGCGGGGACATCGAGAAGTAGAGCGTCCCGATCGCCCACAGGATGGCCATCCACACCGCGGCCCGCCCCGGGCGGTAGCCGTAGGCCACCGTCCAGTCCTGAAGGAAGCCCCAGGCCTTGGCCGCCAGCGGCAGTGTCTCGCGGCGCCGCCGCTGCTTGGCCAGCAGCACCTCGCGGGCATCGGAGTCCTCACCGGTGGTGCGCAGCGAGGTGGCGAGCATCTCGTACGGCTCGGGAGCGTACTCGGGGGTCGCCGCGGCCACCCACTGAAGCCGCAGCGAGAGCGGGAAGTGGCCGCGCGGGATCAGCGTCTCGTAGGCGAACCCGGCCATCCACAGCCCGCCGAGCCCCGGCCAGCTCGCCGACTTGTCGACGAGATTGACCACCCGGGCGCCGGAGAGGATCACCCGGCCGCGCTGCGGCCGCTCGCCGAGGAACCGCAGCTCGGGCGTCTGGATACGGCGCAGCGACAGCTCCTGGTCGGACTCCATGATGAACCGGGCGTGCTCGAAGTCGACCGCGTCGCCGAACCGCCCGTCGTCCAGCCGCATCCCGCCCTCGCACTCGAAGCGCTGCATGCGGGTGCCGCGCGAGGGGGTGTGCGCGATGCCGTACGGGGGAGTGGCGCTGCTGGAGAACGGAGAGTTGGCCAGGCCCGCTGCGGTCAGATAGAGGGTGCGCTCGACGGTGAGCTGCGGGGCGTTCAGCGCCCGGCGGCCGAACGGATTGCTCAGCCTGCTGCCGCGCAGACTCAGCGACACGCCGATGGTGGCGCCGCGCAGCGACAGCTCGCCGTAGGACTCCATCATCTCGGCCTGGAGGTCCTGGGCGACGGTCATCCCGTCCGCCATGATCGACCGGCCTTGGCGGTCCTTGTGCACCACGGCCTGATTGAGCATCAGATCCGTGCCGATGTGCGCGTCGGTGAGCCGGATGCCGGAGTGCACCACACAGCGCGGCAGATGGAGATCGCCCTCGGTGTGCAGCCGGGCCGCCTCCACCCGGGGTATCGCGCAGTTCACCAGCCGCAGCGTGGTGAACCGGCTCTCCGGCAGCACCACCTCGGCCTCGAAGCGGCAGTCCCGCAGTTCGACGAATGGCTTGATCGTGCCGCCCGCAACGTCGAGAGTGTCCGTGATGTACGCACCGGTGATCTTGAGCGCGGAGACCCGGCCGGGCTGCGGTGGCGGCCCGTCGAGCAGCAGCAGCGCCACGACCCGGGCCCGCACCCGGCGCTCCGGACCCCACAGATGCTGCCCGTGCGGATCGTCGCGGGCCGGATCGCCGATGTGCAGATCGCAGGTGCTGCCGTTGCGGAAGGCCTGCCACATGCTCCATTCCGCCGATGTCAGCTGAAGGTCGGCGGGCGCGTCGCCGTCCCCGGGCTCGGTCACTGTGGATCCCCCTTGCTCTCCCGTGGTGTGTCGCAACCTGTTCGGACGCATTTCGTGCACGGGTCGTGATGCGTCCCACAGGCGTCCCCGTACGCCGTCACGTGGCCCTTGCCCGCCCCGTGACTGCTTGAACACGCGTGGTCAGGGCCAACTCCGGTCAACTTCAGGCGGCCTGGTGACGGCGTGTCCGGAGCGTGTGCCGCTGTGTATCACTGAGTGATACGGCCGCTCGGGCCCAGGAGCGGGTCTGAGACACTGGGAGGGTGATCTCCCGAATCGATCTGCGCGGTGACGCCCTCCCCGAGGGCGGCGCCCTGCGCGACCTGCTGCCCCGTGCCGAGTTCGACGTGGAAGCCGCCCTGGAGAAGGTGCGGCCCATCTGCGAGGACGTACGCCATCGCGGCACCGCGGCGCTGATCGACTACGCGCGGCGGTTCGACGGCGTCGAGATCGAGCGCGTACGGGTGCCCGCCGAGGCCATGCAGAGCGCGCTCGCGGAGCTGGACCCGGCCGTCCGGGCCGCCCTGGAGGAGTCCATCCGGCGCGCCCGGATCGTCCACCGCGAACAGCGCCGCACCGACGTCACGACCAAGGTCGTCCCCGGCGGCACGGTCACCGAACGCTGGGTGCCCGTCGAGCGGGTGGGCCTCTATGTCCCCGGCGGCCTGGCGGTCTACCCGTCCTCCGTCGTCATGAACGTCGTCCCGGCGCAGGAAGCCGGTGTCACGGGCATCGCCGTCACCTCCCCGCCGCAGAAGGAGTTCGGCGGCAGGCCGCACCCGACGATCCTCGCCGCCTGCGCCCTGCTCGGCGTCGACGAGGTCTATGCCGCCGGCGGCGCCCAGGCCATCGCGATGTTCGCGTACGGCACCGAGGAGTGCCTGCCGGTCAACCTCGTCACGGGCCCTGGCAACATCTTCGTCGCCTCCGCCAAGCGCCTGCTCAAGGGCCGTATCGGCATCGACGCCGAGGCCGGACCGACCGAGATCGCGGTGCTGGCGGACGCCACCGCCGACCCCGAGCACGTCGCCGCCGACCTGATCAGCCAGGCCGAGCACGACACCCTCGCCGCCGCCGTCCTGGTCACCGACTCCACCGAGCTCGCCGACGCCGTCGAGGACGCGCTCAAGCGGCAGGTGGCGGCCACCAAGCACATCGACCGGATCACCGAGGCGCTGGCCGGACAGCAGTCCGCCGTCGTTCTCGTCGACGGCATCGACGAGGGCCTCAAGGTCGTGGACGCCTACGGCGCCGAACACCTCGAGATCCAGACCGCCGACGCCTCCGCCGTCGCCGCCCGGGTCCGCAACGCCGGCGCGGTCTTCGTCGGCCCCTACGCCCCGGTGTCCCTCGGCGACTACTGCGCCGGCTCCAACCACGTCCTGCCCACCGGCGGCTGCGCCTGCCACTCCTCGGGCCTGTCCGTGCAGTCCTTCCTGCGCGGCATCCATGTCGTGGACTACTCCCGCGACGCACTGGCCGAGGTCGCCCACCATGTGGTGACCCTCGCCGAGGCCGAGGACCTCCCGGCCCACGGCGCCGCGCTGAAGGCCAGGTTCGAATGGAAGGTCCCGCAGAGCAAGTGAGCAGGCACGTGACCCGTATCGACGATCTCCCCATCCGGGACGAGCTGCGCGGCAAGTCCCCCTACGGCGCACCGCAGCTGGACGTCCCGGTGCGCCTGAACACCAACGAGAACCCCTACCCGCTGCCCGAGCCGCTGGTCCGGCGGATCGCCGAGCGGGTGACCGAGGCCGCCCGGCAGCTCAACCGCTACCCCGACCGGGACGCGGTCGAGCTGCGCACCGAGCTGGCCCGCTACCTCACCCGCACCGCAGGACACGAGGTCGCCGCCACCCAGGTCTGGGCCGCCAACGGCTCCAACGAGGTCATCCAGCAGCTGCTCCAGACCTTCGGCGGCCCCGGCCGCAGCGCCATCGGCTTCGAGCCGTCGTACTCGATGCACGGGCTGATCTCCCGCGGCACGGGCACCGGCTGGATCTCCGGCCCGCGCAACGAAGACTTCACCATCGACGTCGAGGCGGCGGAGCGGGCGATCGCCGAGCAGCGGCCCGACGTGGTCTTCATCTGCTCGCCGAACAACCCGACCGGCACCGCCGTAGGGGAAGCGACGGTGCTCGCGCTGTACGAAGCGGCGCAGGCGGCCCGTGCCGACGGTGCCGGCGCCCTGGTCGTGGTCGACGAGGCCTACGGCGAGTTCAGCCACCACCCCTCGCTGCTGCCGCTGATCGAGGGCCGGCCGAATCTGGTCGTCTCCCGCACCATGTCCAAGGCCTTCGGTGCCGCCGGCCTGCGGCTGGGCTATCTCGCCGCCGACCCCGCCGTGGTCGACGCGGTGCAGCTGGTCCGGCTCCCGTACCACCTCTCGTCCGTCACCCAGGCCACCGCGCTCGCCGCGCTGGAGCACACCGACACGCTCCTGAAGTACGTCGAGCAGCTCAAGACCGAGCGGGACCGCCTGGTCAACGAGCTGCGGGCGACCGGCTGCCAGGTCGTCGCCTCCGACGCCAACTTCGTGCAGTTCGGCCTCTTCGACGATGCGCACGCCACCTGGCAGGCGATCCTCGACCACGGCGTGCTGGTCCGTGACAACGGCGTACCGGGCTGGCTGCGGGTCACCGCCGGCACCCCGGCCGAGAACGACGCGTTCCTCGACGCGGTTCGCGCAGTACTGAAGGAGAGCAAGCGATGACCCGCGTAGGACGCGTGGAGCGCACGACCAAGGAAACGTCCGTGCTCGTCGAGATCGACCTCGACGGCAGGGGCGAGGTGGAGGTCTCGACCGGTGTCGGCTTCTACGACCACATGCTCGACCAGCTCGGCCGGCACGGTCTGTTCGACCTGAAGGTCAAGACCGACGGCGACCTGCACATCGACACCCACCACACCATCGAGGACACCGCCCTCGCGCTGGGTGCCGCCTTCAAGCAGGCCCTCGGTGACAAGTCCGGGATCTACCGCTTCGGCAACTGCACCGTGCCCCTGGACGAGTCGCTCGCCCAGGTGACCGTCGACCTCTCCGGCCGCCCCTACCTGGTGCACACCGAGCCGGAGAACATGGCGCCGATGATTGGCTCCTACGACACGACGATGACCCGGCACATCTTCGAGTCGTTCGTCGCCCAGGCCCAGATAGCGCTGCACATCCACGTCCCCTACGGCCGCAACGCCCACCACATCGTGGAGTGCCAGTTCAAGGCGCTGGCCCGCGCCCTGCGCTACGCCAGCGAGCGCGACCCGCGCGCGGCCGGGATCATCCCCTCCACCAAGGGAGCCCTGTAGCCCTGTGAGCGACGCACGCGCGGCCGCCGGGCCGCAGACGACCACGATGCCCGCACCTCAGCGCCGCGCGGGCGGAGATGGGGGTGCCCCCGGACGGAGTCTGGGGGAGAACCGGAGGATGCAGTGAACGGTCTTTCCACCGTCTTCATCCTCCTCGGGCTCTTCCTTCTCGGCGGTGTCTACTCGTTCTGGAAGCAGCAGCTGCCCAAGGGCCTGATCGTGCTGCTGTCCCTCGGTTCGGCGCTGTGTCTGGTCGCCGGCGTCCTGCGGCTGGAGGTATGGAATTGACCGCCCCGGCATCCCGTAAGAAGGTCGTCGTCTTCGACTACGGCTTCGGGAACGTCCGTTCCGCCGAGCGCGCCCTGGCGCATGTCGGCGCCGATGTGGAGATCACCCGTGACTTCGACCGGGCGATGAACGCCGAGGGGCTGCTGGTCCCCGGCGTCGGCGCGTTCGCCGCCTGCATGGCCGGGCTCAGGGAGGCCCGCGGCGAGTGGCTCATCGGCCGCCGGCTGTCCGGCGGACGCCCCGTCATGGGCATCTGCGTCGGTATGCAGGTCCTCTTCGGCCGCGGCATCGAGCACGGTGTCGAGACCGAGGGCCTCGACGAGTGGCCCGGCACGGTCGGCCCGCTCAAGGCCGAGGTCGTTCCGCACATGGGCTGGAACACCGTCGACGCCCCCGAGGGCTCGCGGCTCTTCGCCGGACAGCCCGCCGACGCCCGCTACTACTTCGTGCACTCCTACGCGGTGCACGACTGGGAGCTGGAGGTCGGCAACCCGCACATCGCCGCGCCGAAGGTCACCTGGGCCACGCACGGCGAGCGGTTCGTGGCCGCGGTCGAGAACGGCCCGCTGTGGGCCACCCAGTTCCACCCCGAGAAGTCCGGCGACGCCGGTGCCCAGCTCCTGACCAATTGGATCGAGACCCTGTAATGCCGAACGCATCGAAGCTCGAACTCCTCCCCGCCGTCGATGTCCGCGACGGCCAGGCCGTCCGCCTCGTGCACGGCGAGTCCGGCTCCGAGACCTCCTACGGCGACCCGCTGGAGGCGGCCCTCGCCTGGCAGCGGGCCGGCGCCGAATGGCTGCACCTCGTCGACCTCGACGCGGCGTTCGGCACCGGTGACAACCGGGCGCAGATCGCCGAGGTCGCCCGGTCCATGGACATCAAGGTCGAGCTGTCCGGCGGTATCCGCGACGACGACACGCTCGCCGCGGCCCTGGCCACCGGCTGCCGCCGGGTCAACCTCGGCACCGCCGCGCTGGAGACCCCCGAGTGGGTCGCCAAGGTCATCGCCGAGCACGGCGACAAGATCGCGGTCGGTCTGGACGTGCGCGGTACGACGCTGCGCGGCCGCGGCTGGACCCGCGACGGCGGCGACCTCTACGAGACGCTGGCCCGCCTCGACGCCGAGGGCTGCGCCCGCTATGTCGTCACCGACATCAACAAGGACGGCACCCTCCAGGGCCCCAACGTCGAGCTGCTCAAGAACGTCTGCGCGGCCACCGACCGCCCCGTCATCGCCTCCGGCGGTGTCTCCTCCCTCGACGACCTGCGGGTGCTGGCCTCGCTGGTACCGGAAGGTGTCGAGGGCGCCATCGTCGGCAAGGCGCTCTATGCGAAGGCATTCACCCTCGAAGAGGCGCTGGCAGCAGTGTCGTAACGGCGAACGAAAGGCCGCATGATGACCATCGAGCGCGTACGGACCGACAGTCCCTGGGAAGAGAAGATCGGCTTCGCACGCGCCGTGGCGGCCGGCGACCGCGTCCTGGTCGCCGGCACGATGCCACTGGTCGACGGCGTCCTCCAGGGTGAGGGCGACCCTTACGTACAGACCAAGGCCGCCTTCACCAACGCGCTGGCGGCGCTGCGGCCCTTCGGCCTCGGCGCCGACGCGGTCCTGCGCACCCGTATGTACCTCACCCACCTACGCGATGTGGATGCGGCCGGCCGCGCCCACCGGGAGCTGTTCGAGGCAGCGCCGCCCGCCTCGACCCTCGTCGTGGTCTCCGGCTTCGTCGACTCCCGCGTCCTGGTGGAAGTGGAAATCGAAGCATTCCGAGACGTGAGCCTCCCGGGGCGCGACCCCGGCACCCCTGAAGGAGCCTGAACCGACATGACCCTGGCGGTCCGAGTCATCCCTTGCCTGGACGTCGACAACGGCCGGGTCGTCAAGGGCGTCAACTTCAAGAACCTGCGGGACGCCGGCGACCCCGTCGAGATGGCGAAG
This sequence comes from Streptomyces sp. NRRL S-1813, assembly GCF_000719605.1. NCBI lineage: Bacteria > Bacillati > Actinomycetota > Actinomycetes > Kitasatosporales > Streptomycetaceae > Streptomyces > Streptomyces sp. NRRL S-1813. The sequence continues at coordinate 59,883 of NZ_JOHB01000017.1, forward strand.
ATCTACGGCGAAGAGGGCGCCGACGAGCTGACCTTCCTCGACATCAGCGCCTCCTCCGGCAACCGCGAGACCACCTACGACGTGGTCCGCCGCACCGCCGAACAGGTCTTCATCCCCCTCACGGTCGGCGGTGGCGTCCGCACCCCCGAGGACGTCGACAAGCTGCTGCGGGCCGGTGCCGACAAGGTCGGCGTCAACACCGCCGCCATCGCCCGCCCCGACGTGATCCGCGAAATCGCCGAACGCTTCGGCAGCCAGGTCCTGGTCCTCTCGGTCGACGCCCGCCGCACCGACGCCGGGACCCCGTCCGGATACGAGGTCACCACCCACGGCGGCCGCCGCGGCACCGGCATCGACGCCGTGGAATGGGCGCACCGCGCCGCCGAACTGGGCGCCGGCGAGATCCTCCTCAACTCCATGGACGCCGACGGCACCAAGGACGGCTACGACGTCGAGATGATCGAGGCCGTCCGCAAGCACGTCACCGTCCCGGTGATCGCCTCCGGCGGGGCCGGCAAGCTGGACCACTTCGCCCCGGCCGTCGGCGCCGGCGCCGACGCGGTGCTGGCCGCCTCCGTCTTCCACTTCGGCGATCTGCGCATCGGCCAGGTCAAGGAAGCCCTCCGGGGGGCGGGGCACCCGGTGCGCTGACGCCCTCGCGCCCTCGGGGTGCCCCCCGTCTCCGCAGGCTGATCCACGGAGACCGGGGCGGCACCCCCTAGGCTCGCCCCATGAGCCGTGTCAACGATGTGGGTGGCCAGGCCGGGTTCGGCGCTCTGGAGATCGAGGCGGACGAGCCGCCGTTCCATGCCGACTGGGAGGCGCGGGTGTTCGCGCTGAACTCCGCGTTGGTACGGAACGGGGTCTACCGGCTCGACGAGTTCCGGGACGCCGTCGAGCGGATGGCCCCGCAGGAGTATCTGGCGGCGTCGTACTACGAGCGGTGGCTGCACGCGATCGAGACGCTGCTGGCCGAACGGGGGCTGCTCGGCGATGGCTGAGTTCCGGGCGGGGGAGCGGGTACGGGTACGCGCCGTCGATCCGGTGGGGCATACGCGGGTGCCGCGTTATGTGCGCGGGCAGGTGGGGCGGATCGTCGAGTGCCAGGGGCGCTGGGCGCTCGCGGACGAGAGCGCGGCGGGGGTTGCCGAGCCGCGGGTGGAGCCCGTCTACACCGTGGCCTTCGCGGCGGGCGATCTGTGGGGCGAGGGCGGTCACGAGGTGACGGTCGACCTCTGGGAGTCGTACATCGAGCGGGTGCGGAAGGACGGGGCATGAGCGGCGAGCACACGAGTGTGCCGGTGGCGGCGCGGGTCAGGCGGCTGGAGGAGCGGCTGATCGCGGCAGGAGTGGTCGGCGAGGCGCAGCTGGACCAGGCGCTCGCCACGATGCTGAAGGGGGCCTCGCCGGTCAACGGGGCGCGGATCGTGGCGCGGGCCTGGACCGACGAGGGGTTCCGGCGGCGGCTGCTGGCCGATGCGAACGCGGCGCTGCCCGAGGTGGGGCTCTCGATGGCCGGCGGCATCCAGGAGCAGCGGCTCAAGGTCGTCGAGAACACCGCCACCACGCACCACGTCCTCGTGTGCACGCTGTGCTCCTGCTATCCGATCGGGCTGCTGGGGCCGTCGCCGTCCTGGTACAAGAGCGAGGCCTACCGCTCGCGGGTGGTGCGCGAACCGCGGGCCGTGCTGGCCGAGTTCGGGCTGGAGCTGCCGGACGGCACCGCGATCACGGTGTGGGACTCCAGTGCGGAGAGCCGCTATATGGTCCTGCCCCGGCAGCCCGAGGGCACCGCGGGGAAGAGCGAGGCGGAGCTGGCCGCGCTCGTCACCCGGGAAGGGCTCATCGGGACCGCCGCGGTCTGACTCGGCGTTCCTGGCGTCTCGGCGTTCTTGCCGTCTCGGCGTCCCTCCCGTCTCAGCGCCCCTTCCGTGCCGCCCGGACGAACTCACGGTTCATCGTGGAGATGCTGAACAGCGGAATCCCCTTGGGGCAGGCCGTCGCACACTCCCCCGTGTTCGTGCACCCGCCGAACCCCTCCGCGTCCATCTGTCCCACCATGTCCAGGACGCGGCTCTCCCGCTCCGGGGCGCCCTGGGGGAGGGAGTTGAGGTGGACGACCTTGGCGGCGGTGAAGAGCATCGCCGAGCCGTTGGGGCAGGCCGCCACGCAGGCGCCGCAGCCGATGCACTCGGCGTGTTCGAAGGCGGCGTCGGCGGCCGGCTTGGGCACGGCGGTGGCGTGCGCCTCGGGGGCGGCGCCCGTGGGGGCGCTGATGTAGCCGCCGGACCGGATGATGCGGTCGAAGGCGGAGCGGTCGACGACCAGGTCCTTGACGACGGGGAAGGCGGCGGCGCGCCAGGGCTCGATGTCGAGGGTGTCGCCGTCCCGGAAGGACCGCATGTGCAGCTGGCAGGTGGTGGTGCGCTCGGGGCCGTGCGCCTCGCCGTTGATGACGAGCGAACAGGCGCCGCAGATGCCCTCGCGGCAGTCGTGGTCGAAGGCGACCGGATCGTCGCCGCCCAGGAGGAGTTCCTCGTTGAGGGTGTCGAGCATCTCCAGGAACGACATGTCCTGCGAGATGCCGTCCACCTCGTACGTGGACAGGGCGCCGGGGGCGTCGGCGTTCTTCTGGCGCCAGATGCGCAGGGTGAGCTTCATGCGTAGCTCCGCTGGGTGGGGTGGACGTACTCGAAGACCAGGTCTTCCTTGTGCAGGGTGGGGGCCGCGCCGGTGCCGCTGAACTCCCAGGCGGCCGCGTAGGAGAACGCGTCGTCCCGGCGGGCGGCCTCGCCGTCCGGGGTCTGCGACTCCACGCGGAAGTGGCCGCCGCAGGACTCGGCGCGGTGCAGTGCGTCGAGGCACATCAGCTCGGCGAGCTCCAGGTAGTCGACGACGCGGTTGGCCTTCTCCAGGGACTGGTTGAACTCCTGGCCGGTGCCCGGCACCTTGATGCGGCGCCAGAACTCGTCGCGGATCTGCGGAATCCGGTCGAGGGCCTTGCGCAGCCCCTCTTCGGTGCGGGCCATCCCGCAGTACTCCCACATGAGTGTGCCGATCTCACGGTGGAAGGAGTCGGGCGTGCGGTCGCCGTCGACGGCCAGCAGCAGGTTCAGCCGGTCCTCGGTCTCGGCCAGCGCTTCCTGTACGACGGGGTGCTCGGCCGTGAGCGTGTCGTGCTGCGGATGGCGGGCCAGGTAGTCGTTGATGGTCGAGGGGAGGACGAAGTAGCCGTCGGCGAGGCCCTGCATCAGGGCGGAGGCGCCGAGGCGGTTGGCGCCGTGGTCGGAGAAGTTGGCCTCACCGATGGCGAACAGGCCGGGGACGGTGGTCCGGAGGTCGTAGTCGACCCACAGGCCGCCCATGGTGTAGTGCACGGCGGGGTAGATCCGCATCGGCACCTCGTACGGGTTCTCCGCGGTGATCCGCGCGTACATGTCGAAGAGGTTGCCGTACTTCTCCTCGACCGCGGCCCTGCCCATCCGGGCGACGGCGTCGGCGAAGTCGAGGTAGACGCCCTGGCCGCCGGGGCCGACGCCGCGGCCCTCGTCGCAGACGTTCTTGGCGGCGCGGGAGGCGATGTCGCGGGGGACCAGGTTGCCGAAGGACGGGTAGAGGCGCTCCAGGTAGTAGTCGCGCTCGTCCTCGGGTATCCCGGCGGGCGGGCGGGTGTCGCCCTTGGCCTTCGGGACCCAGATACGGCCGTCGTTGCGCAGCGACTCGCTCATCAGCGTCAGCTTCGACTGGTGGTCGCCGGTGCGCGGGATGCAGGTGGGGTGGATCTGGGTGAAGCAGGGGTTGGCGAAGTACGCGCCGCGCCGGTGGGCCCGCCAGACGGCGGTGGCGTTGGAGTTCATGGCGTTCGTCGACAGATAGAAGACGTTGCCGTAGCCGCCGGACGCCAGCACCACCGCGTCCGCGAGGTGGCTCTCGATCCGGCCGGTGACCAGATCGCGGGCGACGATGCCGCGGGCGCGGCCGGCGACGACGATCAGATCGAGCATCTCGGTACGGGCGTGCAGCCGCACGCTGCCGGCCGCGATCTGCCGGGAGAGCGCCTGGTAGGCACCGAGCAGCAGCTGCTGCCCCGTCTGGCCGCGGGCGTAGAACGTACGGGAGACCTGGACGCCGCCGAAGGAGCGGGTGTCGAGCAGGCCGCCGTACTCGCGGGCGAACGGCACGCCCTGGGCCACGCACTGGTCGATGATCTCGACGGAGATCTGTGCCAGCCGGTGCACATTGGACTCCCGGGCGCGGAAGTCGCCGCCCTTGACGGTGTCGTAGAAGAGCCGGTGGATGGAGTCGCCGTCGTTGCGGTAGTTCTTCGCGGCGTTGATCCCGCCCTGGGCGGCGATGGAGTGCGCGCGGCGCGGGGAGTCCTGGTAGCAGAACTGCTCGACGTGGTAGCCCTGTTCGGCGAGGGTGGCACCGGCCGCGCCGCCCGCGAGCCCGGTCCCGACGACGATGACGGTGTGCTTGCGGCGGTTGGCCGGGTTGACGAGTTTGGCCTCGAAACGGCGGCGGTCCCAGCGCTCGGCGATCGGCCCGTCGGGGGCCGCCGCGTCGGCGACGGGCGTACCGGTCGTGTAGTCGGCGTAGCTGCCGTACGGCGTCCTGTCGGCGGTCGAAGTCATGTCAGCTCACTACTCCGGTCAGCACGGAGACGGGGACGGCGATGAAGCCCAGGGTCAGGGCGGCGGCGAGAGTGTTCGCCAGGGTCTTGAGGGTCCGGTCGCGGCCGGGCCGGCCCGCTCCCAGCGTCTGCGCGGCGCTCCAGAAGCCGTGCCGGATGTGCAGGCCGAGGGCCAGCATCGCCACGAGGTAGACGGTGTTGCCGTACCAGGTGGAGAAGGTCGCCACCACGTTCGCGTACGGGTGGCCGGCCTCGGCGCGCGGATTCACCGTCAGCGTCGTCAGGTCCAGGATGTGCCACACGATGAACAGGCCGAGGATGACACCGCCCCAGCGCATCGTCCGGGTGGCGTAGCTCGGGCGGCGGCGCAGAAGGAGGTGCGGCGCGAAGCGCCCCGGCCGGGGGTGGTGGCCGGGCGACGGGTGGGCATAGCGGGTGGGCCGGGCGGCGATGTCCCGCCGGCTGAGCTGGTACGCGGCCACCGCATGCACCACCACCGCGGCGAGGAGCACCACCCGCGCGATCCACAGGAACCACTCGTGGTGCAGGAACGGCTCGCCGATGGTGCGCAGCCAGGCGGCGTAGGCGTCGAAGTCCGCCGCCCCGAAGAAGATCTTGAGATTGCCCAGCATATGGACGACCAGATACAGCAGCATCACGATGCCGCTGACGGCCATCGCCGTCTTCTTGCCGACGGTCGAGCGCCACAGAAGGCCCGCGAAGGACGGCCGTCGATCCGTCCGTGTGTCCAGTGCCATGGGTCCCGACGGTAAGGACCTCGCCTCCCATCAGTCCAAGACATGGTCCGGCTCATCTCCATAGGCAGGGCCTATCGCCGCCGCCTAGCATTCCTCTTATGCAGTTGCAGCAGCTCCGCTACTTCACCGCCGTGGCCGACACCCGGCACTTCACCCGCGCCGCCGAGCGCGAACATGTCGCCCAGCCCTCCCTCTCCCAGCAGATCCGGTCGCTGGAACGCGAGTTGGGCGCGGAGCTGTTCCACCGCGCCCGTGGCCACATCACCCTCACCGACGCCGGGGAGACCCTGCTGCCGCTCGCCCGGCGCATCCTCGCCGATGCCGAGACCGCCCGCCGCGAGGTCCAGGAGGTCGCCCGGCTGCGCCGCGGCCGGCTGCGTCTCGGCGCCCCGCCCAGCCTCTGCGCCAGCCTCGTCCCCGACGTCCTGCGGGCCTTCCACACCACCTACCCGGGCGTGGAGCTGATCGTCACCGAGGACGGCTCGCAGGACCTCGTCCGGGCGCTGGCCGACGGCGCACTGGACCTGGCGCTGATCATCACCCCGCTCCCGGTCCAGGCCCCCGCCCTGGTCACGTCCGACCTGCTGCGCGAGGAACTCGTCGTGGTCTCCGCCCCCGACCGCCCCGGCCCCGTCGGCCGGCGCACCCGCATCCGGGTCGAGGATCTCCGAGGCCGGCCGCTGGCCATGTTCCGCCGCGGCTACGACCTGCGGGAATTCACCACCGCGGCCTGCCGCGCGGCCGGCTTCGAGCCCACCTTCACCGTCGAGGGCGGCGAGATGGACGCGGTCCTCGGCTTCGTCCGGGCCGGGCTGGGCATCGCCGTGGTCCCCAGCATGGTCGCCGAACGCTCCGGCCTGCGCGTCACCCGTTTCTCGACGCCCGGGATGCACCGTGTGGTGTCCGTCGCCCACCGGGGCGATGTCTCCCCGCCGCGCGCCGCCCGGGAGCTGGAGCGCATCCTGATGGACCACCTGGAGCCGGGCGGGCCCTGAACGGATACGGCCCGGCAGACGGGGGGAGCGGGGTCGATCAGGGGCGCGGCCCCATGGCAGGGGGCCACAGCCGGTCGTAGGCTGGCCGCATGTCGACCCATGCGAAGCGTGAACGGCTCCTTCTCGCCGACCTGTTGGAGAGCGCCGGCCCCGAGGCGCCGACGCTGTGTGAGGACTGGACCGCCCGGGAACTTGCCGCGCATGTGGTGGTGCGCGAGCGGCGCGCCGACGCGGCCGGCGGGATCCTCGTCAAACCGCTGGCCGCACGTCTGGAGCGGGTGCAGAAGGAGTTCGCCGGCCGGCCGTACGAGGAGCTGATCCGGCTGATCAGGACCGGCCCGCCGCGGCTGTCGCCGTACGCACTGAAGCAGATCGACGAGGCTGCCAACACCGTCGAGTTCTATGTCCACGCCGAGGACGTACGGCGCGCCCAGCCGGACTGGGCCCCGCGCGCGCTGGACCCCGTGTTCGCGGACGCCCTGTGGTCCAGGATCGAGAAGATGGCCCGGGTGCTGGGCCGTAAGGCGCCGGTGGGCCTGGTGCTGCGGCGGCCCGACGGGCGGACGGCGGTGGCCCACCGCGGCACCCCGGTGGTCACGGTCGTCGGCGAGCCGGGCGAGCTGACGATGTTCGCCTTCGGCCGGCAGGAGGCCGCCGATGTGGAGCTGGACGGCGACAAGGACGCGATCGGCCGGCTGATGGCGGCGAAGCTGGGGGTGTGAGCCCGCTCCGCCCTTCGCCTCACAAGTGGAACACCACCACCACGACCACCACGGCCACCACCACCGCCGCCACGAACACCGCCGCCAGCACCCGCGCCGCCACCCGCGCGGCGCGGTCCGGGTCCGGCGGCGGTGGCGGCACGGGCGGCTGCTGATGATGCATGGGTGCAGGATGCCGCACGGCACAATGGAGACCATGAGCAGCCGCGCCGCCACTCCGGACACCACCCCCGCCCTGGACCCCGCCATCGCCGCCCGCCTCAAGCGCGGCGCCGACGGCCTGGTCCCCGCCATCGCCCAGCAGTACGACACCGGCGAGGTGCTGATGCTCGGCTGGATGGACGACGAGGCCCTGCACCGCACCCTCACCACCGGCCGTTGCACGTACTGGTCCCGCAGCCGCCAGGAGTACTGGGTCAAGGGAGACACCTCCGGCCACGTCCAGCACGTCAAGTCGGTGGCCCTGGACTGTGACGCCGACACCCTCCTGGTCCGGGTCGACCAGGTCGGCGCCGCCTGCCACACCGGCGACCGCACCTGCTTCGATGCGGATGTGCTGGCCACCGAGGCTGCCCAGGACCAGTAGGCTCCGCTGCCATGACCACGGGAACCACCGGCACCGCCACTCCGGACCTCGACACCTTCCGCACCCTCGCCAAGGACCGGCGGGTCATCCCCGTCACCCGGCGCCTGCTCGCGGACGGCGACACACCGGTCGGGCTCTACCGCAAACTCGCAGACGAACGCCCCGGCACCTTCCTCCTGGAGTCCGCCGAGAACGGCCGTACGTGGTCGCGCTACTCCTTCATCGGCGTCCGCAGCGCCGCCACCCTCACCACCCGCGACGGGCAGGCGCACTGGCTCGGCACCCCGCCCGTCGGCATGCCCACCGGCGGCGACCCGCTCGCCGCGCTGCGTGCCACCGTCGAGGCGCTGCACACCCCCCGGGACCTGATCGAGGGCGAGGGGCTGCCGCCGTTCACCGGCGGCATGGTCGGCTACCTGGGCTACGACATCGTGCGCCGCCTGGAGAAGGTCGGCGAGCAGACCGCGGACGACCTCCGGCTGCCCGAGCTCACCATGCTGCTCACCTCCGACCTCGCCGTCCTCGACCACTGGAACGGCACGGTCCTGCTGATCGCCAACGCGATCAACCACAACGACCTCGACACCGGTATCGACGAGGCCTACGCGGACGCGGTGGCCCACCTGGACGCCATGGCCGACGACCTCGCCCGGCCCGCGGCCGCCAGTGCCGCCGCGCTGCCGCCGTCCGAGGTCCCGCCGTACAGCGTCAAATGGGGCGGCGCCGACTACCAGGACGCCGTCGTCGACATCAAGGAGCGCATCCGGGCCGGCGAGGCCTTCCAGGTCGTGCCCTCCCAGCGCTTCGAGACCCCGTGCACGGCGAGCGCGCTGGACGTCTACCGGGTGCTGCGGGCCACCAACCCGAGCCCGTACATGTACCTCTTCCGCTTCGAGGGGGGCGACGGCCCGGAAGGCGGCGCCTTCGACGTCGTCGGCTCCAGCCCGGAGGCGCTGGTGAAGGTCGAGGGCGGCCGGGCCATGGTCCACCCCATCGCCGGCACCCGCCCGCGCGGCGCCTCCGTCCAGGAGGACCAGGCCCTGGCCGACGAGCTGATGGCCGACCCCAAGGAGCGCGCCGAACATCTCATGCTGGTCGACCTGGGCCGCAACGACCTGGGCCGGGTCTGCGAACCGGGCAGCGTCGAGGTCGTCGACTTCATGTCCGTCGAGCGCTACAGCCATGTGATGCACATCGTCTCGACGGTCACCGGCCAGGTGGCCGAGGGCCGTACCGCCTTCGACGTGCTCACCGCCTGCTTCCCTGCGGGCACGCTCTCCGGCGCCCCCAAGCCGCGCGCCCTCCAGATCATCGAGGAGCTGGAGCCGACCCGGCGCGGTCTGTACGGCGGCTGCGTGGGCTACCTCGACTTCGCCGGTGACTCCGACACCGCCATCGCGATCCGCACGGCCCTGCTCCGGGACGGCACCGCCTACGTCCAGGCGGGCGCCGGGGTGGTCGCCGACTCCGACCCGGTGGCCGAGGACACCGAGTGCCGCAACAAGGCGGCCGCGGTGCTGCGCGCCGTCAACACCGCGAACCACCTGGGCAGGTAGCCCCTCCCCACCCCGCGCGCCGGTCCCCGGCGGCCGGTGCGCGATAGTGGTACGCGTGACTGCCGTACCCCAGACCCCCGCCGAGACCGAGCCCTCGGTCGCGTCCGTGTCCCCGCCGGCCGGGCCCGCGCCCGGCGCGAAACGCAGTCTCGCCCTGGCGCTGCTGGCCGGCGCGGCCGGCGCCGCCCTGGCGCTGCTGGCCTCCGGCCGCACCTGGGCCGAGGGCACCGCGGTGCTGGCCCAGGGCGAGCTGCCGCGCACCGTGACCGGCGCGGATGTGACCGGTGTGCCCGGCGCGCTGGCCGTCGTCGGCCTGGCCGCGCTGGTCGCCGTCTTCGCGGTGCGCCGGGCCGGCCGGCTCGCGGTCGCCGGTCTGCTCGCGCTCAGCGGGGTGGGCATCGTCGCCGCCGCGGTGCGGGGCAACTCCGACACCTCGGCGCTGCGCGAGAAGGCGGCCACCGCGGTCGGTCTGACCGGAGCCGATGTGCATCACGTCACGCACACCGGCTGGCCGTGGGTGGCCGCGGCCGGCGGTCTGCTGCTGCTGGTCGCCGGGCTGCTGGCGCTGGTGTACGGACGCCACTGGCCTGCAATGTCGGGCCGGTACGAGCGCACGCCCGGCGGCGCCCGCGGCCCGCGCCGTGCTCCGCCCGCGCCGGACCTGGACCGTCCGGAGGAGATCTGGAAGTCCCTGGACCGCGGTGAGGACCCCACCCGGTAACGGTGCTCCGCCCGGCATCGGTGACAATGGCCGACGAGGATCATCGCGCCCGGACCCGGCGCGGACAGAGCATCGAGGAGCATTCATGTCGAGCAGTGGCCACGGACACACCCCCGCCGCCTGGACCGGCGTCATCATCTCGTTCATCGGCTTCTGCGTCGCCGGAGCCTTCATCGTGCTGGCGAATGTGCCCGGCTTCTGGGCCGGGATGGCGCTGATCGGCCTCGGTGCCGTCGTGGGCGGTCTGATGCGCATGGCCGGTCTGGGCTCGGAGCCCAAGCGCGCGGCCAAGCCGCGCCCCCAGGCACAGGCACAGCCGCAGGAGGGCTGAGCTCCCGCTCCCCGTGGCGCCGCGCTCCGGCGCCACCCTCGTGGCATCCCTCGAAGGCGCCGCTTCCCGGCCCGTACGCACCCCCGGTGCCGTACCCGCCGTCCGTGCCCGTTCCGTACGGCGGCCGAGAAGCTGCGCCTTTGCGCGTGCGGCCGCACAATCGGCACGTGAGCGAACCCGTGGCGCGGCCCCGGCCCGAAGCCCCACTCCACGGCGGCCTGCCGCGCCGCCTCGCGGCGCCCCTGGGCTCATTGGCCGCCGCCACCGCCGCCTTCGGCTGGCTCGGTGCCGTCGACCCGAACGAGCCCGGCCACTACCCGGTGTGCCCGCTGCTGCACCTCACCGGCCTCTTCTGCCCGGCCTGCGGCGGTCTGCGCAGCGCCCATGCCGTCGCCCACGGCGATCTCGCCGCGGCGCTCGGCGCCAATGCCCTCGCCGTGGCCGGATACGCCGCCTGTGCGGCCTTCTGGGCGGTCTGGGTGAGCCGTGCGGTGCGCGGCCGCCGGACGGCGGGCCCGCGGCCGCGAGCCGTCCACTGGTGGGCGCTGGGCGGCCTGCTGCTGGTCTTCACCGTCGTACGCAATCTCCCCTTCGGCAGCGGTCTGGCACCGTGAGGCGCCGGCCGCCCGGTTCGGCTGCGGAGCCCCGCATGCGACCCGGAAATGTCCAGGTCGTGGGACCGCGGTCCACCGGATGTGAGACCTGCGTCCCATGGCGGATACCATCGGAGTGCCGGATGGGTCAGCGTGTCCCACAGGCCACTGTCCACCTCCACCGCTCAAGAAGGAGGCCGCTCGCGTGAGTGTGCTCGACGAGATCATCGACGGCGTCCGTGCCGACCTCGCAGAGCGGCAGGCGCGCGTCGGCCTCGACGAGCTCAAGGAGCGGGCCCAGAAGGCGCGTCCCGCCAAGGACGGCGTCGCGGCGCTGAAGGGCGAGAGCGTCACGGTGATCTGCGAGGTCAAGCGCTCCAGCCCCTCCAAGGGCGCGCTCGCCGCGATCGCCGACCCGGCCGGTCTGGCCGCCGATTACGAGGCGGGCGGCGCGGCGGTCATCTCCGTCCTGACCGAGCAGCGCAAGTTCGGCGGTTCGCTGGCCGACCTGGAGGCCGTCCGCGCCAAGGTCGACATCCCCGTCCTGCGCAAGGACTTCATCGTCACCGCCTACCAGCTGTGGGAGGCCCGTGCCTACGGCGCCGACCTCGCGCTGCTGATCGTCTCCGCGCTGGAGCAGGAGGCCCTGGTCTCGCTGATCGAGCGGGCCGAGTCGATCGGGCTGACGCCGCTGGTCGAGGTGCACGACGAGGACGAGGTCGCCCGCGCGGTGGACGCCGGCGCCAAGATCATCGGCGTCAACGCCCGCAACCTGAAGACCCTCGAGGTCGACCGCGGCAACTTCGCCCGGATCGCCCCCGAGATCCCCGACCACATCGTCAAGATCGCCGAGTCCGGCGTCCGCGGGCCGCACGACCTGATCGCGTACGCCAACGACGGCGCGGACGCGGTGCTGGTCGGCGAGTCGCTGGTGACCGGCAAGGACCCCAGGACCGCGGTCGCCGATCTGGTCGCCGCGGGCTCCCACCCGGCGATCCGGCACGGCCGGTCCTGAGCGGCCGGGGACGGCACACACCGACATGACCGCCACCGCCGCAGGCATCCGCTGCCAGGCCCGGGTTCCGCACCCGGGCCCGGTCGGCGTGCGCGCCGCGGCGGGGTCCGCCCGCGTCCCCTGCCCGGCGCTCGGCCGGGGATTCCCGCCCGTCGCCCGCCGCCGCCCCGAGCCGACGAGGCGCTGCGCGCTGCCCCCGTGGCACCGCGGCTGCCGGGCGCCCGCACGGCGGGTCCACGGGCGCAGGGTCAGGTATCACATCGGCTCCGAGCCGGGACAGATCAACGGCATGCGATGGCGACCGGGGTCCGCGCGCTGACGCGTCGGCCCCGTACCGGCGCCGGGTTGCCAGGGGGCACGGCGGTCGTCTGACCGCCTGCTCGTCCCCCCCCACCCCCGCCCCCTCCCTCGAAGGGGGAGAGGGGGGAGGGGCGGGGGAGCGCTGCGGCCGCGTCCCGTGACGTCGGCCCACCCCTCCGCGGAACCGCCGCTCGCGGCTCCCCGGAGGCAGCGACCCGTCCGCGCGCGCCGCATACCGTGATGCTCGAATCCCGAATCGCGAAATATCGCTGACATAACCGGACTTCCGGGGCAGCTGCCCCGGCAGAGGAGTGCGTCTGATGTCCTCCGATTTCTTCCTTCCCGACCCTGAGGGACGTGTGCCCAGCGCCGAGGGCTACTTCGGTGCCTACGGCGGCAAGTTCATCCCCGAGGCACTGGTCGCCGCGGTCGACGAGGTCGCCGCCGAGTACGAGAAGGCCAAGGCGGACGCCGCCTTCGCGGCCGAACTCAACGACCTGATGGTCAACTACACCGGGCGCCCCAGCGCGCTCACCGAGGTGCCGCGGTTCGCCGAACACGCCGGCGGGGCCCGGGTGTTCCTCAAGCGTGAGGACCTCAACCACACCGGCTCGCACAAGATCAACAACGTGCTGGGCCAGGCACTGCTCACCAAGCGGATGGGCAAGACCCGGGTCATCGCCGAGACCGGCGCCGGCCAGCACGGCGTCGCCACCGCCACCGCCTGCGCCCTCTTCGGCCTCGACTGCACCATCTACATGGGCGAGATCGACACCCGGCGCCAGGCCCTCAACGTCGCCCGGATGCGGATGCTCGGCGCCGAGGTCATCGCCGTGAAGTCCGGCAGCCGCACCCTCAAGGACGCCATCAACGAGGCCTTCCGCGACTGGGTCGCCAACGTCGACCGCACCCACTACCTGTTCGGGACCGTCGCGGGACCGCACCCGTTCCCCGCGATGGTCCGCGACTTCCACCGCGTCATCGGCGTGGAGGCGCGCCGCCAGATCCTGGAGCGCGCGGGCCGCCTGCCCGACGCCGCCGTCGCCTGTGTCGGCGGCGGCTCCAACGCCATCGGGCTCTTCCACGCCTTCATCCCGGACGCCGGCGTCCGGCTCATCGGCTGCGAGCCCGCAGGCCACGGCATCGCGACCGGGGAGCATGCCGCCACCCTGAGCGCCGGTGAGCCGGGAATCCTGCACGGGTCCAGGAGTTACGTCCTCCAGGACGAGGAGGGCCAGATCACCGAGCCCTACTCCATCTCGGCCGGCCTCGACTACCCGGGCATCGGGCCCGAGCACGCCTTCCTCAAGGACACCGGCCGCGGTGAGTACCGCGCCGTCACCGACGACGCCGCGATGCAGGCGCTGCGCCTGCTCTCGCGGAGCGAGGGCATCATCCCCGCCATCGAGAGCGCCCACGCCCTGGCCGGCGCCCTGGACCTCGGCAAGGAGCTCGGCACGGACGGGCTGATCGTGGTCAACCTGTCCGGGCGCGGCGACAAGGACATGGACACCGCCGCCCGTTACTTCGGCCTGTACGACACGGACGCCGCCGTCGAGGCGGACACCGACACCGCGGACGCGGAGATCGAGGGGGACGTCAAGTGAGCGGGAACATCAAGCTGCTGAGTGACACCCTGGCCGCCGCGAAGGCCGAGGGCCGGTCCGCCCTCATCGCCTATCTGCCGGCCGGGTTCCCGACCGTCGACGGCGGCATCGAGGCGGCCAAGGCCGTCTTCGACGGCGGCGCGGACGTCGTGGAGATCGGGCTCCCGCACAGCGACCCCGTCCTCGACGGCCCCGTCATCCAGACCGCCGACGACATCGCCCTGCGCGGGGGCGTGAAGATCGCGGACGTCATGCGGACCGTCCGCGAGGCGCACGAGGCCACCGGCAAGCCCGTCCTCGTCATGACGTACTGGAACCCCATCGACCGCTACGGCATCGAGCGCTTCACCGCCGAGCTCGCCGAGGCCGGCGGTGCGGGCTGCATCCTGCCCGACCTGCCCGTCCAGGAGTCCGCGACCTGGCGGGAGAACGCCGACAAGCACGGGCTTGCCACCGTCTTCGTCGTCGCCCCCAGCAGCAAGGACGCGCGGCTCGCCGAGATCACGGCGGCGGGCTCCGGCTTCGTGTACGCCGCCTCGCTGATGGGCGTCACGGGCACCCGCGCGTCGGTGGGCGAGCAGGCGCAGGACCTCGTGCGGCGCACCAAGGCGACCACCGGGCTGCCGGTCTGCGTCGGCCTCGGCGTCTCCAACGCCGAACAGGCCGCCGAGGTGGCCCAGTTCGCGGACGGTGTGATCGTCGGCTCGGCGTTCGTCAAGCTGATGCTGACCGCGGACGGTGACATGGCGGCCGGCCTCGCCGGGATCCGCGCCCTGGCCGCCGAGCTGGCCGAGGGCGTGCGCAAGCGGGCCTAGGGGACGTCTCCCCTGGAGGCACTGCGGCGACCGGACCTGGCAGGTACGCAGGTCCGGTCGCTGTCCCTCGATAGGGCGAACATCGGTGCGGAGGAGTGCGGCGGCACCCCTCCGCTTCGTTGTCCAGGGGCGTGAGCCAGAAGAATCATGAGGGTAAGAGAACCGCCCGCGAGCGGCTACAGGAACAGCGGGAAAAGGAGAGGGTGCGCGCCCGGCGCGGCCGTCAGGCCATCGTCGCCGGATCGGTGGTGGTGGTGCTGGCGATCGCCGGCGGTATTGCCGTCTGGGCGACTTCGGCCAACAGCGGCGGGACCAGTTCCGACAACGAGACGGCCCGCCCCAAGCAGGCCAGCGGCGGCAGCCGGCCCGCCATCCCCGTCGGCGCTCCCAATGCCCCTTCCACACTCACCGTGTGGGAGGACTTCCGCTGTCCCGCCTGCCAGCAGTTCGAGACCGGCTTCCGCCCGGCCATCCATGAGCTGGAGGACTCCGGCCGGCTCAAGAGCGAGTACCACCTCGTGACGATCATCGACGGGAACGCCGGCGGCAAGGGTTCCCGCAATGCCGCCAACGCCGCCATGTGCGCCCAGGACGCGGGGAAGTTCCGCGCGTACCACGACGTCCTCTACTCCCACCAGCCGCCCGAGCAGCAGGACAAGTTCGCCGACAAGAAGTACCTCCTCCAACTGGCCGGCAAGGTCAAGGGGTTGGTGACCCCCGCCTTCACCACATGCGTCAACGACGGCAGGTACGACGCCTTCGTGCAGAAGTCCACCGACGCCTTCGCCGAGACCGGTTACCGCGGCACCCCGACCGTTCTGCTCAACGGCAAGGACCTCGCCAAGGAGAAGGGCGGCCGGTTCAGCCCCGCGGACCTGAAGAAGATGGTGCAGGACGCCAACAAGGGCAAGCAGCCGGGGAAGAGCTCCTCACCGCACCCGGGCGCCGCACCGCACATGAGCACCTCGCCCCAGGGCAAGCAGGCCGGACGGAGCGCCTCGCCCCGGGCACAACACCCCGCAACGAGCGCCCCGCCGGGCTACTAGGCCCTGTCGTAGGCCTCCGCCCCGAGGAGCGCCGCGGCCCTCGCGGACACGCAGCGTCATGGTGTGCTCGCGGGGTCGTTACGCAGCCGTTGCCGGGTGGGTTGTCGTCGACCCCGCCCGGCGCGGTAGCGTCGTCCCTGCCATGGACCTCGCATTCATTCCCAGCCCGTCGGTCGGCGTCGTACATCTCGGCCCGATTCCGCTGCGCGGCTACGCGTTCTGCATCATCATCGGCGTCTTCGTCGGCGTCTGGCTCGGCAACAAGCGCTGGGTGCAGCGCGGGGGCCGCTCCGGCACCGTTGCCGACATCGCCGTGTGGGCCGTGCCCTTCGGGCTGGTCGGCGGACGCCTCTACCACGTCGTCACGACGTACGAGCCCTACTTCGGCCCGAACGGCCATCCCCTCGACGCCTTCAAGGTGTGGGAGGGCGGCCTCGGCATCTGGGGCGCGGTCGCGCTGGGCGCCGTGGGCGCCTGGATCGGCTGCCGCCGGCGCGGTATCCCGCTCCCCGCGTATGCCGACGCGCTCGCGCCCGGTCTGGCGCTCGGGCAGGCGATCGGCCGCTGGGGCAACTGGTTCAACCAGGAGCTGTACGGCAAGCCGACCGATGTCCCGTGGGCGCTGAAGATCAGCTCCGACCCGGCCATCGGGCGGATCGGCGGTACCTACCACCCGACCTTCCTCTACGAGTGCCTGTGGTGCATCGGTGTCGCCGCGCTGGTGATGTGGGCCGACAAGCGCTTCCGGCTCGGGCACGGGCGGGCCTTCGCGCTGTATGTCGCCGCCTACTGCGCGGGCCGCGCGTGGATCGAGTACATGCGGGTCGACGAGGCGCACCACATCCTGGGCCTGCGGCTGAACGTCTGGACCGCGCTGATCGTCTTCGTCCTCGCCGTCGCCTACTTCGTGGTCTCCGCCAAGAAGGCACCAGGACGGGAAGCGGTCGTCGAGCCGGGGGCGCAGCTCGCCGAGGGTGCGGACGGCGCGGCGGCCGAGGACACCGACCGCGCCGACGATGCCAAGGTCTCGGTCGAGAAGCCGTCGTCGAAGACGGCGTCCGAGGACGACGGGGAGACGGAGACGGAGGCGGGTGCCGACGGCGCCGACGGTGCCTCCGGGTCCGCGACGGACGAGCCCGGCGACAAGAAGGCCGCGGGCGCGTCGGATGCCCCCGCGGCCGACGCCCCCGCCGCGGATGCCGCCAAGCCCGCCGGGAGCGGCAGCACCAAGAAGCCCTGAGGCGGCCACCGGCTGCCGACCGCGCCGGGCGGACCCGATACGTCGGATCCGCCCGGCGCGGTGCTGTTCCGGCCCGGCGGCGCTCGGTCAGCGTCGGCGCTCGGCCAGCTCCAGCACCCGCCGGGCCCCCGCGACCACCGCCGCATCCACGAACCGGCCGTCCGGCAGCGCCAGCGCCCCGCCGCCCTCCGCCGCGGCCGCCCGCACCGTCTCCCGTGCCGCCGCGATCTCCTCCGCCGAGGGGAGGAACGCCGTTTTGATGACCGGAAGCTGGCGGGGGTGGAGCGCTGCCCGCCCCAGGAACCCCAGGGCGCGGCCCAGGGCACAGGACCGGGCCAGGCCGTCCAGGTCGTGGACGTCCGGGTAGACCGACTGCGGCGGCGGGGCCAGCCCGGCCGCGCGGGCGGCGACCACGGTCCGGCCGCGGGGCCAGGCCAGCCCCGTGTCGTCCCGCACCCCCAGCTCCCCGCACAGATCGGCCTCGCCGAGCGCGATCCCGCGGAGCGCCGGATGCGCGGTGGCGATGGCGAAGGCGTGCTCGATGCCCAGCGCGGATTCGAGCAGGGCGAACAGGGCCGGGGTGGCGGGGAGGGCGCCCGTGGCGGGGGTGGCCGTGGGGGCGAGGGTGGCGGTGGTGCTTCCCGGGGCCGTGCGGGCGGGGGTGAAGTGACCCGCGAGGGTGCGTCCGGCCGGTCGTACGGCCCCCTCCGCGGCGTAGGGGAGAGGCCCGGGAACGGGGTCCGCGGCGGTCGTCGCCCAGCCGGCGGCGCGGTGCACATCCGCCGGGCCCTGCACCTTGGGCAGCCGCAGACCGGCCAGGCCCGGCAGCGTGGCCAGCGTGCGGATCTCGGTCTCGGCGAGCGGACCGTCCAGCGCATTGACGCGGACATGGACCGGGCAGGGGCCCGGGGCCGGGCCGCTCAGCAGCTCGGCGGTGGCGCGCAGCGCGTACTCCTTGCGGTCCGGGGCGACCGCGTCCTCCAGGTCGACCACGACCACATCGGCCCCGCAGGCGAGCGCCTTGGCCACCACCTCCGGGCGGTCCCCGGGCACATACAGCCAGGTCAGCGGCGTGGGAACGGTCTCGTGCCGAGGCGTCGGGGAAGCCGGCCTCACAGCGCACCCGCCGCACGCAGCCCGTCGATCTCGGGGCCGGTCAGTCCGAGGGCGGCCAGCACCTCGTCCGTGTCCGCGCCGTGCGGGCGGCCCGCCCACCGGATGGCGCCCGGCGTCTCGGAGAGCCGGAAGAGGACGTTCTGCATCCGGAGGGTGCCGAGCTCGTCGTCCGGGACCTCGGTGATCGAGCCCAGTGCCTGGTACTGCGGGTCCGCCATCACCTCGCGGATGTCGTAGATGGGCGCCACCGCCGCCTCGGCCTTCTCGAAGGCGGCCATCACCTCGGCCCGGTCGTGCCGGGCGATCCAGCCGGCGACCGCCGTATCGAGCTCATCGGCGTGCCGGGCCCGTCCCGCGCCGGTCGCGAACCAGGGCTCGTCGATCACCTCGGGCCGGCCGACCAGCCGCATCACCCGCTCGGCGACCGACTCGGCCGAGGCGGAGACCGCCACCCATGAGCCGTCGGCGGTGCGGTAGGTGTTGCGCGGCGCGACGTTGGCGGAGCGGTTGCCGGTCCGCGGCTGGACATGGCCGAGCTGGTCGTACCAGAGCGGCTGCGGGCCGAGGACGGTCAGCATCGGTTCGATCAGCGCCAGGTCGATGACCTGGCCGCGGCCGGTCGCCGTCCGCCCGTGCAGCGCGGCCATCACGGCGTACGACGTGGCCATCGCGGCGATCGCGTCGGCGAGCCCGAACGGCGGCAGGGTCGGCGGCCCGTCCGGCTCACCGGTGATCGCGGCGAAGCCGCTCATGGCCTCGGCGAGCGTGCCGAACCCGGGGCGGCGGGCGTAGGGGCCGAACTGCCCGAAGCCGGTGACCCGGGCCAGCACCAGACGCGGGTTGGCGGCGGACAGCTCGTCCCAGCCCAGCCCCCATCGCTCCAGTGTCCCGGGCCGGAAGTTCTCGATGACGACGTCCGCCCCGGCGGCCAGCCGCAGCAGGACGTCCCGGCCGTCCGGGTGGGACAGATCGAGCGTGAGGGTCTTCTTGTTGCGGCCCAGCAGCTTCCACCACAGTCCGATGCCGTCCTTGGCGGGCCCGTGGCCGCGCGACGGGTCGGGCCGCTGCGGATGCTCGACCTTGATCACCTCGGCGCCGTAGTCCCCCAGCAGGGTGGCGGCGAGCGGACCGGCGAACAGCGTGGCGAGATCGAGCACCCGCAGTCCGGCGAGCGGACCGGAGGCGGGGGGATCCGGGGCGGTGCGCTCGCCGGCGGCGGGCCCGGCCATCGCGGACAGGGACGGGTCGGTCATGGTGCGGGTGCCTCCGGTCGGTGGGGCGGGGGACAGGGCGCGGCCAGTGCGGCGGTACGGGCCGCGAGGGCGTCGAAGCCGATGCCGTCGAGCCCGCCGACGCTCGTGGCGAGCCGGTTGCGCAGCGGTGCCGTCCAGCGGGCGGGCAGCGCCTCGGGCGATCCGGCGAGCAGTCCGGCCAGCGAACCGGCCGTGGCACCGTTGGAGTCGGTGTCCCAGCCTCCGGACACCGCACGGCAGATGGAGCCGGTGAAGTCACCGTCGGCGTGGGTGAGCGCGGCGGCCAGCAGCGCCGCGTTCGGCACGGCGTGCACCCAGTGGTGGTGCCCGTAGGCGGTGTGCAGCCGGTCGACGACGGCCGCGAAGCCGGCCGGCGTACCGGTGGGTTCGTCGTGTGCCGCCGCGATGCCGCAGCGCACGGCCTGTGCGAGGCGGGAGCGCGCGGGGATCACGGCCAGCCCGGCCCGCAGCGCGCCGTGCACATCGGCGCCCGCCGCGCCCGCCCCGGCGAGTGCGGCGGCGGTGAACATCGCGCCGTACACACCGTTCGCGGTATGGCTGAGCGTGGCGTCCCGCCAGGCCGCGGCCGCGGCGGCCGCCGGGTCGCCGGGGTGCGTCCAGCCGAAGATGTCGGCGCGGATCTGCGCGCCGATCCACTCCCGGAACGGGTTGCGGTGCCGCGCGGTGTGCGGTGGCTCGATGCCGTCCAGGAGATTGCGGTACGCGAGGCGCTCGGCGGTGAAGGTACGGCCGGCCGGCAGTTCGTCCAGCCACAGCCGCGCCACATCGGCGGTGGTGAAGCCGTGCCCGTGCCGTTCGAGGAGCAGCAGACCGAGCAGCGGGTAGTTGAGGTCGTCGTCCTCCGGCATGCCGTCGATGTTCTCGGCCAGCGAGGTGGCGCGGCTGCGGCGGTTCCACGGGTAGCGCGCGGCCACCGCCGGATCGAGACCCCGCTCGGTGAAGTACGAGGCCAGCGGCCAGTTGCCGGTCGAGTGGGCGAGCGCCCGTACCCCGCCGAGCGGCAGCTTCTCGACGGGCTTGCCGAGCAGACAGCCGGCCGCCCGCCCGAGCCAGGCGGCCTCCAGCCGGGCGGCCGGCACCGCGCCGCACGACTGCTGCTGCGGCTCGGGCCGCGGCCCGCCGCCCGTGGCCCGCGCTTCCCACCCCGCCCGGATCGCCGCCAGGGCGGTGGGCTCGTCCGTCTCCGACGGGCAGGGCAGCAGCGCGAGTTCATCGAGCAGAGTCCCGGCGAGTGCCCGCAGCGCCGGATCCGCCGGGCCGGGGGAGGCGCCTGCCCGGCCGGGTGCCGTCCCGCCGCCCGCCGCGCGCCACCGCCGCGCGATCCCGGCGGCGTCCCGGCCGTCCTCCGCCGCCTGCCGCAGCTCGTGACCGATCAGGTCCTCGGGCTGCACCCAGGTCACCCGGAGCGGCGGCGCGCAGGCGGTCCTGGCGACGGCCGCCGTGGTCGTCACCGCTCGCCCGCCTCCGTCATCGCCGGGATGGCCGAGATCGCGGTGAAGGCCTGCTCGTGGGTGCGGGCGCGGGCCCGGTCGCGGGTGAAGATCTCGCGGGTGACGGTGGCCAGCGCGGCCCCGGGCGCCTGGAGATCGAGGCGGCTGGCGCGGGCGACCTCCGTGCTCCACTCGGCCGGCACGGCGGACTCGCCGCGCAGGGCGCCGACCAGCGCGCCGCTCATCGTGGCGATCGAGTCGCAGTCACGGCCGTAGTTGACGGAGCCGAGGACCGTGGCCCGGTAGTCGCCGCCACCGATCAGCAACATGCCCAGGGCGATGGGGAGTTCCTCGACGGCATGCAGCCGGGAGGGGCGCCGGGCGCCGAGCGACGGGTTGCGGTAGTCGGGGCCCACGGTGTCGAAGGGAGCGATCGCCGCACGCAGCGGCACCAGCGCCGACTCGGGGTCGGTGAGCGACGACGCGGCCTCGCAGACCGCCTCGATCGCGGCGCGGGTGCCGTCCTTGGCCAGCCGCAGCGCCTGGACGACGACGGAGGACACCGTGGCGTCGGGCGTGAAGGCGGCGGCCACGGCCGCGGCGAACACCCCCGCCGCCTCCCGCCCGTACGAGGCCTGATGCGCGCCGGAGATGTCCAGCGCCTCGGCGTACGCCCGGTCCGGGTTGCCGGCGTTGACGATGCCGACCGGTGCCATGTACATCGCCGCACCACAGTTGACGATGTTTCCGACGCCCGCCTCGCGCGGGTCCGCATGCCCGTAGTGCAGCCGCGCCACGATCCACTTCTCGGCGAGGAAGATCCGCTGCAACGGCAGCGCCTCGGTCTCCAGCTCCGGGATCCAGCGCGGGGTGCCGATCAGATCCGGTACGAGGTGGTCGGCGATGTCATAGGCGTCGAGGTGGTCGCGCACCGTCTCGTAGACCCGTACCAGCGCATGCGTCATCAAGGTGTCGTCGGTGACGTGGCCGTCGCCCTTGTGGTACGGCGCGATCGGGCGGGCGGTGCGCCAGTCGTCGTGGAACGGTCCGACGATGCCCCCGACCCGGCCGCCGTGCCGCTTGACGATCTCCTCCGGCGACCAGCCCTCCACCGGCCCGCCGAGCGCGTCGCCGACGGCGGCGCCGACCAGGCAGCCGGCCGCCCGGTCCTCCAGGGACGGCGGGACGGGGACGGCGGGGGGCACAGGACCCGTCGGCGACGGCTTCGCGACCGGGGTGACAGTGACGGCCGGCAGGACCTGGGCGGCCGGGGGGCCGGAGGCGTTCGCCGCGCCCGGTGCCGCGGCCGGTGTCTGCTCGCTTGCGTAGGTCATGTGCGGGTGAGTCCTTCCACGGTGGGGGAGGGGCAGGGGGCCAGAAGGGCGCCGGAGACGGCTTCGGGGACGGCCGGAGGGACGGCCGCGTCCGCGGCTTCGGGGGCGGTCAGCTCCGTGAGGGCGAGCAGCCCGGCCAGCTCGACTAGGTCCGTGCCGGCCAGCCGTGGCAGCGCGCAGCCGGACAGCACCCGGCAGGCGTCGCGCCAGGTGCGGGGCAGGGCGTGGGCACCCCCGAGCGCTCCGGTCAGGGCCCCGGCCAGGGCCGGCGCGGAGTCGGCGACCCGGGAGAGGCAGGCGGCGGCCGGTACCGCCTCGGCGACCTGCCCGTCCGTGGCCAGCGCGAGCGCCAGTGCCACCGGGACGGTCTCGGCCGCGGCGATGCCGTAGCTGTAGACGTGGTCGACGATCTCGTGCTCCAGCACGGGCACCAGGGCGAAGGCGGTGCCGGGGCGGCCGGACGGGCCGTGGCCGTCGGTGGCGAAGGCCTGCGCGAGACGGACCGCATGCAGGGCGTTGCGGCGGATCTCGGTGCCCTCGGGGAGCTGGTCCAGCGCCGCTTCCACACAGCCGCCGGCCGCCGTGCCGCCGAGCGCGGCCGCGACCGCGGCGGCCATCGCACGGGCACCGTGCACCCCGTCGCCGTCCTGGGTGTAGCGCGCGTCGTACTCGGCCAGGTCGGCCGCCGCGGACGGCTCGCCCGGGTGCACCACGGCCAGCACGGCGGCGCGTACGCAGGCCGCGTCGTCGAAGAAGTGCGGGTTGTCGTGGCCGGTGGCCGGCGGCCGCAGCCCGGCGGCGAGATTGCCCAGCCCGGCCCGTACGGAGATCCGGGCGCGCAGCGGCAGCACGGCGGACTCCACCTCGGGCGCCCGTTCGGCGGCCGCGGCGACCTCGCAGGCCAGCGCGTTCCAGGCCAGATCGATCGCGGCGCGCATCCGGCGGTCCCGGCCCAGGTCGCTGAGCAGCGCACCGGCCGCCGTGAGCACCGATCCGGCGGTGAAGGCCGCCCACTCGGCGTCATCGGAGGGCCCCAGCCGCAGCGGCTCGGGCGGCTGATTGAGGGCGATCGGCACGGGCAGCGTGGTGGTCGCGTTCTGCTCGGCGAAGGTGTCCAGCTCACGGGTCAGCCGCCGGGTCCACTCCGGCATCCGCGCCGCCCGGTGCCGGGCCGCGGGCCACCCGGCGGCGTCGCCCGCGGCCACCCCGAGCAGTAGCCCTTCGATACGGCTCCGGGCGCCCGTGGTGTCCCGGGGGCCGTCCACGGCGGGGGCGGCGGCCTCCCGCGCGGTGCGCCCGCCGTTCATCCGGCCCCCACCCCGGCCTCGGCACCGGTGCCGATCCCGATGCCCGTTGCCGGCCCTGGGCCCGCCCCGGCGCAGGCTCCCTGTGGCGTCAGCAGATCCGCGATGTCCAGGACGTGATAGCCCGCCATCGACGGCAGACAGCTGCCCCGCGCCGGGCCGATGGCGCCGGCCCAGGCCTCGGGGATCGCGGCGACGCCGCAGAGCGCTCCGGCCAGCGCTCCGGCGACGGCCGCCGTGGTGTCGGCGTCGCGCCCCATGTTGACCGCGGTCAGCACCGAGGCGGAGAAGTCACCGCGGGCCGCCGCGAACGCGCCGAAGGCCAGGCCGACGGCCTCCGGCGCCAGATCCGTCCAGGGGTAGCCGCCGACCACGACGGCGGAACGCACCGCCCGCTCGGTGCCGAGCCGGGTGATGCCCGGGTCGTAGCGGGAGCGCTGGGCGGCGCCGACCGCCCGGCGCAGCGAGCGGGCGGTCCAGGAGTCCTCCGGTACGACGGACAGCGCCGCGGCGATCACCGCGTCGGTGTTGGGGGTTCCTCCTGGACCGGAGGCTGTCGAGGGTCCTTGGGGGAGGGCGACCATGGCGGCGGCGACCCCGGCGGCCACCGCCCGGCCCCCGTAGATCCCCTCGCCGTCGTGACTGACCGTGCCGTCGATGGCGACCAGCCGGGCCGCCTCGGCGGGCCGCCCGGCGGCGAACACCCCGAACGGCGCGGCGCGCATCGCCAGCCCGTCGCTCCAGGCGTGCCGGTGCTGGGCGGAGATGGGGGCGGCCAGGCCCCGGCGCAGGTTCTCCAGGGTGCCGCGCTCGCTGAAGCCCGCGCCGCGGAACGGCCCCTCGTCGCGGTCGGCGATCCACTGGTGCCAGGCGGCCTCGACCTGGGCGACGGTCAGCGCCGAGCCGTGCGCGGCGAGCAGCAGCCCCGAGAAGATGGCGTACTCGGTGTCGTCGGTGCCGGCCGGGTCGTCCTCGACATACCCCTCGATGCGGCCCCAGCGGCGGCGGATCTGCGAGGGCTTCATGTTCTCCGCCGGGGCGCCGAGCGCGTCACCGACGGCGAGCCCGAGCATCGCGCCGCGGGCCCGGTCGCGCACCGAGTCGCCCGCGGTGGGCACGGCCGGGTCCGCGGGCGGGAGGTGCACTGCGCTCATGGTGCGTGCCGTTCTGTCGTACGGGCCGGACCGCCGCCCGGGACCGCGGGGCGCCGGCCGGTTGCGGGCCGCTGGGCTGTATCCGTGCCACGCGACGGACCCGCTCTCCTGTCCCGGGCGGCAGGGTCACCCGGTCGACTCCCTGGGACGGCACCAGGACGGACCGTCCAAAGGGCCCCGAAAGGGCATGTGACCCGGATCTCATCACCGGCCGCGCGGAAAACCCGCAGGTCAGCGCGGTAAGTTCGGCCTTCCTTGCTAGCGGCGGAGGGTAATGGGCGCATAACTTCGAGGTGTTGGAGGGGGAAGTGCCGCCATCGGCCCACACCTCGATGCAGGGAGTAGGTACCGATATGTCCGTCATGGAGATCATGGATGCGGCGGCGCCGACGCATGTGGCCCACCGCGACAACCACACCCACCGCGATGTGAACGGCGGCTGGCTGCGCCCCGCCGTCTTCGGCGCGATGGACGGGCTGGTCTCGAACCTCGCCCTGATGACGGGTGTCGCCGGCGGTGCGCTGTCGCAGCAGACGATCATCATCACCGGCCTCGCGGGCCTGGCCGCCGGCGCGTTCTCGATGGCCGCGGGGGAGTACACCTCGGTCGCCTCGCAGCGTGAGCTGGTGCAGGCCGAGCTGGATATCGAGCGGTCCGAGCTGCGCAAGTACCCGGCCGACGAGCTGGACGAGCTGGCGGCCCTCTATGTCTCACGCGGGGTCGAGCCGGCGCTCGCCCGGCGGGTCGCGGAACAGCTCTCCCGGGACCCCGAGCAGGCCCTGGAGATCCATGCCCGCGAGGAGTTGGGCATCGACCCGTCCGACCTTCCTTCGCCCACCGTGGCCGCGCTCTCCTCCTTCGGATCCTTTGCGCTGGGCGCGCTGCTGCCTGTCCTTCCCTACCTGCTGGGGGCATCCGCCATCTGGCCCGCGGTGCTGCTCGCGCTGGTCGGACTGTTTGCCTGCGGGGCGGTCGTGGCGCGGGTGACGGCACGTTCCTGGTGGTTCAGCGGGCTGCGCCAGCTGGCCCTCGGCGGCGCCGCGGCGGGTGTGACGTACGCCCTGGGAGCGCTGTTCGGAACCGTCGTAGGGTGACGTGTCATGCGGGTGACTGCATAATTACCGCGTTACCCAGCGGTTTCGGTTTGTTGACGACCGGGCATAAGGCCCAGGCGTCGCGGGCAATGTCGCTCGGCGAACGCCGCCTTGCAGGACGGCGCAGATTCCGTCCGCGTACTGACTCACCGCATGCGCGGTGTCCGCATGTTGGAAGCCCCTTTTCGCTTTTCGAGAAGGGAGCGATCCTGTAACCTGCACGAAATTTCGCGGAGGGCCAACGTCGTCCCTCGGCAATGCCTATGCCACGACGACGTTGGGAGAGCCGATGCGTTTCGCGTCCACGCACTCCGCGACCACCAGCAGCGCCAGCGCCGCCGCCTGGTCGCCCATGGACGGCCGCCCCGCCCAGCAGGGGATGTACGACCCCCGCAATGAGCACGACGCCTGTGGCGTCGGCTTTGTGGCCACCCTCACCGGCGAGGCCAGCCACGCACTGGTCGAGCAGGCACTGACCGTCCTGACGAATCTGGAGCACCGCGGTGCCACCGGCTCCGAGCCCGACTCGGGTGACGGCGCGGGCATCCTGCTCCAGGTGCCGGACGCGTTTCTTCGCGAGAACGTCACCTTCGAGCTGCCCGAGGCCGGCGCCTACGCCGTCGGCATCGCCTTCCTGCCGTCCGATGCCCAGGAAGCGGCCGACGCCGTCTCACGCATCGAGACGATCGCCGGTGAAGAAGGCCTGGACGTCATCGGCTGGCGGGTGGTCCCGGTCGCCCCGCAGCTGCTGGGCAACGGCGCCCGCGCCACCATGCCCGCCTTCTCCCAGATCTTCGTGAGCGACGGTGAGAACACCGGTCTGGCGCTGGACCGCAAGGCCTTCGCGCTGCGCAAGCGCGCCGAGCGCGAGGCCGGGGTCTACTTCCCCTCGCTGTCCGCCCGGACGATTGTCTACAAGGGCATGCTGACCACCGGCCAGCTGGAGCCCTTCTTCCCGGACCTGTCCGACCGCCGCTTCGCCACCGCCATCGCGCTGGTCCACTCGCGGTTCTCCACCAACACCTTCCCGAGCTGGCCGCTCGCCCACCCGTACCGCTTCGTCGCGCACAACGGCGAGATCAACACGGTCAAGGGCAACCGCAACTGGATGCGGGCCCGCGAGTCCCAGCTCGCCTCGAAGCTCTTCGGTGCGGACAACGCCGAGCAGCTGGACCGGCTGTTCCCGGTCTGTACCGCGGACGCCTCCGACTCCGCCTCCTTCGACGAGGTCCTGGAGCTGCTCCACCTCGGCGGCCGCTCGCTGCCGCACTCCGTGCTGATGATGGTCCCCGAGGCGTGGGAGAACTCCCCCTCCATGGACCCGGCCCGGCGCGCCTTCTACCAGTACCACTCCACGATGATGGAGCCCTGGGACGGCCCGGCCTGTGTCACCTTCACCGACGGCATCCAGGTCGGCGCGGTCCTCGACCGCAACGGTCTGCGCCCCGGCCGCTACTGGGTCACCGACGACGGCCTGGTCGTGCTCTCCTCCGAGGTCGGCGTCCTGGACATCGACCCCGCCAAGGTCGTCCGCAAGGGCCGCCTCCAGCCCGGCCGGATGTTCCTCGTGGACACCGCCGAGCACCGCATCATCGAGGACGACGAGATCAAGGCGCAGCTCGCCGCCGAGCAGCCCTACCAGGAGTGGCTGGACTCCGGCCTGATCGAGCTCGCGGACCTGCCCGAGCGTGAGCACATCGTGCACACCCACGCCTCGGTCACCCGCCGCCAGCAGACCTTCGGCTACACCGAGGAAGAGCTGCGCGTCATCCTCGCGCCGATGGCCAAGGCCGGCGCCGAGCCCATCGGCTCGATGGGCACCGACTCGCCGATCGCCGCGCTCTCCGAGCGTCCCCGGCTGCTCTTCGACTACTTCACCCAGCTCTTCGCGCAGGTCACCAACCCGCCGCTGGACGCCATCCGCGAGGAGCTCGTCACCTCGCTGATCTCCTCCCTCGGCCCCCAGGGCAACCTCCTGGAGCCGAGCGCGTCCTCCTGCCGCAGCGTGACCCTGCCGTTCCCGGTCATCGACAACGACGAGCTGGCCAAGCTCGTGCACATCAACGCCGACGGCGACATGCCCGGCATGAAGGCCGTGACCCTCTCCGGCCTCTACCGGGTCTCCGGCGGCGGCGAGTCGCTGGCCGCCCGGATCGAGGAGATCTGCGCCGAGGCCGACGCCGCCATCGACGACGGCGCCCGGCTGATCGTGCTCTCCGACCGCCACTCCGACGCCGAGCACGCGCCGATCCCGTCGCTGCTGCTCACCGCCGCGGTCCACCACCACCTCATCGGCACCAAGGAGCGCACCCAGGTGGGTCTGCTCGTCGAGGCCGGCGATGTGCGCGAGGTGCACCACGTCGCGCTGCTCATCGGCTTCGGTGCCGCCGCGGTCAACCCGTACCTGGCCATGGAGTCGGTCGAGGACCTGGTCCGCGCCGGCACCTTCCTGCCCGGTGTCGAGGCCGAGACCGCCATCAAGAACCTCATCAAGGCGCTCGGCAAGGGCGTCCTGAAGGTCATGTCCAAGATGGGCATCTCGACCGTCGCCTCCTACCGGGGCGCGCAGGTCTTCGAGGCCGTCGGCCTGGACGAGGCGTTCGTCGAGAAGTACTTCCACGGCACCGCCACCAAGATCGGCGGCGCCGGCCTGGATGTCATCGCCAAGGAGGTCGCGGCGCGGCACGCCAAGGCCTACCCGGTCTCCGGCATCGCGGCCACGCACCGCGCGCTGGACATCGGCGGCGAGTACCAGTGGCGCCGCGAGGGCGAGCCGCACCTCTTCGACCCGGACACCGTCTTCCGGCTCCAGCACTCCACCCGCTCGCGCCGCTACGACATCTTCAAGCAGTACACCGAGCGGGTGAACGAGCAGTCCGAGCGGCTCATGACGCTGCGCGGCCTGTTCTCCTTCGCCTCCGAGCGCTCCTCGATCCCGATCGAGGAGGTCGAGCCGGCGTCCGAGATCGTCAAGCGCTTCTCCACCGGCGCCATGTCGTACGGCTCCATCTCGCAGGAGGCGCACGAGACCCTCGCCATCGCCATGAACCAGCTGGGCGGCAAGTCCAACACCGGTGAGGGCGGCGAGGACCCCGACCGTCTCTACGACCCGGCGCGCCGCTCGTCCATCAAGCAGGTCGCCTCCGGCCGCTTCGGTGTGACGTCCGAGTACCTGGTCAACGCCGACGACATCCAGATCAAGATGGCCCAGGGCGCCAAGCCCGGCGAGGGCGGCCAGCTGCCCGGCCACAAGGTCTACCCGTGGGTCGCCAAGACCCGGCACTCCACCCCGGGCGTCGGCCTGATCTCCCCGCCGCCGCACCACGACATCTACTCCATCGAGGACCTGGCCCAGCTGATCCACGACCTCAAGAACGCCAACCCGCAGGCCCGCATCCACGTGAAGCTGGTCTCCGAGGTCGGCGTCGGCACGGTCGCCGCGGGTGTCTCCAAGGCGCACGCGGACGTGGTCCTGATCTCCGGCCACGACGGCGGTACGGGTGCCTCCCCGCTCACCTCGCTCAAGCACGCGGGCGGCCCCTGGGAGCTCGGCCTGGCCGAGACCCAGCAGACGCTGCTGCTCAACGGCCTGCGCGACCGGATCGTGGTGCAGACCGACGGCCAGCTCAAGACCGGCCGCGATGTTGTCATCGCCGCCCTGCTGGGGGCCGAGGAGTACGGCTTCGCGACCGCACCGCTGGTCGTCTCCGGCTGCATCATGATGCGGGTGTGCCACCTGGACACCTGCCCGGTCGGCATCGCCACCCAGAACCCGGCGCTGCGCGAGCGGTTCAGCGGCAAGGCCGAGTACATCGTCAACTTCTTCCAGTTCATCGCGGAAGAGGTCCGGGAGATCCTCGCCGAGCTGGGCTTCCGCAGCCTGCGCGAGGCCATCGGCCATGCCGATCTGCTGAACACCTCCCGCGCCGTGAAGCACTGGAAGGCGCAGGGCCTGGACCTGGCCCCGCTGCTGCACGTCCCCGAGCTGGCCGAGGGCGCCGTCCGTCACCAGGTCATCGAGCAGGACCACGGCCTGGAGAAGGCGCTCGACAACGAGCTGATCAAGCTCGCCGCCGACGCGCTGGCCGCGGACACCGCCGAGGACGCCCAGCCGGTCCGCGCGCAGATCGCGATCCGGAACATCAACCGGACCGTCGGCACCATGCTCGGCCATGAGGTCACCAAGAAGTTCGGTGGCGCCGGCCTGCCCGACGACACCATCGACATCACCTTCACCGGCTCGGCCGGCCAGTCCTTCGGCGCGTTCCTGCCGCGCGGCGTCACGCTGCGCCTGGAGGGCGACGCCAACGACTACGTCGGCAAGGGCCTGTCCGGCGGCCGGGTCGTCGTCCGCCCGGACCGCGGCGCCGACCACCTCGCCGAGTACTCCACCATCGCCGGCAACACCCTCGCCTACGGCGCCACCGGCGGCGAGCTGTACCTGCGCGGCCGGGTCGGCGAGCGCTTCTGCGTCCGTAACTCCGGTGCCACGGTGGTCTCCGAGGGCGTCGGCGACCACGGCTGCGAGTACATGACCGGCGGCAACGCGGTCGTGCTGGGCGAGACGGGCCGCAACTTCGCGGCCGGTATGTCCGGCGGCTTCGCCTACGTCATCGACCTCGACAAGGCCAACGTCAACAAGGAGCTCGTCGACGCGGTGAACGCGCTGGACGACACCGACAAGCAGTGGCTGCACGACGTCGTGCGCCGCCACCAGGAGGAGACCGGCTCCACCGTCGCCGCCAAGCTCCTCGCCGACTGGGATGCCGCAGCCGCGCGCTTCAGCAAGGTCATCCCGCCCACCTACCAGGCAGTGCTCGTCGCCAAGGACGCCGCTGAGCAGGCCGGACTCTCCGAGTCCGAGACCCACGAGAAGATGATGGAGGCGGCGACCAATGGCTGACCCCAAGGGCTTCCTGAACCACGAGCGCGAGATCGCCAAGACCCGCCCCGTCGAGGAGCGCGTCAAGGACTGGAACGAGGTCTACCAGCCCGGCTCCCTGCTGCCGATCATCAGCAAGCAGGCGTCGCGCTGCATGGACTGCGGTATTCCGTTCTGCCACAACGGCTGCCCGCTCGGAAACCTCATCCCCGAGTGGAACGACTACGCCTACCGCGAGGACTGGACCGAGGCCAGCGAGCGGCTGCACGCGACCAACAACTTCCCGGAGTTCACCGGTCGTCTGTGCCCCGCGCCCTGTGAGGCCGCCTGTGTGCTGGGGATCAACCAGCCGCCGGTGACCATCAAGAACGTCGAGGTCTCCATCATCGACAAGGCGTGGGACAACGGGGACGTCACCCCGCAGCCGCCCGAGCGCCTCTCCGGCAAGACCGTCGCCGTCATCGGCTCCGGCCCGGCCGGGCTCGCCGCCGCCCAGCAGCTGACCCGGGCCGGCCACACCGTCGCCGTCTACGAGCGCGCGGACCGTATCGGCGGCCTTCTCCGCTACGGCATCCCCGAGTTCAAGATGGAGAAGCGCCACATCAACCGCCGCATCGAGCAGATGCGCGCGGAGGGCACCAAGTTCCGTACGGAGGTGGAGATCGGCCGGGACCTCGACGCCAAGAAGCTGCGCAAGCGCTACGACGCCGTGGTCATCGCCGCCGGTGCCACCACCTCCCGCGATCTGCCGGTGCCCGGCCGTGAGCTGAACGGCATCCACTTCGCGATGGAGTACCTCCCGCTCGCCAACAAGGTGCAGGAGGGGGACCTGACGGTCGCCCCGATCAGCGCCGACGGCAAGCACGTGGTTGTCATCGGCGGCGGCGACACCGGCGCGGACTGCGTCGGCACCGCCCACCGCCAGGGCGCGGCCTCCGTCACCCAGCTGGAGATCATGGGCAAGCCGGGCGACGAGCGGAACCCGAACCAGCCCTGGCCGACCTTCCCGATGCTCTACAAGGTCACCTCCGCGCACGAGGAGGGCGGGGAGCGGCTCTACTCCGTCTCCACCACCCACTTCGAGGGCGACGAGGACGGCAACGTCCAGTACCTGCACCTGACCGAGGTGGAGTTCAAGGACGGCCGCCCGGAGCCGAAGCCCGGCACCGAGCGGAAGATCCCGGCCCAGCTGGTCACCCTCGCCATGGGCTTCACCGGCACCGACCGGGAGAACGGCCTGGTCGAGCAGTTCGGTCTGGAGCTCGACGAGCGCGGCAACGTCGCCCGCGACGCGGACTTCGCCACCAACGTCCCCGGCGTGTACGTCGCCGGTGACGCCGGCCGCGGCCAGTCCCTGATCGTGTGGGCCATCGCCGAGGGCCGTTCCGCGGCCAAGGGCGTGGACCGCTTCCTGACCGGAGCCAGCGCCCTGCCGGCTCCCATCAAGCCGACGGATCGCGCACTGACCGTGTGACCGTCCCCTGATGTCCCGTACAACGTCGTACGGAACAGCCGCGGCGCCTGTCCCCCTCCCCCGACCGGGAGGGCAGGCGCCGCGGATTTTTGCCGTGGAGCGCTCCACCCGAGCGTCCCCGGCGTCCTAGGAGCCGCCGCTTCCGGCGGGGTAGCGCCGTCCCAACTGCCGTGCCATCTCCCGGGCGGGCGCCGGCACGGCCTGCGGCGGGGGAGTGCCCGACGGCCGGAAATCATGCACCGGCGGAAGCCACGCCCCCAGGTCGATCCGCCGGTCGCTCAGCGGCAGCACCCACCGCGGATCGGCATGCACCCGCAGCACCTGTGCCTCGATCTGCGTCCACGCCCCGTCCGTGACCGTCCGCTCCCCGAGCCGGCGCGCCTCCAACTGCACCGGACAGTGCACCAGTCGGGGCGGCCGCACCAGCTCGGACGGCTCCGTCCACGGTGCCTCCGTGGAGCCGGGCAGGGCGCTCGTCCCCTCCTCGGACCCCGTCCCGTCCGGCGGCAGATTGAAGACCACGTCCGGGCGTACCGCGAGATTCTGCGCGGTGCGGCCACGGGCCGGCAGCCAGACGCTGACGACCGGTCCGAGCTCCCACCGGATGCGCAGCTCGACCAGCACGAAGGTGCCGTCGTCGTTCTCCGTGGACAGCAGCGCCGGGGTGACCGAACTGCTCTTCTCCAGCGCGCCTTTCATGGACCCGAGGATAGAAGCCGGTTGATTCGGTGCTCACCGAAATGTTATGAGAGGTTACTCTGTGTACATGAAACGATGGGACGCCGATCAGGAAAGCGTCGCGGAGACCCCCGATCTGGCCGCCCTCGCGGCGCTGCTCGCGGACCGTACCCGTGCCGCCATCTGCATGGCCCTGCTCGACGGCGGCAGCTGGACCGCCGGTGAACTGGCCGAATTCGCCGCGGTGGCGCCGTCCACCACCACCGAGCACCTCAACCTCCTGGTCGCCGGGGGCCTGCTGGCCGAGGAGCGCCAGGGGCGGCGGCGCTACGTACGCCTGGCCGGACCGGAGACCGCGGAAATCCTGGAGAACCTCGCCGGGCTGGCCCCCTACCGCCGGGTCCCGGTCCGCTCCCTGGCCGAGGCCCATCACCGCAGAGCCCTGCACCACGCCCGCACGTGCTACGACCACATCGCCGGTGCGCTCGGCGTCGCCATCGCCGAGGCGATGACCGAACGCGGCTTGCTGGGACGGGACTACGGCCTGGTGCTGACCGGTGCCGGCGCCACCTGGCTGACCGCCCTCGGCATCCCCGACACCGACCCCGCGGCCGCCCACCGGGCCCATGTCCGCACCTGCCTGGACTGGACGGTGCGCCGCCGGCATCTCTCCGGCGCGGTCGGCGCCGCCCTCTACCGCCACGCCCTGGAACACGGCTGGATCGTCAAGGCCGTTGCCACCCGCATCCTCACCGTCACCGCGCCGGGCCGCACGGCCTTCCGCGCCCAGCTCGGCCTGCCCGACGACGCGCTCTTCCCCTCCCTCGCCCTCTCCGCTCCCCGCGCCTGACCGGTCAGGGCGCTCAGTCCGCGCCGACCTGGCCGATCCGGTCATCGCCGAGCTTGCGCTGGGTGTCCTGGAGCAGGATCCGCAGCAGGCCGGCGAGCTGCTCCTGCTGCCCGGGGGTCAGGCCGTCGATCAACTCGGCCTCGCGGTAGAGCACTTGGTCGACTGTGGACTCGACCAGCTCATGGCCGGCCGGGGTCAGTTCGACCAGGACCGCCCGCGGGCGGCCCTCGCCGGGCCGCCGGGCGACCAGCCCCTCGCGCTCGGCGCGGGCCACCCGCTGGGAGACCGCCCCCGCGGTGATCAGGGAGCGGTGGCCGAGCTCACGGGTGGTGAGGGTGTAGGGCTCGCCGCTGCGGCGCAGCACACTGAGCAGATCGAGAGTGGCCGGGTCCATCCCGGCGCGGGCCAGCACCCGCCGTCGGTCGTCGCCCAGCAGCTTCGCCAGCTGCCAGATCGGTGTCACGATGCCGATCGAGGAGACCGGTGTGCCGGGGCGCTCACGCTCCCAGGCGGCGGCGATCTCCTCGACGGGGTACGAGGAGGCGCGGGGTGCCGGCTGGCCGCAGTCGTCCTTCGCCTCGAATTCTCTTGCCACGGGCCCTCCCGGCGATGTTATGTTCAGCTCTAAATTCAGCTCTAAATTTAGAGCTGAACGTGATGGACGGAGTTCAGCATATGTCACGCACCATCCTGATCACCGGCGGTGGAACCGGCATCGGACGCGCCGTTGCCCACCACTTCGCGGACGCCGGTGACGACGTCCTCGTCACCGGCAGGCGCACCGGGCCCCTGGAGGAGACCGCGGCCGCCCGCCGCACCGTCCGTCCGCTGGCGTGCGACCACACCGACCCCCGGGCGCTCGCCGAGCTGCTCGCCGAACTCCCCGAGCGGATCGACGTCCTGGTCAACAACGCCGGCGGCAACACCGACCTGGACGCGGACGGAGCCGACGACCTGGCGGCCTACGCCCGGAACTTCCGCGCCAACCTCGACGCCAACCTGCTCAGCGCCGCGCTGACCACCAAGGCGCTGGACGGCCGGCTCGCGGCCGGCGGCGCGGTGGTCCAGATCGGGTCGATCGCCGCCGACCAGGGGGGCGGCGCCTATGGAGCGGCCAAGGCCGGGCTCGCCTCCTGGAACGTCGAGCTGTCCCGGATCCTCGGCCCCCGCGACATCACCGCCAACGTCGTCTCGCCCGGCTATATCGCCGGCACCGACTTCTTCCGTGACCGGCTCACCGACGAGCGCCGCGACCGCCTGGTGGCCGCCTCGGCGGTGGGCCGCCCGGGGTCCCCGGACGACATCGCGGGGACCGTGGCCTTCCTGGCGTCACCGGCGGCCCGGCACCTCACCGGCCAGGTACTGAACGTCAACGGCGGTACCCGCACCACCCGTTGACGCGCGCCCGGCCGGTGCGCGGGACTCGCGGCGGGGCGGGTCAGGAGTCGCCGTCCTCCGCGAGCCGGGCCGGGAAACCGCCGGTCGCGACCGGCCCCCAGCGCAGCGGCGTCACCCGGATCAGCGACTTGCCCTGCTTGCGCATCGCCTCCCGGTACTCGTCCCAGTCCGGGTGCTCCCCGGCGATGTTGCGGTAGTACTCGACGAGCGGCTCGATCGAATCCGGGGTGTCGACGACCTCGGCCTCGCCGTCGATCTGCACCCACGGGCCGTTCCATTCGTCGGACAGCACGATGACGCTGACCGACGAGACCCGGCGGGCGTTACGGACCTTGGCGCGCTCCGGATACGTCGACATGACCAACCGCCCGGAGTCGTCCACCCCGCAGGTCAGCGGCGAGCCCTGCGGGGTGCCGTCGCTGCGGCGGGTGAGCAGGATCGCACGATGACGGGGGCGGACGAACTCCAGCAGCTCGGGCAGCTCGACACGGGTGTTGCTGGCGATGGAAGGGCTCATACGGCGAGCCTAGGGGGTGTCTCCCCGAACTCCGTGGAGCAGCCTGCGACGCCTGGCACCGCAGGCTGCTCCACGGAGGTCAGACGCCGGTCCCGCCCCTCAGTCCTTGAGGAGCTGCTTGCCGGTCGCCGCGTCCACGACCTTGCGGCCGTCCAGCGCGCTCTTGAGGTGCACCGTCACCTTGTCGGTGGCCAGCTGCTCGGTGCACATCCCCTTGGAGCTCTTCCGCTTGCCCCAGCCGGTGATCACCACCAGGTCCTTCGACTCATGGCTGCGCGCACCGAAGCGCACATCGCAGGCGCTGTGCCCGACGGTGACCGTGATCTCCCGTACGTCCTTCTTCTCGGGGCGCTGGGCGGCGACCAGCGGCAGCAGTGCCTGCTGCCGGCCGTGGACCGGGGAGACCTTCGGCCAGTCCCGCACGATCTGGTCCGCGCGCTGCTCGAACGCATCCTGCTTCTTCGGCGGGGCCGCGGGGGTCACCTTCTGCTGATCCTGGCCACAGCCGGACAGTGCGACGGCGCCGGCCGCCGTCAGCGCGAGCAGGGCGGTGAGGGTACGGGTGCGGGAGAGGTGGGATCCTCGCATGACATGCCTCCTTGTGTCACCGATGGGACGTGCCAGGCGCAAGACAGGTTCCGGCCGCTTTCCGTCGAAGTCTGCGGGGTGGGGAGACGTCCCTCCGACCGGTCCGCCCACGGCATAACCCGGTCAGCCCAGGGCGTAACGGCGGCGGAACCGGGCCGCCCGCCCGTTAGCGTCCGGGCCATGGACGCACCCATCGAAATCACCCCCACCGTCTGGCAACTCCCCTTCCCTGTCGGGCATGTGTATCTCGTCGCCCTCCCCGACGACGGTTACGCGGTGGTCGACACCGGCATCCCCGGCTCGGCCCCCGCCATCCTCGACGCACTGGCCCGGCTCGGCGGCCGGCCCGGACAGCTGCGGCAGATCGTGCTCACCCACTTCCACCTGGACCACATGGGCTCCGCCGCCGACCTGGCCGCGGCCACCGGGGCCCGGGTCCTGGCCGGCGCACAGGAAGTCCCGTACATCCGGGGCGCCGCCCCCGAACCCGCGCCGGCGTTCACCCCCATGGAACGGTCGCTGCACGAAGGGGTCATGGCGGACCTGGCGGCCGCCGGACTCCCGCCGCTGCGCACCACCGAGGTCGATGTCGCCCTGCACGACGGGGACACCCTCGACGGCTGGGGGGAACCGGTACGGGTGCTGCATGTCCCCGGCCACACACCCGGCGGGATCGCCCTGCACCTCCCCGCGAGCCGGCTGCTCTTCCCCGGCGACATCATCGCCACCAGCCCCGACGGCAGCCGCGTCATCCTCGGCCCGGGCAACGTCGCACGCGAGGAGGCCGTCGCGTCCTTCCGCCGGCTCGCCGCCCTCGATGACGTCGACACGGTGTGCGTCCCGCACGGCATACCTCTGCGCACCGGCGTACGGGCCGCACTGGCCGCGGCCACGCCGGAGAAGGACTGGCTGTGAGGGGCGGGGCGGCCAGGGCCCACAGGAGCCGGGCCGGCCGGCCCGGCCGGTGGGTCACGGGCGCGGCGGCGGGGTCCCGGATCAGGGCGGCGACCAGGCGGCCTGCCCGTTCGGGACGTAGGGGACCGTGGCGCGCGAGACCCCGGCGCGGCGGGCAACGGCCGTACCCATAGGGGGAGTTGGGGTGGTCCGTGGGCCGGTCCGGTCGGTCATGCTGCCGGGCGGCCTCGCACAGGGGATTTGTGCGGCGGGTCGGGGCGGGGCGCACCTGCCGCGCCTGTTGACACGTGTAATCTCGCGCGGGTGCGGCCCGGCCCGGGGAACACGGGCCGAGGACCATCGGCAGGCGGAGAGCGCGCGCACCGGAGAGCGCGGGCACCGGAGAGAGGCACGGGCATGCAGCTGCACACCCACGAGTGGGGCACCGGCGAACGGACCGCGGTGCTGGTCCACGGGCTGATGTCCGATCACCGCACCTGGCACCGCGTCGGTCCGGCGCTCGCCGACCGGGGCTACCGGGTCATCGCCGTCGATCTGCGCGGCCACGGCCGCAGCCCGCGCGGCGACTACCACACCGAGCTGTACGCCGAGGACCTCGTGGAGACCCTGCCCGCCGCTCCCGAGGTCGTCGTCGGGCATTCCCTGGGCGGTCTGGCGCTGTCCCTCGCGGTGGAGCGGCTCCAGCCGCGGCGGGCGGTCTACAGCGATCCGGCGTGGGCGTTCCCTCAGTTCCAGGAGCCCGTCGACCCGGCCCTGTTCGTCGCGTTCAAGCGGGCCGACCGGGCGATGCTCCAGACCTTCAATCAACGCTGGAGCGATGTCGATCTCGACATCGAGCTGGCCACGATCGCGGACTGGGACACCGCCACCGCCCTCGCGCTGTCCGCCGTGCACCGGCAGGACCATGTGCCCGAGAAGCCGGTCGTCCCGTCGCTGGTGCAGTTCGCGGGGGAGGGGTTCCTCTTCTCCGAGCAGGCCGCGGCCGAGCTGACCGGCCGCGGCTTCGAGGTCCGTACGGTGCACGGCGTCGGACACACCATCCACCGCGACGACTTCGACGGCTTCATGGCGGGCCTGGAGGGGTGGGTCTAGGGCCTGCCCCGCCGTCCACTGGAGAACATCCAGGGTTTCGGCCGCCGCCCCGTCACGTATCGCAGTCCAGCAGCGTCTTGCACAGCCCGCAGCGTGCCTGGAGCCGGCCGCGGACCGGGACGCGGATCCGCTGGTGGCAGGCGGGGCAGGGGAACGACACCCGCAAGGGCGGCGGGCCCTCGAAGTCGTAGTCGGCGGTGGCGGGCGGCCGGCCGGCGCGCCGCGGATCCTGTGCCGCCCGGCGGTCCTTGGCGTAGCGCAGCCGGGCGGCCCAGCCGGCGGCGGCGAGCGGCGGCCGGCGCGCGTCCTGACGGGCCCGCGCCGCGCCCGCCGTGTACGCGTCGTACGCCTGCGGGCTGGTGAACCACGGCGCCGGGTCCTCGCCGAAGAACTCGGCCCGCTGGGCGAGGACATAGCCGAACTCCTCCGGCGTCAGATAGCCGAGCTTCTGCGAGAACGGGCCGTGCTCGCGGTAGGCGTCGAGCAGCAGCCAGCCCGCGCCGAGGTAGGCGGCGGCGGTGTCGGTGAGGATCTCGTTGTCGCGGGTGCCGGGGAACGACAGGTCCAGGCGGTGCAAGTACACATGCATCACCTCATGGGCCAGCGCGGCGCCGATGTCCTTGCGGTGCTTCTTGAAGCGGTCGTTGAGCTCGATGAAGTACTCGGGACCCGCGGTCAGTTCGACATACGCGGCGTGTTCCATCTCGCGGAAGGTGATCACCACCCGGGCGTCCGGCAGATGCAGCTGCCGCACCATCGCGCGGGCGACCCGCTGCGCCCCCAGATGCAGATCCTCGGTCTCGTCGAAGGCCACATCGACGGGCAGCACGCTGGTGGCAAAGGTGCTCACCGTGTCGTACGACAGGCGTTTGAACAGCGCATGGACGGCCGCACGCACCGTGTCGAGATGGGGGTATCCGTGCTCGATCTCACTGCCGCCCGTGGTCACCCGGCCACTGTACGGGGGGCCGGGAAGGTCCGGTATGGGCCGTACGGGGCCTGTGGGGCAGGGGAGTTGGCTGGATGCGCACCCTTGTCACCCCGATCGGGCAGTCCACATAATCACAGGGCGCTCTACGGACTCATCCCCCACTGGGTCCGGACGCCTTGCGGCGTGCTGCCCTCCTTCCACGCACCTTCTGCGGCGGCCACGTCCGGCTCCGGTGTTGGCATGGGCTCGTCAGCGACGGCAACCCCCCACGAAAGGAAGCCCGTTGCGCAGCTACCGGAAGCACCTCAAGAGAACCACTGCCGCCGGCGCGATCGCCCTGGCCGCCTTCAGCCTTCAGCCCGGTTCGGCCACGGCCGCCCCCTCTCCGGGCCCGTCCGGCTCCGTCCACACCAAGGTCGTCGGCGGCACCAAGGCCGACCAGGGTGAATTCCCCTTCATGGTCCGGCTGTCGATGGGCTGCGGTGGCGCGCTCTACGCCAAGGACATCGTGCTCACCGCGGCGCACTGCGTCGACGGCAGCGGCGACAACACCTCCATCACGGCCACCGCGGGCGTGGTCGATCTGGAGGACTCCGCCGCCGTCAAGGTCAACTCCACCAAAGTCCTTCAGGCCCCCGGCTACAACGGCAAGGGCAAGGACTGGGCGCTGATCAAGCTCGCCAAGCCGATAGACCAGCCCACGCTGAAGATCGCCGAGGACGACAAGCTCAACAACGGCGACTTCACCATCGCCGGCTGGGGCGCCGAGAAGGAAGGCGGCAGCCAGCAGCGCTACCTCCTCAAGGCGACCGTCCCGTTCATCGACGACGCCACCTGCCAGAAGGCCTACGGCGACCAGTTGACGCCCGGCGACGAGATCTGCGCCGGCAAGCTGGACACCGGCGGCGTCGACACCTGCCAGGGTGACTCCGGCGGCCCGATGTTCCGCAAGGACGACGCCGGGCAGTGGCTCCAGGTCGGCATCGTCTCCTGGGGCGAGGGCTGTGCGCGGCCCGGCAAGCCCGGTGTCTACAGCGAGGTGAGCGCCTTCGCTGCGAACATCAAGAAGGCCGCGGGCGAACTGGGCTGACGCGGCACGCACGCGAGGACGAAGGGCCCGGGGAGCCGCTCCCCGGGCCCTTTGCCGGGCCGGAGGTCCCGGACCTTGGTCCCGTCGCCGTACGGCCGTTGGTCCCACCGCCCCGGGACCAAGCTCGTGCTTCCGGCCGGGCCTTGTGCCGTCATGGATGACCGGACGGCCTATGGGCGGGGCCGCGACGGCTCCCTAGCGTGAACGGCATGACCACCGAGCCCCGTACCCGACCCCCGGCACGCGACCGCGACCGCCGTGCGACGGTCCTCGCCACCCTGCTCCTCGCCGCCTCCGCCGCGACCCTCGCCTATGTGCTGCTCGGCGGTCACCACGATGCCGTCGAGCTGCCGGCCGACGCCCCCTCGAACGCGGCCCGGGGCTGATCCGCACGTACCCCGGCGCCGGTCCGGGACGCCGCCCCCGGCCGCGGTTGCGGTCCGCGCGCACCGCCGTTCGGATGGACGGAGCGGGCCCGCGACCCCGAGGGCGCCGAGGAGGAACGACATGCCGATCAGTGTGGTGATCGCGGACGACCAGGAAGTGGTCCGGATGGGCTTCCGGATGGTCCTGGAGAGCCAGCACGACATCCAGGTCCTCGCCGATGTCACCGACGGCGAGGCCGCCCTCGCGGCCGTCGAACGGCTGCGCCCCGATGTGCTGTTGCTGGACATCCGGATGCCCAGGACCGACGGGCTGGAGGTCACCCGCCGGCTGACCGAGCGCGCCGCCGCCCGCCCCGGGCACCGGCCCACCCCAGGGATCGTCATCGTGACCACCTTCGACCTGGACGAATATGTGCACACCGCGCTGCGCGGCGGCGCCTCGGGCTTCCTCCTCAAGGACGCCAGCCCCGCGCTGCTGGTGGAAGCCGTACGGGCCGCCGCCGCCGGCGAGGCACTGCTCTCGCCCGCGATCACCGCCCGGCTGCTGCGCGACATGGTCCCCGCCGCCGGCCGGGGACGGACCGCCCGCACCCCCTCCGAGCCGCTCACCGACCGCGAACGGGACGTCGTCCGCGCGCTGGCCGGCGGCCGGACCAACGCCGAGATCGCCGGCGCCCTCTACCTGTCGCTGTCCACGGTCAAATCCCATCTGGCGAACGTGCAGACCAAGCTGGACGCCCGCAACCGGGTCGAGATCGCCTTCTGGGCCTGGCAGAGCGGTCTGTCCTCCGGCAGCTCGTGAGCACCCCGCGAAGGCCCCCGAAGGCGGCGCGACCCGGGCGGCGGCCGGAGGACGCCCGCCCGGCCGCGCGCAGGAGACCGCCCGGGCGGTGGACCAGGGCCCATCCGCGGGAAGCCGTCGTCGCCAGAGCCGCGCTGGCGGTCGTGCTGCTGCTCCTCGTCGGATTCGAAACCATGCAACTGGCCGGCCGGCCCACCCTCCCGCAGGCGGTCGTGGTGGCCGCCGGCGTCGTGGTCTGTCTGTGCGCGGTGCCCTCCGTCCGGATCCCGCTGACCGTACGGGCCCAGGCCGCGGCCGCGGTCTCCCTCACCGGGTCGGCGGTGCTGATCGCCGGGCAGCACGCGCCGCAGGTGTGGGGCCTGGGCGAGGGCATCGCCCTGCTCGTCCTGCTCACCGCCGTGATCCGCCGCGCGCCCGGCCGCACCGCCGCTGTCCTCGGCCCGGCGCTGGGCCTGGCCTGCGCACTCGCCCCGATGCGGGACGTCCGGCCGGGCCTGTTCACCGTCGTCTCCGCCGTGCTCACCGTGGTCGTCGCCGCGTACTCGACGATCCTGCGCCGGCAGGACGCCCGGCGACTGCGCGATCTCGCGGCCGTACGGGCCGCCGAGCGCCTGGAACTGGCGCGGGAGCTGCACGATCTGGTCGCCCACCATGTCACCGGCATCGTCGTCCAGGCCCGCGCCGCCCGCTTCACCGCCCTCGAAGGCCGGCAGGCCGGCGCCACCCTCGAACGGATCGAGGTCTCCGGCAGCGAGGCGCTGGGCGCGATGCGGCGGCTGGTGCGGGTGCTGCGCGAGGACGGGACGCAGCCCCACCCGGTCGCCGGGCTCGCCGACGTCCGCGCACTGACCGAGGCGTTCGCCCGCACCGGCCCGCCGGTCGTCCTCTCCCTCGACAGGGACCTGGCGCAGGCGCTGCCCGCCGAGGTGGCCGCGGCGGTCTACCGCATCGTGCGCGAGGCGCTGACCAACGTCCGCAAGCACGCCGCGGACGCCACGGCGATACGGATCGGACTGCGGCCCGTGCCCTGCGGGGCGGAGCTGCGCATCGCCAACGACGGAGGCAGCCCGGCCCGGCTGTGCGAACAGGCCCGCGGCGGCGGCTTCGGCCTGGCCGGACTCGCCGAGCGGGCCGAGGCGTTGGGCGGACGGCTCGCCGCGGGCCCCGCGGCGGAGGGCGGCTGGGAGCTCACCGCCGTACTGCCCCTCGACGGCGGGGCGACGGCCTGACGCCACCCGGCCGCACCGGCCGTCACCCGGCCGCACCGGCCGTCACCCGGCCGCACCGGCCGTCACCCGGCCGCACCGGCCGTCACCCGGCCGCACCGGCCGCCACCCGCCCACGGGTCCCACATCTGTCCAACACCTGCCCCTCCTTTGTCCATAGGCGCACGCCCCGCACGCGCAGCACGCTGTCCGCCGACAGGCAGTGCAGGCACGAAGGAGGACAGCGCGCGTGAACGAACAGACAGGCGCCCCGCGCGGGCCCAGCCGCAGAACGGTCGTCGCCGCCACCGCGCTCGCCGGGGCCGCCGGCGCCCTCCCGCTCGGCGCGCACTCCGCCACGGCCGCACCGCGCGGCGGCGAGGCGGTGCTCCGGTCCGGTGCACTGGAGGTCCGCGTCGACACCGCCTTCCCGCGCATCGTCTCCTACACCGACCGCGGCACCGGCGCCGTCCTGCACGGCCAGGACACCCCGGTCACCCAGGTCGTCATCGACGGCACCGCCCGCACCCCCCACGTCACCCACCGCGCCCGCGCCGACCGCGCGACCTACACCCTCGGCTTCGACGGCGGCACCAGGATCACCGTCGAGATCGCCGTCCACGGCCGGCAGACCACCTGGCGGGTCACCACCCTCACCGACACCCCGGCACTGCGCGTCGGCACCCTGGAGATCCCCGGCCTCGCCCTGCTGAGCGTCCGCAGCGACCAGCCCGGCGCCGCCCTGCTGGCCGCCCGGATCGAACTGGACAAGGACAAGAGCGGCGACACCCTGGTGCAGGTCACCGCCGAGACCCCCGTCGAGGCCTCGCCCACCGGCTGCGCCTACGCCGTCGTCGCCACCGACGAGCTGGCCGGCGCCATCGAGACCAACACCTGCTACGACAAGCCCGCCGGAGCCACCACCTGGGAAAACGGGCGGCTCTGGCGGCAGACCGCCAAGGGCGACGGCTTCGTCAAAGCCCAGTTGTCCTGCGGCCAGTGGACATACCGGGCCGCCGGGCAGCCGGTGGACTCCACCGACCCGCTGCCCTACGCGACCGTCATCGTCACCCGCGACCGCAACGGCGACGGGAAGACCGACTGGCAGGACGCCGCCATCGCGCTGCGCGACATCATGGTCATGCCGCTGGGC
This sequence comes from Streptomyces sp. NRRL S-1813, assembly GCF_000719605.1. Taxonomy (NCBI): domain Bacteria; kingdom Bacillati; phylum Actinomycetota; class Actinomycetes; order Kitasatosporales; family Streptomycetaceae; genus Streptomyces; species Streptomyces sp. NRRL S-1813. The sequence goes on from NZ_JOHB01000017.1 coordinate 103,468, forward strand.
GCCGACGAACAGCATCTGCGGGTCGTCCCGCACATCCCGTTCAACTTCGCCAGCCAGGCCACCAACCCGTTCCTCGCCACCCTCGACCACATCAAGCGGATCGCCCTGGCCACCGACGGGCTGCGGCAGTTCACCCTCCTCAAGGGCTACCAGTCCGAAGGCCACGACTCCGCACACCCCGACTACGGCGGCAACTACAACACCCGGGCCGGCGGCCTGGCCGGCCTCAACGCCCTGCTCCGCGCCGGCAAGAAGTGGCACAGCGACTTCGCGGTGCACGTCAACGCCACCGAGTCCTATCCCGTCGCCCATGCCTTCTCCGAAAAGCTCGTCGACAAGGACGACAAGCAGTGGGACTGGCTCGACCAGTCCTACCGCATCGACGCCCGCCGCGATCTGCTCTCCGGCGACATCGCCCGGCGCTTCGCGCAGCTGCGCAAGGAGACCGACCCCGCGCTGAACACCCTCTACCTCGACGTCTTCCGCGAGTCCGGCTGGAACTCCGACCGCCTCCAGCGCCACCTGCGCGACCAGGGCTGGCAGGTCGCCACCGAATGGGGCCACGGCCTGGAGCGCTCCGCCCTGTGGTCGCACTGGGCGAACGAGACCGACTACGGCCCCGACACCTCCCGCGGCATCAACTCCCGGCTCATCCGCTTCCTGCGCAACCACCACAAGGATGTCTTCGCCGACAAGTGGCCCACCCTGCTCGGCAACGCCCGGATGGGCAACTTCGAGGGCTGGGTGGGCAAGACCGACTGGAACGCGTTCCACACGGTCATCTGGACCGACGCCCTGCCCGCCAAATACCTCCAGGCGTACCCGATCAGGACCTGGGGCGCGCACGAGATCACCTTCGAGGGGCCCACCAGGACGGTCGTCAGCGATGCAGGCTCCGCTTCCGGGGACGCGTCGCGGAGCGGCGGCGCAACGCAGCCGAGCGGCACCCGCAGGATCACCACCGACGGCCGGCTGGTCTACGACGGCGGCACCTACCTGCTCCCCTGGGAGCCCCGCCGGGCCACCGACCCCGACAAGCTCTACCACTACAACCCCCGCGGCGGCAGCACCAGTTGGGACCTGCCCCGCGGCTGGTCGGGCAGCCGGTCCGTCTACGCCTACCGGCTCACCGACCAGGGCCGCACGCAGGAGACCCGCGTCCCCGTCAGCGGCGGCAGCATCACCCTCACCGCCGAGCCCGGCGTGGCCTACGTCCTCCACCGCACCAAGGCCCCGGCCCAGGGCGACCCCGACTGGGGCGAGGGCACCCCGCTGACCGACCCCGGCTTCCACTCAGGGAACCTGGCCGGCCGGCAGGTCACCGGCCCGGCCGCCGTCCGGCTCAGCAGGCGGGGCGACTACGAACTGGTCATCGGCGCGGGCGGCGCCGCCACCGTCGCCCAGAAACTCGCCCGCCTCGCCCCCGGCCACTACGCCGCCTCGGTACAGGTCGAGGTCGGCGCCACGGCGGGCGAACGGCGACGGGCCGCCCTGGAGGTCCGTACCGCCGACGGCGTCACCGCCGCCAACTGGACGGACACCTCCACCGCCGTCAACTACGTCGCCGCCGACCGGAAGTCCGGCACCCGCTTCCAGCGCCTCTTCACCCCCTTCACCGTCCCGGAAGGCGGCGGCCCGGTCACCCTCACCCTCACCTCGGCGGCCGGCCGGGCCCGGATCGGCTTCGACAACCTCCGCGTCGTACCCGCCGAGCCCACCACCAAGAAAGGCACCCTGGCCTACGAGGACTTCGAGCACGTGCCCCAGGGCTGGGGCGTCTTCGTCAAGGGCGACGCCGGCGGCAGCACCGACCCCCGCACCCATATCGCCCAGCGGCACGCCCCGTTCACCCGGCGCGGCTGGAACGGCAAGGCGGTCGACGACGTCCTCGACGGCGGCCAGTCGCTCAAATCACGCGGCGAGAACAGCGGCCTGGTCTACCGCACGGTCCCGCACACCGTCCGCTTCACCGCGGGCCGCCGCTACCGGGTCACCTTCCGCTACGCCAACGAGAAGGCCGGCCAGTACGCCTGGGTCACCGCCGTCGACGCACCCGCGCCCCGCGAACTGACCCGCACCCCGCTGCCCGTCGCCGGCCGGCCCGCCACCCACACCTACGAGTTCACCGCCCCCGCCGCCGGCGAGGCCTGGGTGGGACTGCACAAGGTGGGCGACGACGGCACGGCGGAGTTCGTCCTGGACACCTTCGAGGTCCGCGAGGTGTGACCCCCGTGGGGGCGGGCGCCCGCCCCCACGGACATCTCAGCGCCCCGCCGCGCAGGGATACAGACCGGGCGCCCCCGCCTCTTCCCCCACGGTGGCCGGGGCGCCCTCCCACTCCCACAACAGCAGCTCGTTGGCGCCCTCGCGCAGCACCGGACCCGGCACATACAGGGTGCGCTGCGGCCCCAGCTCCCAGTAGCGCCCCAGACAGAAACCGTTGATCCAGACGACACCGTGGCGCCAGCCCGGCAGCGCAAGATCGGCATCACCGGGCCGCCCGGCCACCGTCAGCGTCCCCCGGTACAGCCCCGCGGCCCCGCCCGCCCCCGCCACCGCCCGGAACGGAACCCGCGACAGCGCCCCGGGCTCCTCCATCGCGTCCAGCCGCAGCCCCCGCGACCGTACGCCGTGCAGATACTGCCGCTCGTGCAGCAGCCCGCCCACGATCCCCTTGGACTCGCCGAGCCGCGGGCCGTAGTTCACCCGCCCCAGCGACGCCACCCACAACTCCACCGACGCGGGCCCGGCCACCTCCCCGAGCACCGCGTCCTCGGTGTCCACCACGGGCCCGCGCACCCCGTCGACCCACACCACCGCCCGGTCCCGCAGCCCGGTCACCCGCAGCGGACAGCCCTCCCGCGGCCCCGGCACCGCCACCCGGTAGCGCACCACACCCCGGTCCACGCCCAGCTCCTCGAACGTCGCCGGAGTGCCCCCCTCGACCTCCGCACCCCCCAGCGCCTCCATCACGTCCTCCGCGGGCGCCCACTCCTCGACCACCGCACGCACCGGTGACGGCAGCACCCGCAGCGGCTCCGGCACCCGGGGCAGCGGCCCGTCCGCCCACTCGGCGAGCACCTCCCGGAACCGCCAGAACTTCTCCGTGGGACGCCCGCGTTCATCGACCGGCGCCCCGTAGTCGTACGAGGTGACCGTCGACCGCAGCGCCCCGTCATGCAGTTCACCGGCCCGGTTCGCCCCCGCCCACCCGCCGAAAGTCGTCCCGCCGTGCGCCATGTAGATATTGACCGACGCACCGCACTCCAGAATCTCGCGCAGCGCCGCCGCAGCATCCTCCGGAGCGCGCGGCACCTGAGCCTGCCCCCAGTGCGCGAACCACCCGCACCAGAACTCCATGCACATCAGCGGCCCGTGCGCCTGATGACGCCGCAGCGCCGCCAGCGCCTGTCCGGCCCCGGAACCGAAGTTGACGGTGGCCAGCGCCCCCGGCACCGCACCACCGCTGAGCATGTGCCCCTCGGGCCCGTCCGAGGTGAACAGCGGCACCCGTACTCCCAGTTCACGCAGCCGCTCCACGAGGTGCGCCAGGTAGACGCCGTCGCTGCCGTACGAGCCGTACTCGTTCTCCGCCTGCACCATGATCACCGGCCCGCCGCCCGGCCCCCCGGGCCCGGACGCCGCGGTGCACTGGCGCGCCACGACCTGCGGCAGCAGCCGCGCGAACCAGGCGTCCACGGCCCGCAGATACGCCGCATCCCGCGTCCGCACCCGCCGCCCCAGCGGCCCGGTCAGCCACTGCGGCAGCCCGCCGTTCTCCCACTCCGCGCAGATGTACGGCCCCGGCCGGACAATGGCCCACAGCCCCGCCGCCTGCACCGCGTCGAGGAACCGCCCCAGCGCCTCCGGGTCCTTGAACTCACCGGGCCGCGGCTCGTGCAGGTTCCACGGCACATAGGTCTCCACACAGTTCAGGCCCATCGCCCGCAGCATCGCCAGCCGGTGGTCCCACTGCGCCTCGTGCACCCGGAAGTAGTGCAACGCCCCGGACAGCAGCCGCACCGGCCGCCCGTCCAGTACGAAGTCCCGCTCGCCCACCTCGAACTGCGTCACGTCAGCCGCCCTTGAGTCGTCTCCCGTGCGCCACCGGCCGGGCGCTCACGGTCACCGGTCACCCTCGCCCTCTGGCGGTGTGACGGTCCATGGACAAAGATCGAGTGTGATTGGACGGTTCGACGGCTCAACGGCCCGACGGTCCGACGGAGCGGTACGCAGAGGTACGGAGCGACGGGAGGCCCGGGCGTGTACCACACCTGGATGCGCTACTTCACCCCGAGCCCGGTCCACCACCGGCTCGGCCTGGTGTGCCTGGGCGTCGGACTCCAGCACGGCACCCTGCCCACGGTCGGCCCGCGCACCCTCGACCACCATGTCGCCATCGTCATCAGCGCCGGTCGCGGCTGGTTCGCCACCCCCGACGGCCGGCGGCACCCGGTGACCGCCCCCGCCCTGCTGTGGATCATGCCGGGAGTCCCGCACCACTACGGGGCCGACCCGGAGACCGGCTGGGACGAGAGCTTCGTCGACTTCACCGGCCCGGCCACCACGACCTACACCGAACTCGGCTACATCGAGCCCGACCGTCCGCTCGTACCGCTCGCGGACACCGGCCCGGCACGGGCGGCCGTGGGGCGCATCGCCCGCGCGGCGCGCCGCGGCAACCCCCTCCTGGAGGTGGAGACCTCCGCCGCGGTCCACGAACTCCTCGTCGTCCTGCGCCGGGCACGGGCCGATACCGACGCCGACGGCGACCCCGTCCTCCAGGCACTGGCCCGCGACGCGTTCCTGCCGCTCTCGGTCGCCGAGCACGCCGCCCGGCACGGTATGACACCCGCCGAACTCCGCACCGCCGTACGGCGCGGCGCCGGTTGCAGCCCCAAGGACTACCTGCTGGGGATACGCCTGGGCCGGGCCAAGGAACTCCTCGTGGGCACCGAACTCCCGGTGGCGGCGGTGGCCCGCAGGGTCGGTTACGACGACCCGGCGTACTTCAGCCGCCTGTTCACCCGCCGGGTCGGTACCGCCCCCGTGCGCTTCCGCGACCGCCAGGTCCGCAGCGTGCCCGGCGGCTGGTCCACGCAGATCCCGGATCCCGACGACCCGCCACTGGTCAGCGGGTGGAACGGCTGACGGGCCCGCCGTCGGGACGCAGGCGGCCGTCGCCGTCCGCGGCGGCGCCGGCCACTGCCCCACCGCCCCCGCGGCACCCCACCTCCCACCAGACGCCCGCCCCACCAAGCCCCCACGGCCTCCGAGCCCCGGCTGTCCCAACCCCCGTGCACCACCCACCGGCCGTACGGCAGCATGAACGCATGCCCGCACTACAGCGCGACGAGGCGCAGATCCGAGCCCGGCTCATCGACGTCCACCGTTACGACATCGCACTCGACCTGACCCAGGGCGAGGACCGGTTCGGCTCCCGTACGGTCATCCACTTCACCGCGCGCACGGACGGCGACACCTTCGTCGAGCTCCGGCCCGCCGAGCTGCACTCCGTGACCCTCGACGGCCACCCGCTCGACCCCGCGGACCTGGATGGCAACCGCCTCCCGCTCACCGGCCTGGCCCCCGGCGCCCACGAACTGCGCCTGGACGCCACCATGCGCTACTCCCGCACCGGCGAGGGCATGCACCGCTTCACCGACCCCGCCGACGGTGAGAGCTACGTCTACACCCAGCTGTTCCTGGACGACGTCCAGCGCGTCTTCGCCGCCTTCGACCAGCCCGACCTGAAGGCCGTCTTCGCCCTCACCGTCACGGCCCCCACCGACTGGTCCGTCCTCGGCAACGGCATCGCCACCCAGCGCGACCCCGGCCACTGGACCCTCGCCCCCACCCCCCTCATCAGCAGCTACCTCGTCGCCGTCGCCGCCGGCCCCTGGCACTCCGTACGCACCGAACACGCCGGACTGCCCTTCGGCATCCACTGCCGCCGCTCCCTCGCCCCGCACCTCGACGCCGACGCCGACGAGATCCTCGACCTCACCCGCCGCTGCTTCGACCGCTACCACCAGATCTTCGAAGAGCCCTACCCCTTCGACTCCTACGACCAGGCCTTCGTCCCCGAGTTCAACGCCGGCGCCATGGAGAACCCCGGCCTGGTCACCTTCCGCGACGCCTACGTCTTCCGCTCCGCCGTCACCGACACCGAACGCCAGACCCGCGGCGTGACCATCGCCCACGAAATGGCCCACATGTGGTTCGGCGACCTCGTCACCCTCCAGTGGTGGGACGACATCTGGCTCAACGAGTCCTTCGCCGAATACATGGGCTACCAGGTCCTGTCCGAGGCCACGCGCTTCACCGACACCTGGACCGACTTCGCCGTCGCCCGCAAGGGCTGGGGCTACGACGCCGACCAGCGCCCCTCCACCCACCCCGTCGCCCCCGCCCCCGAGGACGTCCCCGACACCGCCTCCGCACTCCTCAACTTCGACGGCATCTCCTACGCCAAGGGCGCCTCCGCACTGCGCCAACTCGTCGCCTGGATGGGGGAGAAGGACTTCCTCGCCGGCATCAACGACCACTTCGCCCGGCACCGCTTCTCCAACGCCACCCTCGCCGATTTCATCGACTCGCTCTCCCGCGCCACCGACCGCGACGTCCACGCCTGGGCCGAACGCTGGCTGCGCACCACCGGAGCCGACACCCTCACCCCCGTCGTACGGGAAGCCGCGGACGGCAACTGGAGCGTGTCCGTCGAGCAGACCGGAAGCCCGGACGGCACCCGCCCGCACCGGCTCACCGTCGGCCGCTACGACCACGACCGCACCAGCACCGGCCGCCTCGTCCCGCGCGAGCCGCTGACCTGGGACGTCCCCGACGACGGCGCCCGCTCCGCCACGGGCGGCCGCCCCGCCCTGCTCCTCCTCAACGACCAGGACCTCACCTACGCCAAGGTCCGCCTCGACCCCGTCTCCTGGGACACCGCCCTCGGCGCACTGTCCGGGCTCCCCGACCCGCTGACCCGCGCCGTCGTGTGGAACGCCGCCCGCGACATGGTCCGCGACGGCGAACTCGCCCCCACCGCCTACCTCGACGCCGCCCGTGCCCACCTTCCGTACGAAACCGACCTCGCCCTCGTCCAGGGCGTCCTCGCCTTCGCGCGCACCCAGATCGCCGACCGCTACCTCCCTCGCACCCAACGCCACGCCGCCCTCGCCACCCTCACCGCCCTCAGCCGCGACATACTCCGCCGCACCGAAGGCCCCGAGCACGGCGCCGAAGCCGGACTGCGGCTCACCGCCGTCCGCGCCTTCATCGACAGCGCCACCACCCCCGAAGGCATCCAGGACTGGCTCGACGACGGCAGCGTCCCCGGCGGCCCCCGCCTCGACCCCGAACTGCGCTGGCGCATCCTCGGCCGGCTCGCCACCCTCGGCGCCGCACCCCTCGACGAACTCTGCGCCGCCATCGACGCCGAATTCGCCCGCGACCCCAGCGCCACCGGCCGTGAGGGCGCCGCCCGCTGCCACGCCGCGCTCCCCGACCCGGCCGCCAAACAAGCCGCCTGGGACGCCCTGTTCACCACCGACGGCCCGGCCGCGCTCTCCAACTACCTCTTCACCGCCACCGCCACCGGTTTCTGGGCACCCGAGCAGCTCGACCTGCTCCGCCCCTACGTCGCCCGCTATTTCACCGACGTCCCCGCCCTCGCCGCCGCCCGCGGCCCCGCCCTCGCCGAAGCGGCCGGCCGCCACGCCTTCCCCGCTCCCTTCGTCGAGGACCACACCCTCCACCTCGGCGAGGCCTGCCTCACCGACGGCAACCCGACCCCCGCCCTGCGCCGCAAACTCATCGACCAGCTCGATGACCTGCGCAGGGCGGTGAAGGTGCGCACCGCGGCGGAGAACGCCTGAGGGGTGCCCGCAACGTCCCGCCCGATGCGCGGGCGGGACGCCGGGGACCCGCCCCGGCCCGCGCAGCGGGTGCCGCCGGACCGGCAGGACGACGGCACCCGAACACCTGCGGTACACCCGTACCACTTACGGGTGGTATGACCACGACCAGTGGATACGCAGCGTGCAGGGAAAGTAACTTAGGGCTGCCTAAGGGCTCGTTTGCCTGAGCCCGACACCCCCAACTCCCCTGACAGAAGAGCACATTGATGACTGTGCCCCCTGCCGGCACCGCCCTCGCAGGCGGCACCAACGGCCCCCGCGCGCTCCGCCCCCTCCTCGACACCGTCCTCGACGCCCTCACCACCGGCGCCGAGGACCGCGCCGGCCCCCTCCCGCCCGGCGGCCCCGACACCGTCACCCGTGCCGTACGCGACGCCTGCCACCCCGTGTTCCCCGACCACGGCACCGGCCCGCACACCGCCCTGCGCACCCTCGTCCACACCCTCGCCGCCGGCGCCGCCGACCCCGCCGACCCCCTCTGCGCCGCCCATCTGCACTGCCCGCCGCTCGCCCTCGCCACCGCGGCGGACCTCGCCGCCTGCGCCCTCAACCCCTCCATGGACTCCTGGGACCAGGCCCCCGCCGCCTCCGCACTGGAGGCCCTCACCAGCCGCGCACTCGCCGCCCTGGTCTACCCCCAGGCCACCGGCCCCGACGCGCTGATCACCACCGGCGGCACCGAATCCAACCAGCTCGCCCTGCTCCTCGCCCGCGAAGCCGCCGCCCCCGCCGGCACCGCGACCGACCCGCACCGGCCCGCCCGCCCCCTCCAGATCGTCTGCGGCGCCAACGCCCACCACAGCATCCCCCGCTCCGCCTGGCTCCTCGGCCTCCCCGAACCCCTCACCCTCCCCACCCCCGACGGCATCCTCACCCCCGACACCGTCCACACCTGCCTCGCCAACCTCGCCGGACGCGCCGGACCCGTCCTCCTCACCGCCACCGCAGGCACCACCGACTCCGGCGCCATCGACCCCCTCGACGCCCTCGCCGACGTCGCCGCCCAGCACGGCGCGCGCTTCCACATCGACGCCGCCTACGGCGGGGCCCTCCTCTTCAGCGACACCCACCGCAGCGCGCTCAACGGCCTCGCCCGCGCCCATACCGTCGGCCTCGACCTGCACAAACTCGGCTGGCAACCCGTCGCCGCCGGCCTCCTCGCGGTCCCCGGCCCCGCCACCCTGGCCCCCCTCGCCCACCAGGCCGATTACCTCAACGCCGACGACGACACCGAAGCCGGCCTCCCCGACCTGCTCAGCCGCTCACTGCGCACCACCCGCCGCCCCGACATCCTCAAAATCGCCGTCACCCTCAAAGCCCTCGGCCGCCACGGCCTCGGCGAACTCGTCGACCACACCCTCGCCGCCGCCCAGACCCTCGCCGACCTCATCGAGGCCCACCCCCGCTACGAGCTCCACTCCCGCCCCGCGCTCAGCACCGTCCTCTTCCGCCCCACCGGCGCCGACGACACCACCCTCGCCACCATCCGCCGCACCCTCCTCACCGACGGACGGGCCGTCCTCGGCCGCGCCACCACCCCCACCGGCCTCTGGCTCAAAGCCACACTCCTCAACCCCCACACCCAACCCGGAGACCTGACCAGCCTCCTCAAACTCGTGGAAGGCCACATCCCCAGATGAGCAGCACTCCCGAAGCGCCCCTCACCACCGACACCACGAGCCCCGACGCACCCCTCGACCTCGCCGGCATCGGCATCGGCCCCTTCAACCTCTCCCTCGCCGCCCTCGCCCACCCCGTCACCCCCCTGCGCACCGCCTTCTACGACCAGCGCCCCGCCTTTCACTGGCACCCCGGCCTCCTCATCGACGGCGCCACCCTCCAAGTCCCCTTCCTCGCCGACCTCGTCACCCTCGCCGACCCCGCCAGCCCCTGGACCTTCCTCAACTACCTCAAAACGCGCGAACGTCTCTTCCCCTTCTACTTCGCCGAGCGCTTCCACATCCACCGCGCCGAATACGACGCCTACTGCCGCTGGGTCAGCGAAAACCTCCCCGGCCTGCACTTCGGCCACCAGATCGACGCCGTCCGCTGGAACCCCGAACACGAAGTCTTCGAAGTCGACTACACCCAGCTCGACCCCGAAGGCGAAGCCGAAGCCCTCGGCCGCACCTACGCCCGCAACCTCGTCCTCGGCATCGGCACCACCCCCCACATCCCCGTCCCGCTCCGCCCCCTCGCCGAAGCCCCCGCCGTCCCCGTCATCCACTCCGCCGACTACCTCGACCACCGTGAAAGCCTGCTCGGCGCCGACCACATCACCGTCATCGGCGCCGGCCAGTCAGGCGCCGAAATCTTCCTCGACCAGCTCCGCGCCCGCCCCGCAGGACGCGAAGGCCTCCACTGGCTCGCCCGCACCCCCGCCTTCGCGCCCATGGAATACAGCAAACTCGGCCTCGAACACTTCACCCCCGACTACACCCGCTACTTCCACGCCCTCCCCGAACGCGTCCGCGACGACCTCCTCCCCGCCCAATGGCAGCTCCACAAAGGCATCGACCACGACACCCTCGGCGCCATCCACGACGAGCTCTACCGCCGCACCCTCGACGGCGGCTGGCCCGACGCCACCCTCACCCCAGGAGTCTTCGTCCGCACCGCAGGCCGCGTCGGCACCACCAAGGTCGAACTCCACCTCGACCACACCCAGCAAGGCACCCGCTCCCGCCTCACCACCGACGCCGTCATCCTCGCCACCGGCTACCGCGAACGCCGCATCGACACCCTGCTCGCCGCCATCGATCCCTACCTGCGCCGCGACTCCGGCGCACGCCCCCGCATCGACGCACAGCACCGCCTCGTCCTCGACCCCGCCGTCACCGGCTCGGTCTACGTCCAGAACGCCGAAACCCACACCCACGGCGTAGGCACCCCCGACCTCGGCCTCGCCGCCTGGCGCAGCGCCACCATCCTCAACTCCCTCACCGACCACACCCCCTACCCCCTCCCCACCCGCACCGCCTTCACCACCTTCGGCCTCCCCCAGCCCTCCACCGGACGCACCGGCATGGTCCCCCGCCAGGGCTCCACCCTCGTCCCCCGCCGCTGACCCGCCCCGCGCCCCGCAGCCCCGCCCCCTTCGCGCGATGGCGCCGCACGCACCGGGACCCGGGGGAGCCGCGGACCCACGAGGGACCACGGCCGCCCCCGACGGCGCCCCCGCCGCCCCTCGCGACCAGCCGGACTCAGAACACCGGCACCCCGTCCCGCGTCAACTTCCAGTCCACCGCAGCAAATTGCGCAGGATCGATCTGCCCGCTCTCCTGCACCCACCCAATGATCACATTGCGGATCTCGTCCGACGTCGACCACACCTGCTCCGCAGCCGCCACATGCGGGAAATTACCGCCACCACTCGCCCGGTAATTGTTCACCGCCAGAGCGAACCGCGCCGCATCATCCAGCGGCTTCCCGTCGAACATCAGCTTCTCGATCCGCCGCCCCGCCGGCTTCGCGATATCGATCTCGTACGAGACGCCGCTCACCACGTCATAGTTGTAATCCGGCGTACCCTCCGCGTTTGTGACCTTCGACGGATCCACCGGACCGCCGGCCGCCGTCTGCACGTAATACCGTGCCGAGAACTCCAAATACGCCCGCACCTGCGCACCCGTCAACACCCGTGCCTCCAGCGTGTTGTCGAACGGATACAGCGCCGCCATCGACCGGATCGTCACATCCCCCTCCGGCACCTTCGCGGTACGCGAGAAACACGACGCCTGCGACAACACCGGAAGCGACGCATACGCCGACCCCGCAAGCGCCTTACGCACCACCTCCGCCTGCACAAACGCAATGAAGTCCAAAACCGGCGTGTCCTTCACCGGAGCCTCGGCCGCCGTCATCTCCGCCTTCGACCGGCCGATCACCCGGTTCACATACGCCACAACCTTCCGGTGCTCCGCCCGCAACAGACCCGTGATCCGCGCATCCTCCGCCACCGCATTCGAATTCAAGACCCGAGAACCAACTGACCCCACCTCCCAACGGCCCCGATGCCACTCCACCACCACATCGAAAAGAGTCAGCCGCTGCCCCCACTTCAACGGCTCCGACAACACCACCTCCCGGCCCGACTTCTCATTCACCACCCGCCGCTCGGGAACCTCCACATGCGCATGCCCCACCAAAATCGCATCGATACCCGGCACCTGCTCCGCCACCAACGCCGCCGCATTCTCCACATACGGCAACTGATCCCCGTACGACGACGTACCGCTCATCCCGGAATGCGCCGCCACGAACACCACATCCGCGCCCATCGACCGCAGCTTCGGCACCCACTTCGCCGCCTGCTCCACCAGCCCCGGAAACGCCAGCTTCCCCTGCACATGAGCCTTGTCCCAGATCGCGATCCCCGGATTCGTCAAACCCAGCACCGCCACCGTCACCTCCCGCCCGCGCGGTGACCGCAAACGCTTCAGCACATACGGACGAAACGCCGGCCGCAGCGACTTCGCATCCACCGCATTCGCCCCCAGCAGCGGAAAATCACAGCTCTCCTCGAACTTCCGCAGCACCGGAATCCCGTAATTGAACTCATGATTCCCCAGCGCCGCGGCGTCATAGCCGATCGCATTCATCGCCCGCGCCATCGGATGCACCGGACCGTTCGGACCCGTAATCGGATCCACCTTGGCGTAGTAATACGCCAACTGCGTCCCCTGAATCGTGTCACCCGCATCGATCAGCAGCGTGTTGTGCCGGCCCTTCTCCCGACGCACCCCGTCCACCAGCGTCGAAATCTTCGCCAGGCCCACGTCGTTGTGCGCCGCATCGTCGAACTCCGCGTCGGTGGCGTAGTCCCAGTTGAAGACACTGCCGTGCAGATCCGTCGTGCCCATGACCGTGAAGGCGTACCGCTCGCGCCGGTGACCGTGCCGCCCCGGACCCCGCGCCGCCACGGCCTGGGCCGCAGGCACCCCCGCAGCGCCCGAAAGCGCCACCCCGGCCCCCGTCACCACGGAACGCCCCAAGAACTTCCTACGGTCGAGCGACATGCCAACTCCCTTGGATGAACGCCAACAAACGCGGATGAGCGCCGCCACACAGAAGGACAACGCGCGTAGATTCTGGCGCAGCCGCCCCCCACGCAACACCCCTCACCGGTTCCCCCCGGATGCCCCACCCTCACCCGCCCCGATATGCGACCCTGCACCACCCGCACCCGCACCCGCATCACCGAGCCACCGCCCACCCACCGCACCCCGACCCCCGAACCCGGGAGCCCCCATGAGCAACCCCACCGACGACACCCCCGTCCCCGCCGTCTCCACCACCGCCACCACCCCGACCGCCCTCCCGTACGGCACCCCCGACACCCCCCGCCTCGCCGTACGCGGCGAAGCCCGCCTCGAAGCCGACCCCGAAATCGCCCGCATCGCCGTCACCGTCAGCGCCCGCGGCACCGACCGCACCGCCGCCCTCACCGACCTCACCCGCCGCAACGAACAAGCCCTCACCCTCATCAAGAGCTACGGCGACGGCCCTCGAAAAACTCGAAACCGGCACCTTCAGCCTCACCCCCCAGCTCACCGAAAAAGGCCGCCACGAACGCATCCGCGCCTACCACGGACGCGTCACCCACACCGCCACCCTCAACGACTTCACCACCCTCGGCGAACTCACCACCCGCCTCGCCGACCTCGACCTCACCCGCGTCGACGGCCCCTGGTGGGCCCTGCGCCCCGACTCACCCGCCCACCGCAACGCCCGCACCCAGGCCGTCCGCGAAGCCGTCCAGCGCGCCCGCGAATACGCCGAAGCCCTCGGCGCCCGCCTCGACGCCCTCCTCGAAATCGCCGATCTCGGCGCCGAAAACACCGCTCCCATGCCGGCCCCCGCCATGGGCACCCACCGCGGATACGGCGGCGCCCCCGTCCAGGAATCCGCCCCCGCCCTCGATCTCGAACCCCAACGCCAAGCCGTCCACGCCAATGTCAACGCACGCTTTACGATGACCCGTCCCGCACTCTGAGACCGCCGCGCGCAAGGATGAAATTCCGCTCATCAGAGCGCCTCCGCGCGCATTCCATTACTTGTCAACAGCCTTTCACCAAGCGCTCGTTGAGCAGTCACTTTCTTACACTTCCCTACCGCCCGGTAAGTCATAGAGTCGAAACATGCGCCGAGCAAAGATTGTCTGCACACTGGGACCCGCCACCGACTCGTACGAGCAGATCAAAGCCCTCGTCGACGCCGGAATGGACCTTGCCCGTTTCAACCTCAGCCACGGCACCTACGCCGACCACGAGGCACGATTCGACCGGGTCCGCAAAGCATCCGAAGAAACCCGCCGCAGCGTCGGCATCCTCGCCGACCTTCAAGGCCCGAAGATCCGACTCGGCCGATTCCGCGAAGGCCCTGTACTTCTCGAACGCGACGACGAGTTCACCATCACCGTGGAACCCGCCGTGGAAGGCGACCGCCAGATCTGCGGCACCACCTACAACGGCCTCGCCGCCGACGTCACCACCGGCGAACGCATCCTCGTCGACGACGGAAAAGTCACCCTCGAAGTCATTGGCGTCGACGGACCCCGCGTCCACACCAAGGTCATCGAAGGCGGCATGGTCTCCGACCACAAAGGCCTCAACCTCCCCGGTGTCGCCGTCTCCGTCCCGGCCCTCTCCGAAAAGGACCAGGACGACCTCCGCTGGGCCCTGCGCTACGGCGCCGACCTCATCGCCCTCTCCTTCGTCCGCAGCGGCCGCGACATCGAAGACGTCCACCGCATCATGCGCGAAGAAGACCGCTTCCTCCCCGTCATCGCCAAGGTCGAAAAGCCCCAGGCCGTCGACAACATCGACGACATCGTCGCCGCCTTCGACGGCATCATGGTCGCCCGCGGCGACCTCGGCGTCGAAATGCCCCTCGAAACCGTCCCGATCGTCCAAAAGCGCGCCATCAAGCTGGCCAAGCGCAACGCCAAACCGGTCATCGTCGCCACCCAGATGCTCGACTCGATGATCGACAACTCCCGCCCCACCCGCGCCGAAGCCTCCGACGTCGCCAACGCCGTCATCGACGGCACCGACGCCGTCATGCTCTCCGGCGAAACCAGCGTCGGGAAATACCCCACCGAGACCGTCAAGACGATGAGCCGCATCGTCGAGGCCGCCGAGGAAGACCTCCTCGCCAAGGGCCTCCCGCCGCTCACCGAGGCCAACAAGCCCCGCACCCAGGGCGGCGCCGTCGCCCGCGCTGCCGCCGACATGGGCGACTTCCTCGGCGCCAAGTTCCTCGTCGCCTTCACCCAGTCCGGCGACACCGTCCGCCGCCTCTCCCGCTACCGCTCGCCCATCCCGCTCCTGGCCTTCACCCCCGACCCGGCCACCCGTTCCCAGCTCAACGTCAGCTGGGGCGTGGAAACCTTCCTCGGCCCGACCGTCAACTCCACCGACGAGATGGTCGCCCAGGTCGACGAGCAGCTCCTCAAGATCGGCCGCTGCCAGAAGGGCGACGTCGTCATCATCACCGCCGGCTCCCCGCCCGGAGTCCCCGGCTCCACCAACCTCGTCCGCGTCCACCACATCGGCGAGGACGACTCCCCGAAGTAGCCCCACCCGCACCGCGATTCCGCTGGGCCGAGGTACCTGACTGCCGTCCCTGTCAGTACTTCGGCCCGATGTGTCGGTCCATGAGGGCGACGGAGCTTTTGCGGGCCACGGAGATGTTCTGTGCCCTGCGGGATTGCCGCGCCGGCTTCCACTCGACGCCGACCCTGTCGAGCGTGCCCGTGCAGAGCCGCAGGATGTCGGTGGACATGTTGGTGAAGAAGTAGCGCGGATATTCGTAGCGCTTGCGCTCGCCGCCGACCGTCCGGGACGTCCAGTTGGTGACCCGGCAGCCGTCGGAGTGGATGAGCCCGCGGAGGAACTCCCAGGGGTGAGCGTCCACGATCCGCTGCTGCCAGGGTTCGAGGACGATGGGCCGCTCGTGCTTCTTGCCGGGGCCGTGCTGGGGCAACATGCAGGGCCAGTGGTGGCTGTAGCTGGTCACCATGACGCAGCCCTCGCGCTGGATGACGCACACGCTGTTCGTGGGGCGGACCGCTTTGACCGCGTCGCGGCATGCCGCGATAAGGCCCGGCCAGGCATCCGCGCACGCGATACGCAGCGCGTACCCACGCCGCCGCGGCTGTTTGCTGATGCAGCCGTCGCCGAGGTAGAGGCCGAGTAAGTACGCGTACGCCTCGGCATCCTTCGGCGGCTGCGGCACCTGCTCGCATCGCGGGCATTCCGCCTTGTGCGAGAGGGGCTCGATCCTGGTTTGCCAGGATCGGATGGCGTACCGGGATATGCCGGTCTGTTTGCTCACAGAGTTGAGGCTGCGCCCTTGGGCGACGAGGGAGAGGGTATGTGCACGCGCTGAGATGTCGTACATGCATGCGATCGTGACGGGAAATGCGCCAAGCGACGTGAAGTCGAGAGCGTCGTCACCGGAAAGAGTGACGGTAATCGCTTGTCGCGCCATCTTCGAATCGAAGAGAAAGTGCCCCAGGTGGGATTCGAACCCACACTTTCGGCTGTTTGAGAGCCGCCTCTCTAACCAGTTGGAGTACTGGGGCCTTAGAAAGGGAGGTTACCTGCTGCCCTGCGTGGTCCTACCCTACAGGAGCTAGGTAGGCTCATGGGGCACCACCTGCCTGAATGAGGAGTCCCGTGAGCGCCGCCGAGCCCGAGCAGCCCGCCGCCGATGACGATCAGTCGCACGTCCCGCCGCTGACCACGCGCGTCGTGATCGCCGAGGACGAGGCCCTCATCCGTCTCGACCTCAAAGAGATGCTGGAGGAAGAGGGCTACACCGTCGTCGGCGAGGCCGGGGACGGGCAGACCGCCGTGGAGCTGGCCCGGGAGCACCGTCCCGATCTGGTGATCCTGGATGTGAAGATGCCGGTGCTGGACGGCATCTCGGCGGCCGAGAAGATCGCCGAGGAGAGCATCGCGCCGGTGCTGATGCTGACCGCGTTCTCGCAGCGTGAGCTGGTGGAGCGGGCGCGGGACGCGGGTGCGATGGCGTATCTGGTGAAGCCGTTCTCGAAGACCGATGTGGTTCCGGCGATCGAGATGGCGGTGAGCCGGTTCACCGAGCTGAGGACGCTGGAGCAGGAGGTCGCGGACCTCACGCAGCGGCTGGAGACCCGGAAGCTGGTGGACCGGGCGAAGAGCATTCTCCAGACGCAGTACGGGCTGACGGAGCCGGCTGCGTTCCGGTGGATCCAGAAGACGTCGATGGACCGTCGGCTGTCGATGCAGCAGGTTGCCGAGGCGGTCATCGAGGACGCCGAGGAGAAGAAGCAGCAGAAGGACCAGTAGCCCCAGGAGCAGCCGGGCTCGTCCTGAGTATGCGAGCGGCCCCGTACCGATCTTCGTCGGTGCGGGGCTGCTCGCGTTGGTGCGGGTGCGGGTCAGTCCTCGCCGAGGTAGGCCTTGCGGACGGACTCGTCGTGGAGGAGGGAGGGGCCGCTGCCGGAGAGGACGATGCGGCCGATTTCCATGACGTGTCCTTGGTCGGCGAGGGAGAGCGCGGCTTGGGCGTTCTGTTCGACGAGGAGGATGGTGGTGCCTTGGGAGCGGAGTTCGCGGATGGTTTCCATGATCTTCTGCATCATGATCGGGGAGAGGCCCATGGAGGGCTCGTCGAGCATGAGGAGTTTGGGGCGGGACATCAGGGCGCGGCCCATGGCGAGCATTTGCTGTTCGCCGCCGGAGAGGGTGCCGGAGGCTTGTTTGCTGCGTTCGCCGAGGATGGGGAAGAGTTCGTAGACGCGTTGGATGTCTTTTTCGATGCCGTCGGCGTCTTTGCGGAGGAAGGCGCCGAGCTTGAGGTTTTCGGCGATGGTGAGGCGGGGGAAGAGGCGGCGGCCTTCGGGGGAGTGGGCGAGGCCGCGTTCGACGATCTTGTGGGCGGGGACGCCGTTGAGGGGTTCGCCGTCGAAGGTGATCTTGCCGGCGAGGGGTTTGAGGAGGCCGGAGAGGGTGCGCAGGGTGGTGGTTTTGCCGGCGCCGTTGGTGCCGATGAGGGTGACGGCCTGGCCGGCTTCGACGGAGAACGAGATGCCTTTGACGGCTTCGATCTTGCCGTAGGCGACGCGTAGGTCCTCGACTTCGAGCAGTGCGGTCATGGGGTGTCTCCGGTCTGTCCCTGGGCCGGCTGGTCCGGCGGGGCGGCCCCGTCTGTTGCGTCGGGTTCTCCTGCCGCGTCGGGGGTGGTGGCTGCTTTTGGTGTGGGGTCCGGGTCCGTCGGGGTTGCCGGGTCCGTGGGGGTTGCCGGGTCCGTGGTGTCGTCCGGGGCCGGCATGCCGTCGACCGGTGTGCCGAGGTAGGCGGCGATGACGCGTTCGTCGGCCTGGACGATTTCCGCGGTGCCTTCGACGAGTTTTTGTCCTTGGACGAGGACGGCGACGCGGTCGCAGAGGTTGAAGATGAAGCGCATGTCGTGCTCGATGACGAGGACGGCGGTGCCTTGTGCGCGGATGGCGAGGACGAGGTCCTGGGTGGCGCGGGTTTCCTGGGGGTTCATGCCGGCGGTGGGTTCGTCCAGGAGCAGCAGGCCGGGTTCGCTGGCGAGGGCGCGGGCGATTTCGAGCTTGCGTTGTTCGCCGTAGGGGAGGTTGCGGGCGAGGTGGTCGCGTTTGTGGGCGAGGCCGATGAATTCGAGGAGTTCCATGGCGCGTTGTTCGCTGCCGAGTTCGGCTTTCTTGAAGCCGGGGCCTCGGAGCAGTGCGGACCAGAGTCCTTCTTTGGTGCGGGTGTGCCGTCCGACGAGGACGTTTTCGAGGACGGTCATGTTGGCGAAGAGGCGGATGTTCTGGAAGGTGCGGGCGACGCCGGCTTGGGTGACGAGGTGGGGTTTGTGGGAGAGGCGGGTGCCTCGGTAGCTGACGGTGCCTTCGGTGGGCACGTACAGGCCGGTGAGGCAGTTGAAGAAGGTGGTTTTGCCGGCGCCGTTGGGGCCGATGAGGCCGACGATTTCGCCGGTGCCGACGGTGAGGCTGACGCCGCGGACGGCGGTGAGCCCGCCGAAGCGCATGGTGACGCCGTCGGCTCGCAGGACGGTGTCGGTGTCAGTGGCGGGTGCGAGGCTGGGTGATGTGGTCATGGTCGTCACGCCTTTGCCTGGGTGGCGCCGAGGGTGGCGTCTGCGTCGGGGAGGCGCTGGTCGGGTACGTCGAGTTGGCCGGTTTCGTGGAATTCGAGCTGCTTCCTGCGGTCCGGGATGAGGCCTTCGGGGCGGAAGCGCATGAGGAGGACGAGGGCGATGCCGAAGAGGAGGAGTTGGTAGTCCTGGAGGAAGTCGAGTTTGGCGGGGATGAGGAAGAGGAGGGCGGCGCCGACGAGGGGGCCGCTGAGGGTTCCCATGCCGCCGAGGATGACGGCGGCGAGGAGGAAGGCGGAGTTGGGGGGCTGGGGGCCGGCGAACTGGAATTGTTCGGGGGTGGCCGTGGTGACGACGTGGGCGTGGACGGTGCCGGCGAGTCCGGCGAGGGAGGCGCCGAGGGCGAAGGCCAGGAGGCGGAGGCGGAAGCTGTTGATGCCCATGGCGATCGCGGCGGTTTCGTCCTCGCGGATGGCGATCCAGGCGCGGCCGATGCGGGAGGCGGCGGCGCGCCGGAAGACGAGGACGACGAAGGCGGTCACGAGGATCATCAGCAGGTAGTAGTTGCCGTAGGTGGCGACGGGGATGCCGAGGATGTCGTGGGGTTCGCCGAAGTTGAAGCCGAAGATTTCGAGGTTGGGGATGTTGGGGATGCCCATGGCGCCGTTGGTGACGTCGGGGCCGGTGGTGCCGTTGAGGTTGAGCATGGCGATGCGGAAGATCTCACCGAAGCCGAGGGTGACGATGGCGAGGTAGTCGCCGCGTAGGCGCAGGGTGGGGGCGCCGATGAGGACGCCGAAGACGAGGGAGGCGGCGGCGCCGGTGAGGAGGGCCGCCCAGAAGGGGAAGTGGAAGCCGAGGGCGGATTCGGGGGAGCCGGAGACGAGGGCGGCCGCGTAGGCGCCGACGCCGAGGAAGGCGACGTATCCGAGGTCGAGGAGGCCGGCGAGGCCGACGACGACGTTGAGGCCCAGGGCGACGGTCGCGAAGATCAGGATGTTGGCCCCGATGATCGTGTACTGGTCGGTGTCCTGGGTGAAGGGGAAGCAGGCGGCGGCGATGAAGCCCGCGCCGAGGGCCACGCCGCGGTGGGTGTGGGTGAGTGCGGTCAGGCGCGCGATGAGTCCGGCCCGGTTGAGGGCGGGGATGGCCAGCACCATGAAGATCAGGTAGCCGACGAAGGGGGCGCCGTCGTCGGTGTCGATGCCGTAGGTGAAGGCGAGGAGTCCGGCGGCGAAGGCGGCGGCGATGATCAGGATCTCGGCCCAGGAGGGGAGTTCGCGGGTGCGGCGCCGTAGGGGGCTGGCGGCGAGGGTGGCGGTGAAGCGCTGCCAGGGGCTCGCGGGTGGCTGGTCGGCGGTCTGGTCGGGGGGCAGTGCGAGGGCGCCGGCGAGGGTGAGCAGGGAGGTGACGGCCGCGACGGCGCCGCCCGGTTCGAGGTTGATCAGGCCGTTGAGGTGGACGGCGATGGCGATGAGCGTGAACCAGGTGGCGGCGAAGGTGGCGAGGGCCGCGAAGAGGGTGGGGGCGTTGCGCCCCGCGGGGGTGAGCCATTGCAGGCCTCGGACGCCGAGGGCCGCGGTGGCGAAGAGCAGGGTGAGGAGGCCGCCGACGAGGGTGACGATCTGGAGCCCGGCGGGGGAGAAGTAGTAGGTGAGGTCGCCGGGGAAGTCGCTGCTCCAGGTCCAGGCGAGGCCGGTGGTGGCGGCGGTGGCGAGGGCGCCTGCGGCGGTGATGAGGCGGGCGGTGCGCTCGGGGAGCGGGATCAGGCCGCGGGCCGGGGTGGTGGTGGTCTTGGTGGTCATCGGTATCACGCCCGATCCGCGACGCGTTCGCCCAGGAGGCCTTGTGGTCTCAACAGGAGTACGAGGATGAGGAGGACGAAGGCCCAGACGTCCTTCCAGGCTCCGCCGCCGAATTGCTCCATGCCGGGTATTTCCTCGATGTAGGCGGTGGCGAGGGCTTCGGCGATGCCGAGGACGACGCCGCCGAGCATGGCGCCGTAGATGTTGCCGATGCCGCCGAGCACGGCCGCGGTGAAGGCCTTGAGGCCCATGATGAAGCCCATGCGGAACTGGACCTCGCCGGTGCGCAGGCCGTAGGCGACGGCGGCGACGCCGGCGAAGGCGGCGCCGATGGCGAAGGCGAGGACGATGATGCGGTCGGTGTTGATGCCCATCAGCTTGGCGGTGTCGGGGTCCTGGGCGGTGGCCTGCATGGCGCGGCCGCTGCGGGTCTTGGCGACGAAGAAGCCGAGGGCGATCATGCAGGCGGGGGCGGCGATGAGGACGAAGAGGTCGCCGCGTTGGACGGTGGCGCCCAGGATGTCGAAGGCGTGGCCCTTGAACTGGGGGAAGACGCGGGCCTGTTTGCCGTCGGGGTACCACTTCCAGATGGCTTGCTGGAGGGCGATGGACAGGCCGATGGCGGTGATGAGGGGGGCGAGGCGGGGGGCGCCGCGCAGCGGTCGGTAGGCGAATCGTTCGGCTGCTATGCCGACGAGGACGGATACGGCGATGCCGCCCAGGAGCATGACCGGCAGGGCGAGGGCGAGTGAGGTGCCGGCGGGCAGAGCGAGGAAGACGCTGAGCGCTCCGAAGCCGCCGACCATGAATATCTCGCCGTGGGCGAAGTTGATGAGCTGGACAATTCCGTAGACCATCGTGTAGCCGATCGCGATGAGTCCGTACATCGCGCCGAGGATGAGTCCGTTGGCCAGCTGTTGCGGCAGTTCGCTCACCGCAGGGCCTCCGTTGCGTGGGTGTGAGGGATCCGGGCCGGTGGGTGTGAGGGGTCCGGGCCGGAGGGGAGTAGGGGGGCCGGGCCGGGCGGGAGCGGGGGATCCGGGCCGGGCGGGGCTGGGGAGAGTCCGGGGTGCCCCGGTGTGCCACGGGCCGCGCCAGGGTCGTTCGTATGTCCTGGCGCGGCCCGGGGTGGTGTGGTGCGGTCGGTCAGCTCTTGTCGAACTTCTTGAATTCGGCGCTGAAGCGGGAGGCCCAGGCGCCCTTTTCGACCTGATATGCGGTGATCATGGTGTTGGTGGTGTCGCCGTATTTGTCGAAGGCGATGGGGCCGGTGACGCCGTCGAAGGTGACCTTGTTCATGGCGTCGACGACCTTCTTGCGGGCGTCCTCGGGGAGCTTGCCGTCGTTGGCCTCGACGACCTTCTTCACGGCCTGGATGATCGCCCAGGTCGAGTCGTAGGTGGAGCCGCCGTAGGCCTCGTAGGACTCTTTGAAGCCGGCGGCCTTGTAGCCGGCGATGAACTTCTTGGCGGAGGGGAGCTCCTCGACGGGCTTGCCGACGGAGGAGGCGTAGTCGCCCGCTGCCTTCTTGTTGAGCTTGATGTAGTCGCCGCTGTACATGCCGTCGCCGCCCATGAGGGGGACGGTGACGCCGCCGTCCTTGAGCTGCTGGCTGAGGGGTCCGGAGGCCGGGTATTCGCCGCCGTAGAAGACGATGTCGGGCTTGGCGGACTTGACCTTGGAGACGACGGCCTTGAAGTCACGGTCGTCGGGGCTGACGTGCTCGGTGCCGACGATCTTGCCGCCGAGCTTGCTGAACTGGTCCTTGAAGGAGGAGGCGAGGCCGACGCCGTAGGTCTTCTGGTCGTCGATGACGTAGGCCTTCTTGACCTTCATCTTCTCCCACGCGTACTGGCCGTCGAAGGCGCCTTGCACCTCGTCGGTGGTGGCGGTGCGGAAGTAGGTGGGGAAGGGGCGTACGCGCTTGTTCTGCTTCCAGTCCTTGCCCTGGGTCAGGTCGGGAGTGGTGTTCGCCGGGGAGATCAGCGTGAGGTTGTTCTGTTTGGAGACCTGCTGCATGGACTGGGCGACGCCGGAGTTGAGGGGGCCGACGATGCCGAGGACGTCCTTGTCGCCGGCGAGTTTGGTGGCGTTCTGCTGGCCGGCGTTGGGCAGGGCCTTGTCGTCGAGGGCTTCGAGTTTGAAGGTGACGCCCTTGACCTCGCCGGCCTTGTTGGCGTTGTCGATGGCGAGCTGGGCGGAGTTGCGGATGCCCAGGCCCAGCGCGGAGAGCTCGCCGGTGGTCGGGGCGTCGAGGCCGATGACGACCGTGGACTTTCCTTCGCCGCTCTTGTTGTCGTCGCCGCGCGAGCCGCACGCGGAGAGCGTGAGGGCGCCGGTGGTGACTGCGGTGGTGAGGATGAGCAAGGAACGGTGACGCACGATCAGTCCTTTCCCTGGCGCGGCCACGACTGTCGCATGGCCGTTTCGCTCGCCGGGCTGTACGGGCCGCACAGGGTCCGTGCTTGCAGCGCGCCCGGCGGCGCGGTGACTGGCGGTGACTCTAGAGCGGTGTTCGTCGGACCGGCAGAGGCGCTGGCCAGGATGTGACGCTCTTGTTATGACCTTCGATGAGCGTTATGCCGTTATGGTCCTTACACCGGAGGGCGAACACGGTGCGGAGGGCGAACTCGCACTTCCACGGGGGGATGAGGCGTGTGGTGACGGTGTGGGCGTCCGGATAGCGGATGCGGTGGGCGCGGCGGTGCCGGGTCCCTTGGGGGGTATGGGCAGTGCGGCCGGCGGCGCATGGCGTCCGTGTTACGCAGGGTTACAGGAATGCGTACGGCCCCGCTCCCGTGGGCCGGGTGCGGGGCCGTTTTCGGCGGGCGGCAAGGCGCCGGCCGGGGTGGGTCAGCTGCGGTAGGCGTCGGCGTCCGTCTCGCGCAGCATGCAGGTCAGACGGGCGGTGCAGACCCGCTTGCCGTCCTCGTCGGTGATGACGATTTCGTAGGTGGCGGTGGACCGGCCGCGGTGTACGGGGGTGGCGACGCCGGTGACCAGTCCGGAGCGGGCGCCGCGGTGGTGGGTGCAGTTGAGGTCGACGCCGACGGCGGCTTTGGTGGGGCCGCCGTGCAGCATGGAGCCGACGGAGCCGAGGGTTTCGGCGAGGACGGCGGAGGCGCCGCCGTGCAGGAGTCCGTAGGGCTGGGTGTTGCCCTCGACGGGCATGGTGCCGACGACGCGCTCGGGGGCCGCCTCGGTGACCTGCACGCTCATGCGCTCGCCGAGGTGTCCGGCGGAGAAGAGGGCGGGCAGGTCGAGGCCCAGGCCGGCCCACTGGTCGAGGATCTCCTGCGGAAACTTGGTCGTGCTGTGCTCACCCATGCCTACGGCTCCGTTCGCTCGCCCGTGATCGTGGTCGACCCGTGCCTGTTCCTATCAGGCCCCTGAGCAAGCGCTCAGCGCGGGGTCGTTGTTCCCGTCTCCGGCCCGGTGGCGGTCAGTCCTCGCGGGGGCTCTCCAGGCGGATCACGATCGACTTGGCGGCGGGGGTGTTGCTGGTGTCGGCGGTGTGGTCGAGCGGGATGAGGACATTGGTCTCGGGGTAGTAGGCGGCCGCGCAGCCGCGGGCCGTCGGGTAGTGCACGACGCGGAAGCCGGCCGCGCGCCGCTCGCTGCCGTCGGTCCATTCGCTGACCAGGTCGGTGTACGCCCCGTCGGCCAGGCCCCGTTCGCGGGCGTCGTCGGGGTGGACGAGGACGACGCGGCGGCCGTTCTTGATGCCGCGGTAGCGGTCGTCGAGGCCGTAGATGGTGGTGTTGTACTGGTCGTGGGAGCGCAGCGTCTGGAGCAGCAGCCGCCCTTCGGGGACGGCGGGGTATTCGACGGGCGCGGCGGTGAAGTTGGCCTTCCCGGTGGCGGTGGGGAAGCTGCGGCTGTCCCGGGGGGCGTGCGGAAGGGCGAAGCCTCCGGGGCGGGCGACCTTGGTGTTGAAGTCCTCGAAGCCCGGGATGACATGGGAGATGCGGTCGCGGATCGCCGCGTAGTCCTTCTCGAACTCCTCCCAGGGGGTGCGGCTGCCGGCGCCCAGGACGCGGCGGGCCAGGCGGGCGACGATGGCCGTCTCGGACAGCAGCTGGGGGCTCGCGGGTGCCAGGCGGCCGCGGGAGGCGTGCACCATGCCCATGGAGTCCTCGACGGTCACGAACTGTTCGCCGCCGGCTTGCAGATCGCGTTCCGTACGGCCCAGGGTCGGCAGGATCAGCGCACGGGCGCCGGTGATCGCGTGCGAGCGGTTGAGCTTGGTGGAGACGTGGACGGTCAGCCGGGCGCGGCGCATGGCGGCCTCGGTGACGTCGGTGTCCGGGGTGGCGGAGACGAAGTTGCCGCCCATCGCGAAGAACACCTTGGCCTGCCCGTCGCGCAGGGCGCGGATGGCACGGACGACGTCGAGTCCGTGCTCCCGGGGCGGGGCGAAGCCGAACTCCTTCTCCAGGGCGTCGAGGAAAGCGGGTGCGGGCCGCTCGAAGATGCCCATGGTGCGGTCGCCCTGGACGTTGCTGTGGCCGCGTACGGGGCAGACGCCGGCTCCGGGGCGGCCGATGTTGCCGCGCAGCAGGAGGAAGTTGACGACTTCCTGGATGGTGGGGACGGAGTGCTTGTGCTGGGTCAGGCCCATCGCCCAGCACACGATGGTGCGGCGCGAGTCGAGGACCATGGCCAGGGCGCGGTCGATCTCCTCGCGGGTCAGGCCGGTGGCGCGCAGCGTCTCGTCCCAGTCGTCGTCGGCGCGGGCCCGTTGCGCGAACTCCTCGAAGCCGTGGGTGTGGGTGCGGATGAAGTCCTCGTCGAGGGCTCCGTCGGTGTCGAGGACGAGGCGGTTGAGGGCGCGGAAGAGTGCCTGGTCGCCGCCGAGGCGGACCTGGAGGAAGAGGTCGGTGAGCGCGGTGCCGCCGCCGGCCAGGCCGCGCGGGGTCTGCGGATTCTTGAAGCGTTCCAGGCCGGCTTCGGGCAGCGGATTGATCGAGATGATCTTCGTGCCGCCGGTCTTGGCCTTCTCCAGGGCGGTGAGCATCCGCGGGTGGTTGGTGCCCGGGTTCTGCCCGGCGACGATGATCAGGTCGGCCTTGTAGAGGTCCTCCAGCAGGACGCTGCCCTTGCCGATGCCGATGGTCTCCGTCAGTGCGGAGCCCGACGACTCATGGCACATGTTGGAGCAGTCGGGGAGGTTGTTGGTGCCGAATTCGCGGGCGAAGAGCTGGTAGAGGAAGGCGGCCTCGTTGCTGGTGCGGCCGGAGGTGTAGAAGACGGCCTCGTCGGGGGAGCCGAGGGCGGTCAGCTCCTCGCCGATGAGGTCGAAGGCCCGCTCCCAGGCCACCGGCTCGTAGTGGTCGGCACCCTCGGCGAGGTACATGGGGTGGGTGAGGCGGCCCTGCTGGCCGAGCCAGTAGCCGCTGCGGGTCGCGAGGTCCGCGACGGAGTGGGCGGCGAAGAAGTCCGGGGTGACGCGGCGCAGGGTGGCCTCTTCGGCGACGGCCTTGGCGCCGTTCTCGCAGAATTCGGCGGTGTGCGGCTTGTCGGGCTCGGGCCAGGCGCAGCCGGGGCAGTCGAAGCCGTCGCGCTGGTTGACGCGCAGGAGGGTGAGGGCGGTACGGCGTATGCCCATCTGCTGCTGGGAGATGCGCAGGGCGTGCGTGAGGGCGGGCAGGCCGACGGCCGAGTGCTGGGGTTCGCCGACCTGGGGCGCGTCCTGGACGGGGTCCGATGCGGGCGGCTTGCCTGCCATGGCGCTCTCCCTTGAGCCGTGAGCTGGTGCTCGCTCCGCCGGGCGCGGCGGATCGTTGCCGTACGCATCTGATCCTGTCACGGACACGTGGGGCGGTGTAGGGGCGAGGGCGGGGAGCGGCCCGGGAGGGGGCGGCGGGGTGTACGGCGTGGTCCGGGGCGGCGCGCGGCGGGGCGGAGCGGGCTTCCGGCGGGGGCGGGGGCCGCGGGCGGCGAGGGGAGCGGTGGCCGTCGCGGCGGGGATTGTCAGTGGGGCGTGGCAGGATCGGGGGCGTGGCAGCAAAGGCAGCGAAGAAGAGCGAAGCGACCGGCACCGAGGCGGCGGCGGGCGGCCGTCCCCGACTGCTCCTGATGGACGGGCATTCCATGGCATACCGGGCGTTCTTCGCCCTGCCCGTGGAGAATTTCACGACCGTCACGGGACAACCGACCAATGCGATCTACGGCTTCGCGTCGATGCTCGCGAACACCCTGCGCGACGAGGCGCCCACGCATTTCGCGGTGGCCTTCGACGTCTCGCGCAAGACCTGGCGGTCCGAGGAGTTCGCCGACTACAAGGCGAACCGTTCCAAGACGCCCGACGAGTTCAAGGGCCAGGTCGAGCTGATCGGCGAGCTGCTCGACGCGATGCACGTCAAGCGGTTCGCGGTCGAGGGCTTCGAGGCCGACGACGTCATCGCCACGCTCACGGAGCAGGCCACCGCGCAGGGCTTCGAGGTCTCGATCGTCACGGGCGACCGTGACTCCTTCCAGCTGGTCTCCGACGACGTCACGGTCCTCTACCCCACCAAGGGCGTCTCCGAGCTGACGCGCTTCACCCCGGAGAAGGTCTTCGAGAAGTACGGCCTGACCCCCGCCCAGTACCCGGACTTCGCCGCGCTGCGCGGCGACCCGTCCGACAACCTCCCCGGCATCCCGGGCGTCGGCGAGAAGACCGCCACGAAGTGGATCAACCAGTTCGGTTCGTTCGCGGAGTTGGTGGAGCGCGCCGAGGAGGTCAAGGGCAAGGCGGGCGCCAACCTCCGCGAGCATCTGGACGCCGTGAAGCTCAACCGCCGGCTCACGGAGATGGTGCGCGATGTCGAGCTGTCGTGCGGCCCGGCGGAGCTGACCCGCGAGGCCTACGACCGTGAGGCGCTGACGGTCTTCCTCAATGCGCTGGAGATCCGCAACCAGGGCCTGCGCGACCGGCTGCATGCCGTCGACCCCGGCTCGGCCGACGCCGCCGAGGAGAGTGCCCCGGTGCCCGGCGTCGAGGTGGACGGCACGGTCATCGACACCGGCGAACTCGCTGGGTGGCTGGCCGAACACGGCACGGGCCCGCTGGGCGTGGCCACGGTCGATGTGTGGACGCTGGGCAGCGGCAGCGTCGCCGAGGTGGCGCTGGCCGCCCCCGACGGCCCGGCCGCCTGGTTCGACCCGTCCCAGCTCGACGAGGCGGACGAGCGGGCCTTCGCCGCCTGGAGCGCCGACCCCGCCCGCCCCAAGGTGATGCACAACGTCAAGGGCCTGATGCGGGTCTTCGGCGAGCACGGCTGGACCATCGACGGCGTCACCATGGACACCGCCCTGGCCGCCTACCTGGTCAAGCCCGGCCGCCGCTCCTTCGCACTGGACGCGCTGTCCCTCGAATACCTGGGACGTGATCTCGCCACCGCCGCGGCCGGCGACGGCCAGCTCGCGTTCGGCGCGGACGAGCAGGCCGAGGCGGACGCCCTGATGGGACAGGCCCGTACGGTCCTCGACCTCGGGACGGCGTTCGAGACGAAGCTGGCGGAGGTCGGCGCGGCCGAGCTGCTGCGCGACGTGGAGCTGCCGACCAGCGAGCTGCTGGCCCGGATGGAGCGGGCCGGTATCGCCGCGGACCGGGGCTGGCTGGAGCGCATGGAGCAGCAGTTCGCGGGCGCCGTGCAGCAGGCCGTCAAGGAGGCGCACGCCGCCGCGGGCCATGAGTTCAACCTCGGCTCGCCCAAGCAGCTTCAGGAGGTCCTCTTCGGCGAGCTGGGCCTGCCCAGGACCAAGAAGACCAAGACCGGTTACACCACCGACGCCGATGCCCTCGCCTGGCTGGCGGCGCAGACCGACAACGAGCTCCCGGTGATCATGCTCAGGCACCGTGAGCAGGCCAAGCTGCGCACGACCGTCGAGGGTCTGATCAAGACCATCGGCGCCGACGGCCGGATCCACACCACCTTCAACCAGACCGTCGCGGCCACCGGCCGGCTGTCCTCCACGGACCCCAACCTCCAGAACATCCCGGTGCGTACGGACGAGGGCCGGGCGATCCGCCGCGGCTTCGTCGTCGGCGAGGGCTTCGAGTCGCTGCTGACCGCCGACTACAGCCAGATCGAACTGCGGGTGATGGCGCACCTCTCCGAGGACGAGGGCCTGATCGAGGCGTTCACCTCCGGCGAGGACCTGCACACCACCGTCGCCTCCCATGTCTTCTCGGTCGACAAGAGCAAGGTCGACCCGGAGATGCGCCGCAAGATCAAGGCGATGTCCTACGGCCTGGCGTACGGCCTGTCGGCGTTCGGCCTCTCCCAGCAGCTGGGCATCCAGCCGGACGAGGCCCGCAAGCTGATGGACAACTTCTTCGAGCGGTTCGGCGGGGTGCGCGACTACCTCCAGCGGGTCGTGGAGGAGGCCCGCGCCACCGGCTATACGGAGACCATGCTCGGCCGCCGCCGCTACCTCCCCGACCTCAACAGCGACAACCGCCAGCGCCGCGAAATGGCCGAGCGGATGGCGCTGAACGCCCCGATCCAGGGCACCGCCGCCGATATCGTCAAGATCGCGATGCTGCGGGTCGCCGCGGCACTGCGGACCGCCGGGCTGGAGTCCCGGATGCTGCTCCAGGTCCATGACGAAATCGTCGTCGAGGTCGCCGCCGGCGAGCGCAAGAAGGTCGAGGAACTGGTCCGCAAGGAGATGGCCGCGGCGGTCGAACTGAGCGCCCCGCTGGACGTCTCGGTCGGCTCCGGCAAGGACTGGGAGTCGGCGGCCCACTGAGCCGGGAAGCGGGCCGGTGACGGCGCGGGCGCCCCGCGCCGCCCCCGGCCACGCAGCCCGGCCGCAACCCGGCGCGCACCGAGTCGCGGCCGGTTCCGGCCTGCTCGACGGTGGCCCGAAAGCGGTCGTCGCCCGACGCGTCATGGACCTGGGTCACCTCGAAAGCGCTCTGCTTTGATCACTCCGTGATACGTCGTGTGGCCCGAGCCCTGGGCACCTATGTCTCCCGCAGCCCGGTCACGGCCGGCTATGCCGGACTGCTGTTGTCGACCCATCTGTGGTGCACCGCGGTGCTGTCCACCGCGGAAGCACAGCGTGTGATGCTCGGCGTCAGTACGAATCTGGACAACCTGCACGACCGTCCGGTCCGTGTACTGGCGGGCAGCATGCTGTTCTTCGACGGCACGCTGACCGAGATCACCTCAGATGCCTTCGCCGGCACGCTGATCACACTCGGTCTCGGCGTCATCGTGTGCCTGGCGTGGCTGGAGCGACGGTACGGAGCGAGGCGTGCCTACGCCCTCTTCGCCCTGGGGCACCTCGCCGCCACGCTGCTGACCGTGCCGTTGATCCACGTGGCCCTCGCCCACGGCTGGTATCCGGACAGCGTCCGGCACGCCACCGACTTCGGCATCAGTTACGGGGCCGAGACGGTGCTGGCGACGGGGGCGCTCCTGCTGCGCCGGGCGCGGTGGCCCGCGGCGGCAGGTGTCGTCGCCTGGCCGGTGCTCGGCGGCGACTGGAGCGGGGAGCTGCCCGACTTCACCACCGTCGGACATCTGCTGGCGGCCGTCATCGGCTTCGTCTGCGGAGCCTGCCTGCTGCGGGCCGCCCGGCGCGCCGCCCCGGCCGCGGTGCCGCAACCCGGCCCGGCCTTGGTCGAGTAGACCGACGAGTGCCGCGGGTGCGGGTACCCAACAGGCGCCCCGGGCACCGTCATTCGGCGCCGGGCGACGTGTTCCGTGACGCGGCCGCAGCGCCTGACGGCGACACCGCCGGGGGTGCGGTCCGCGCCATGGGCGCCGGCAGCCGGCCCATGGCGTCGGCTGCCCGGGTGCGGCGGTGCAGCAGTCGTACGGCCACCGCGTAGAGCGGCAGCCCGAGGGCGAGGCCGGCCCCGGCGCCGAAGAGCACGGTCGGGAGGTAGTCGAGCCAGGCCGCCGTGGGACCGTAGACGGCGCGCGCCCGCAGGACACGGTGCACGGCACCGGTCGCCACGCACAGCGCGAGCGGGGCGGTCAGCAGCAGCCGCACCCGTACGGTCAGCACCGGTACCGCAGCCGGCGCGGACGCCGCCGCCGTGGGACCGCCGGTGCCGCCGCGCCCCCGTAGGACCTGCCACACAAACGCGCCCATCGCCGCCAGAGCGAGCGCCGAGGTGCCGTACTGCACGTAGGTATGGACCGGCAGGCCGCCCACCACCCGGTCGAGACCGGGAACCAGCCGGGTGCCCCAGCGGCCCGGGTGGGTGAATGCGTCCCAGACCACATGGGTCGCCGCCCCGAGGACCGCCGAGACCAGGAACCAGCCCACCAGGGCGGCGAGTTCGCGGGGTCCCCGGGGCCGCCAGGGCCGGCCGCGGACGAAGGTGTGGACCGGGCCTCGCCACGCCCGGGGCAGCAGCGCGGTCAACGGCTCGCGCACCAGCAGCCAGCCGCCCACGAGCGCCACGGTGACCAGCACATCCACCGTCAGCACACCGGGCAGCGAGTGGGTGACCTCGCCGAAGGCCATGCCGCCCGGAACCAGGCTGTCCGCGTAGTACGTCATGTCCGGTGCGAACGACCCCGCCACGAGCGCCGAGGCGACCAACGGTCCGCGTGCCGCGCCGGTCCGCCGGATGGCCGGAAGCACGGCGGCGGCATGACTGAGTGTGAACGGCATGGCGCCTCTCCTCGATCGATTCGGATCATTATGTGTCCGATGGGGGTGGTAGATGCCGGGCCCGAGTTGTCGTAGTGTCGCCTGAGTTGGAGCGCTGGGGAGCGCGATACCGCGTCAGCGCGGTAGGGCAACGCGGAGGGGACCACGTATGGCAGCCACAATCCGAAGGCGGCTCCAAAGGGGAGCGGCATCGACAGCCGTGGCGGCCCTGGTGCTCGCCGCCCTGACCGCCTCTCAGGCCCCGGCCGCCACCGAGGCCGCGGCCGCCAGGAAACAGAAACCGGCCCCACCCGCCGACACCCCCATTGACGGCGGTTCCACGTACTTCACCGACCGGCCGCCCCTCCACAGGACGGCACCGCCCCGCGAGGCGCACGGCACCGGCCAGGGCACCGCCCTCGGCACCGGACCCGCCGAGGCCGGTCTGCCCGCCACCGTCCTGGCCGCGTACAAGAAGGCAGCCTCCGCGGTCGACGCGTCAGATCCGGGCTGCCGGCTGCCCTGGCAACTGCTCGCCGGCATCGGCAAGGTCGAGTCCGGGCAGGCGCGCGGCGGCGCGGTCGATGCCGAGGGCACCACCCTCCAGCCGATCCTCGGCCCGCAGCTCAACGGCCACGGCTTCGCCCGGATCACCGACACCGACGGCGGCCGCTACGACGGCGACCTCACCCACGACCGTGCCGTGGGCCCGATGCAGTTCATCCCCTCCACCTGGTCCAACGGAGGCTTCGACGGCACCGGTTGGGGCGCCGACGGCAACGGCGACGGCAAGAAGGACCCCCACAACGTCTTCGACGCCGCGCTCGCCGCGGGCCGCTACCTCTGCGCCGGCGACCGCGACCTGTCGGTCCAGGACGACCTGGACCGGGCGATCCTCGGCTACAACCACTCCGAGGACTATCTGCGGACGGTGCTGTCCTGGTACACGTTCTACCGCCACGGCACCCACGAGGTTCCGGACGGCCGGGGCGTCCTGCCCGTCCACCGGGGCGGCGCAGGGAAGTCCGGCGGCGACAGCACCGGCCGCACCGGCAGCGGAGCGCACCACGACCACGGCTCCGGCACACCGGGCAGGAAGCCGGGCAAGGGCGGATCCGGCACCGGCAAGCCCGGCAAGGGACAGCACAACCACCCCGGCAGGCCCGGCGGTTCGGGCACCGGTGACACCCCGGGCGGCACCGGTACGCCCAAGCCGAAGCCCACCCCCGAGACGCCCACCGGGCCCGCTCGGCTCACCGCTCTCGAGCGGGTCGGCGACAAGGATCTGAGTGCCACCGCGGGCACCGAGTTCGCCGCGTCGCCGCGGGTACGCGCCAAGGACGCCGCGGGCAAGGCCGTCGCCGGCGCCCCCGTCCGCTTCGCCCTCTCCACGTCCGCCGGCGCCCGCTTCCCCGGTGACGCCACCACCGTCACCGTCACCACGGACAAGGACGGCCTCGCCACCGCGCCCACGCTGCGCGCGGGCGACAAGGCCGGTGCCTTCACCATCCGGGCCACCGCCGTGGGCCGCACCGCCCCCGCCGTCGCCTTCGGCGCGACCGTCAAGGCCAAGCCGGCCCCGAAGGCCGACAAGCTCGCCCGCACCTCGGACAAGGAGCTGACGGCGACCGCGGGCCAGGCCTTCGCCGAGGACGCCGTCGAGGTCGAGGCGACCTACCAGGGCAAGATCGCGGCGGGTGCGGCGGTCACCGCAACCATGGTCACCGACGACCCGAAGAAGCCCGTGGAGAACGGCAAGGGCCCCTACTTCAAGGACCCCGAGGCCACCGGCGACGACAAGGACAAGCCCGTCCGCACGCTCACCGGGCTCACCACGGACGCCAACGGCCTGCTGAAACTCCCGAAGATCTACACGGATATGCACGCGGGCACGTTCCTGCTGCGGCTGACCACGGCCGACGGCGCCGTACTCACCGTCAGGCTGAAGGTCGCCGCCCCGGCCGGTTCCTGACCCCACCACCCGGCCCGTCACTTGGGCCGCTCCGTGACTTCGGCCGGTCCGTCACCTCGGCGGGCCCGTCACGGTGCCACCCGGCCCGGCCGCGCGGCCGGGCGACCAGCCGGCCCGGCCCCCGCGCCGGCCCGTCACCGCCGTCCTGCCCGCCGTCCAGGGCAGGACGGCGGTGCAACGTGTTCTCATCTCAGCCGCCCGTTGCTACGGTGCCCCCGCCCTGACGCCGTTGGGGGATCCGGGGATCCCCCGGACAGGCACAGCAGCTCTCCGGGAGGCGGCCATGCGCGCCCTGACAGCGGCCGCGGTCGGACTGGCCGCGGCATTCGCCCTCGTCCTCACCCTCACCGCGACCGGCGCGCCCAGCGGCACGACCTCGCCCAAACCGCTGCTGACCACCGTCCCCAAGCACCCCTGAGGGAGGGACGCCACCACCATGCCCCGCCCCGTGCCCACCCGGGGGACGAACCCCCGGCCCCCGGCCGACACCGGCACCGCAGCCCCCGGCCTGCGCCGCGAAGCGCGAGGGATGCGCCGCACGGCAAGCCTGGTGCTGCTCGCCTGTGCCGTCTTCTTCACCGCCCTGTCCCCGCTGATGCGGTGGTACGCCTTTCCGCGGCTCGCCAAGATCCCGCCCGGCCAGTACCAGGACATGGTCCTGGAGGCCGAGCCCGCCACCCTCCTCAACTACGGGACGATGAAGGCCGAACGCGTCCCCAAGGTCACCATCGTGCAGACCCTCAAGGGCAATGTCGCCGCCTCCGACCGCATCGAGCAGTCCGCGGGCCGCGACGTCGTCGTCTGGGACACGCTGTCCTACGTCGTAGGCCCCGACGGCAAAATGGTCTCCGCGATCCCCGAGCGCTACCTCTTCGACGCCCACTCCCAGGAACCCGTGCACGCCACCGGAGAGATGGTCGACGGAGACCCGGTGCGCCGCGAGGGCATCGAATACAAGTGGCCGTTCCTCACCGAGCGGCGCGACTACGCCTACTTCGACGCCCAGACCCGCACCTCGGCCCCCATCCACTACAAGGGGACCCGCACCTTCCGCGGCCTGGAGGTCTACTACTTCGAGCAGACCATCCCCTGGACCAAGGTCGCCCTCCCCAAGAAGATGCCGGTCAAGGGCATCACCCCCGAGTCCGTCGAGAAGATGGGCACCACCCGCTGGTACACCACCAAGCGGATGTTCTGGGTGGAGCCGGTCACCGGCGCGCCCGTCAACGGCCAGGAGATCCACAAGGAAGAGCTGCGCGGCGGCGATCTGCTGCCCGGCGGCGGCAAGGTCACCGCGTTCGCCGGCCATGTGAAGATGCGCGACGACTACATCGACTCCACCGTCACCCTGGTGACGTCCCAGCGCACCCTCGTCCTTCTGCTCACCAGCTACCTGCCCTGGGGGTTCCTGCTCCTCGGCGGTGTGCTGCTGGCCCTGAGCCTGCATCTCGAAGCCCGCAGCCGCCGCCCCCGCGCCGCACCCGCCCGGCGGCCCGCAGCCGCCCCGCCGTCGTCCGGCGACGGCGTTGTCAGTGCCGGCCCGTAACGTGAACACATGACGTCAGCAAGGCGCTCCTGACCCCCTCCCGACCCCCTCCCGGTCCCCTCTCGGCTCCTTCCCGACCTCCTCCGGCCCCGGGCTCAGCCCCGCTTGAGCCGCGCCGACGTGTGCCGGGTCGGCTCGGCCGCCGAAGGGTCCTCCGGCCAGGGATGCTTGGGGTAGCGCCCGCGCAACTCCGCGCGTACGGACCGGTATCCGTCCCGCCAGAACGAGGCGAGATCGGCCGTGACGGCCGCCGGACGCCCCGCGGGGGACAGCAGATGCACCAGCACGGGCACCCGCCCGCCGGCCACCCGCGGCGACTCCTGAAGCCCGAACAACTCCTGGAGCTTGACGGCCAGTACGGGCTGCTCACCGCCGTAGTCCACCCGCACCCGCGAACCACTCGGCACCTCGATACGCTCCGGCGCCAGCTCATCAAAACGCGCCGCGTCACCGCTCGCCCACGGCAGCAGCCGGCCCAGCGCCTGCCCCGCATCGACCCGCGCCAGATCGGCCCGCCGCCGCGCCCGCCCGAGCTCCACCCCCAGCCACTCCTCGACCCGCTCCAGCAACGCCGCATCCGAGACATCGGGCCACGGCGCGCCCAACTCCCGGTGCAGAAAGGCCATCCGCTGCCGCAACGACGCCGCGGCGGCCGACCACCGCAGCAGCCCGAAGCCCTCCCGCCGCAGCCCCGACACCACCGCGTCCCGCAGCAGCCCGGGGTCGGGCGCGGACAGCGGCCGGGCCACCAGCTCGATCGCCCCCAGCCGTGTCACGCTCCTGGCCACCACCTCCCCGTCCGACCAGCGCACCTCCTCACCCGAGGAGTACAACGCCCGCGCCGCGGCACACGCCGTCTCCTCGTCGATCACCGCCGCGAGCCGTACCCGCGCGGACACCGCCGCCACCGGCCGGTCCGCCACCGCAACCGCCAGCCACCCCGCATCCCGCAGCCGCGACCCGCCACCGTCGCCCGCGGAGCCCGCGCGATGCCCCCACCCGGCCTGCGCCCCCGAGCCCGCCCCCGCCAACTCTGCCCCGGTCCCGGACGCCATGAGGAAACTCCCGGCCCCACGGGCTCGCGCCACCCGCTCCGGGAACGCCAACGCGGCAAGGAGACCGGCCACCGCATCGTCGGAGGCGGCCGCCGCGCCGCCCCCGCCTCCGGCCCGGCCGCTGCCCGCGCCCGCGCCCGCCGCGGAGCCGCCACGGTCACCCGCACCCGACCCGGCCGACGGCTCCCCGGCCGCCGACGCCAAGCGCCGCGCCTCCTGCCGCCACCTCGCTCCGTACGCATCGCCACCCCGACGCGCGGTGCGCCACGCCGCCGCCAGATCATCCCCGTACGCCCGCGGCGGCTCCTCGCTCAGCAGGGCGACCACCTCCGCGGCGCGCCGCACACCGACCTCGGGCGCGCCGTCCAGCAAGGCGCGCGCCAGCCGGGGATGCAGCCCGATCCGCGCCATCCGCACGCCCCGCCCCGTCGCCCGGCCGGCCCCGTCCACCGCGCCGATCGCCGTCAGCACCTCCCGTGCCGCGGCCAGCGCACCGGCAGGCGGCGCGTCGAGCAGCGCGAGCCCGCCGGCCGTCGGATCGCCCCAGCACGCCGACTGCAACGCGAACGCCGTCAGATCGGCAACCTTGATCTCCGGATCGGGGAACGCCGGAAGCCGCCCGTCCTCACCCTCCGACCAGCAGCGGTACACCACTCCCGGCGCCTCGCGCCCCGCCCGGCCGGCGCGCTGACGGCCCGCCGCCCGGGAGGCCCGCACCGTCGTGAGCGCGCTGAGCCCCCGCGCGTGATCCGTCCGCGGCACCCGCGCCAGTCCGCTGTCCACCACCACCCGCACACCCGGCACGGTCAGGCTGGACTCCGCCACCGACGTCGCCAGCACAACTCTGCGTACGCCGCTCCCGCCCGCCAGCACCGCATCCTGCACCTCGGCCGGCGCCCGCCCGTGCACCTGGAGCACCTCGGCATCCACCCCGGCCAGCTCCCCGGCGACCCGCCCGATCTCCCCGACACCGGGAAGGAAACACAGCACATCACCGGTCTGCTCGCGCAACGCCCGGCGCACCACTGCCGCCACATGCGCCAGCAGCGCCGGATCGACCCGCATCCCGTGCGCCGGCCGCACCGGCCGCTCCGGCGGGACCCACACGACCCCCACGGGATGCGACACACCCGCCGCCTCGACCACCGGCGCCGCCCCCTCCGAACCGCCCAGCAGCCGCGCCCACCCCTCGGCATCCGTCGTCGCCGACGCCGCCACCAGCCGCAGCTCGGGCCGCAGCGTCTCCCGTACGTCCAGCAGGAACGCCGCGGAGGTATCGGCGTCCAGATGCCGCTCATGGCACTCGTCGAGCACCACCACATCGACGCCCGCCAGCTCCGGATCGCGCTGGAGCCGCTGAAGCAACACGCCGGTGGTCACGACTTCCACGGCGGTACGCGGCCCGGCCCGGCGCTCACCCCGCACCGTGAACCCGACCTGTTCCCCGACCCTCTCGCCCAGCAGCCAGGCCATCCGCCGCGCGGCCGCACGGGCCGCGATCCGCCGCGGCTCGGCGACCAGCACCCGCCGCACCTGCCCCTCACCGGTCAGACCGGCCAGATCCAGCGGCACCAGGGTCGTCTTGCCGGTGCCCGGCGGGGCGCACAGCACCGCGGTGCCGGGCCCGTCGAGGGCGGCACGCAGCGCGGGCAGCGCGGTACGGACGGGCAACTGGTCAAGGGCGTCACGGCGGATCACGCCCCCAGTCTGCCGCCCCGGCCGGGCTCATCGGCCCGGCTGCCCGGGTCGAGCTCATCCACCCGCTGCACCGGTCGGTCACGTCCCAGGCCCGCAGGCCTGGGACCGCCACTGCCGGTCGGCTGCCTCCGGCCGACGGCGCAGGTCCGCTTGCCTCCGGCCGATATCGGACGGTCAGCCGGTCGGCCGGTCGGCCGGTCTGCGGTCGTCAGCGTTCCGAGCCGTCCTCACCGCTCTGGCCTACCGCCTACGACCTACTGCCTACGGGGCCTGGCCGTCGCGCCGGGCCCGCTCGCCCCGCCCGGCCGCCGGCCGCGTCCGGCACTCCTTCGCCTTGGCCCCTATACCTCCGCCGAGCACACGAAGATCGCCGTCCCCGGGATCAGATGCCCGCGCAGTGGAGACCAGCCGCCCCACTCCTGGGTGTTCCACCGGGGCCATTCCGGCTCGACGAGATCCTCCAGCCGGAACCCGGCGGCCACCACATCCCGCACCCGGTCGCCCAGCGTCTGGTGGTGCTCGACGTACACGGCCCGGCCGGACTCGTCCTGCTCGACATACGGCGTGCGGTCGAAGTAGGAGGCCCCCACCGACAGCCCCTCGGGACCCGGCTCGTCCGGGAAGGCCCAGCGGATCGGGTGGGAGACGGAGAAGACGAAACGGCCGCCCGGCCGCAGCACCCGGCGCACCTCGCGCAGCACCCGCACCGGATCGGCGACGAACGGCAGCGCGCCGTACGCGGAGCAGGCGAGGTCGAAGCTGCCGTCGCGGAACGGAAGCGCCCCGGCGTCCGCCTCCACCAGTTCGGTGGCATCGTCCGCCGAGCCCTCGGAAATCCGCAGTGCGTGCTGTAGCTGCCGGTGGGAGAGGTCCAGCGCCACCGGCAGCGCGCCCTGCGCCGCCAGCCAGCGGGAACACTGCGCCGCGCCGGCCCCGATCTCCAGGACCCGCCGGCCCTTCAGCTCGCCGGCAGGCCCGAGCAGCGCGGCGTCCGCCTCGTCCAGTCCCTCGGGACCCCAGATGAACCGGTCGTCCCCGAGGAAGGCACCGTGCTCGCTCTGGTACTCGTCCGCGTTGCGGTCCCACCAGCCCCGGCTGGCCCGGCTGCTTTCGGTGTCCGAGGCGTCACGGCGGGTCGCCTCCGGCTCGTGCTCTTGGTTCATGGCGCCCGTCGTCGTAGTGTTCGCTCTGCTTGTAGCTGCTGGGACTGTGAGGCCGTTCGACCTCGCGGAACATCGCGTGTGCCGGTTATGGGGCGTTCTGCCCCGGGTGTGCGCGTTCGCGCATTGACCGGGTCCGGCTGCCCCCGTATGCTACAAGTTGCGCTGCGGGCTTGCGCGCCTCAGACGGAGCAGGCCGCGCTCGCATCTGTATGTATGTCCCCTCGGTTTTGAGGCGATTCGGGTCGTTCCGGATGCTCTGGCATCTGCGGACTTCCGGCGAAAACGTCTTTGACACTGTCCGGCTTATGCAGAGGCGATACGGGCTCTCGGCGTAGCAGTACCTACGACTTCAATGTCCGCACCGGAGCCTTTACCCACATGACGAGCAGCACCGAGACCACCGCCACCACCCCGCAGGTTGCGGTCAACGACATCGGTAACGAGGAAGCCTTCCTCGCCGCGATCGACGAGACGATCAAGTACTTCAACGACGGCGACATCGTCGACGGCGTCATCGTGAAGGTCGACCGGGACGAGGTCCTGCTCGACATCGGTTACAAGACCGAAGGCGTTATCCCGAGCCGCGAGCTCTCGATCAAGCACGACGTCGACCCCAACGAGGTCGTTGCCGTCGGCGACGAGATCGAGGCCCTGGTCCTCCAGAAGGAGGACAAGGAAGGCCGCCTGATCCTCTCGAAGAAGCGCGCCCAGTACGAGCGCGCCTGGGGCACCATCGAGAAGATCAAGGAAGAGGACGGGATCGTCACCGGTACCGTCATCGAGGTCGTCAAGGGTGGTCTCATCCTCGACATCGGCCTCCGTGGCTTCCTCCCGGCCTCCCTGGTCGAGATGCGCCGCGTCCGCGACCTTCAGCCCTACGTGGGCAAGGAGCTCGAGGCCAAGATCATCGAGCTGGACAAGAACCGCAACAACGTGGTCCTGTCCCGCCGTGCCTGGCTGGAGCAGACCCAGAGCGAGGTCCGCCAGACCTTCCTCACCACCCTCCAGAAGGGTCAGGTGCGCTCCGGCGTCGTTTCCTCCATCGTCAACTTCGGTGCCTTCGTGGACCTGGGCGGCGTCGACGGTCTCGTCCACGTCTCCGAGCTGTCCTGGAAGCACATCGACCACCCGTCCGAGGTTGTCGAGGTCGGCCAGGAGGTCACGGTCGAGGTCCTGGACGTCGACATGGACCGCGAGCGCGTGTCCCTGTCGCTCAAGGCGACCCAGGAAGACCCGTGGCAGCAGTTCGCCCGGACCCACCAGATCGGTCAGGTCGTCCCGGGTAAGGTCACCAAGCTCGTTCCCTTCGGTGCGTTCGTGCGCGTCGACGAGGGCATCGAGGGCCTGGTCCACATCTCCGAGCTGGCCGAGCGCCACGTCGAGATCCCGGAGCAGGTTGTCCAGGTCAACGACGAGATCTTCGTCAAGGTCATCGACATCGACCTCGAGCGCCGCCGCATCAGCCTCTCGCTGAAGCAGGCCAACGAGGCCTTCGGTGCCGACCCGTCGACGGTCGAGTTCGACCCGACCCTGTACGGCATGGCCGCGTCCTACGACGACCAGGGCAACTACATCTACCCCGAGGGCTTCGACCCCGAGACCAACGACTGGCTCGAGGGCTTCGAGAGCCAGCGCGAGGTGTGGGAGAACCAGTACGCCGAGGCGCAGACGCGCTTCGAGCAGCACCAGGCTCAGGTCATCAAGTCCCGCGAGGCCGACGAGCAGGCTGCGGCCGAGGGTGCTGCGGCGCCGGCGGCTGCGGCAGGCGGCAACACCGGCGGTGGCACCACCGGTGGCGGCTCGTACTCCTCGGAGTCGGCGGACAACTCCGGCGCCCTGGCGTCGGACGAGGCCCTCGCCGCGCTCCGCGAGAAGCTGGCCGGCGGCCAGAGCTGAGCTCTTGCCGATAGGCACTAGCCGGTAGACGAAGGCCCGTTCCCCTCAGGGGGAGCGGGCCTTCGTCGTGTTCGGGGCTGCGTTGTGGCTTGATTCGACGTTCTCGCCACGGAGATCGGGCCAG
Source organism: Streptomyces sp. NRRL S-1813 (assembly GCF_000719605.1). Lineage (NCBI taxonomy): Bacteria > Bacillati > Actinomycetota > Actinomycetes > Kitasatosporales > Streptomycetaceae > Streptomyces > Streptomyces sp. NRRL S-1813. Next base: position 144,369 of record NZ_JOHB01000017.1, read on the forward strand.
CCGTTCTTGCCGAGGGCCTGTGCTCGGTCGATCTTGTTCGTCGGTGCCGTCGGTGCCTGCCCACGTACACCGCTCACCCATCCCCTGCCGTTCTTGACGGTGTCGCGGACGGTGGGGTTCAGGGGGCTCTGGGGATTCTTGATGACGCATTCCTTGCGGAACTCCGCGGTGACTAGGGCGTCCTTGAGCTGTGCGGCTGTGCGGCTGTGCGGCTGTGCGGCGGTGGAGATGGTGACGACTCGGCCGGGGGAGGTGGAATCGCCTTATGTGTAGGGGAGTTCATGTCCTCGACTTGGGGTGGGTGTGGCGAGGCGGGGTGGGCTCGGGGGGGCCTTTGGCGGCGTGGGCCTTGCGCGCGGCGGGGGCGGGAATGCCCGCGCCGGATTGTGCGTTGCCGCTGATGAGAACGAGGAGGAGCGGTCACTGTGTTGGATCCCCAGGGTTTGTACGAATGGGAGCCGAGCGGGCTCGCGGAGGTGGAGGCGATTGCCTCCAGGGACTCCGCCGGACTGGTGCTGCTGTACCACTTCGACGGGTACATCGACGCCGGCGAGACGGGCGACCAGATCGTTGAACGGCTGTTGGACGGCCTGCCGAACGAGGTCGTCGCCCGCTTCGACCACGACCGCCTCGTCGACTACCGCGCCCGCCGCCCGCTGCTCACCTTCGAGCGCAGCCGATGGACCGCCTACGAGACCCCGCGCATCGAGCTGCGGCTCGTACGAGACACCACCGACGCGCCGTTCCTGCTGCTGTCCGGACCCGAACCGGACGTCGAATGGGAGCGCTTCGCGGGCGCGGTGAAGGAGATCGTGGAGCGCCTCGGCGTACGTCTCTCGGTGAACTTCCACGGCATCCCCATGGGCGTCCCGCACACCCGCCCCGTAGGCATCACCCCGCACGGCAACCGCACCGACCTGATGCCCGGGCACGGCGGATTCTTCGATGAGGCACAGGTGCCGGGCAGCGCGGAGGCGTTGATCGAGTTCCGGCTGGCGGAGGCGGGACACGACGTCCTGGGTGTGGCCGCGCACGTACCGCACTACATCGCCAGGTCCGCGTATCCGGACGCCGCGCTGACAGTTCTGGAGGCCGTGACGGCCGCGACCGGGCTGGTGCTGCCCGGCGCCGCGCATTCGCTGCGTACGGAGGCGCTGCGGACGCAGGAGGAGATCGAGCGGCAGATCTCGGAGGGCGATGAGGAGCTGGTCGCGCTGGTCAGCGGGCTGGAGCATCAGTACGATGCGGTGGCCGGGGCGGAGAGCCGGGGGAACCTGGTGGCCGAGCCGGTGGAGCTGCCGTCAGCCGACGAGATCGGCAGGGAGTTCGAGCGCTTCCTGGCGGAGCGGGAGGGCGACGGCGGCGCGGCCGGAGCCTGAGCCGGGCTGTGGCCTCCTGAACTCCTGCCGTACGGGCGCACCGTATAGCGTGGGCCCATGGTGAAGGTGGGGCTGACCGGCGGAATCGGCGCGGGCAAGAGTGAGGTCTCGCGATTGCTGGCTTCGTACGGCGCGGTGATCGTGGACGCGGACAAGATCGCACGCGAGGTTGTCGAGCCGGGCACGCCCGGACTGGCGGCAGTGGTCGCGGAGTTCGGGGACGGCGTGCTCACGCCGGACGGCAGTCTGGACCGGCCGAAGCTGGGCGGGATCGTGTTCTCCGACCCCGAGAAGCTGAAGGCGCTGAACGCGATCGTGCACCCGCTGGTGGGAGCGCGGTCGGCCGAACTCGAAGCCTCGGCGGGGCCGGACGCGGTGGTGGTGCACGATGTCCCGCTGCTGACGGAGAACGGCCTGGCGCCGCTGTACGACCTGGTGGTCGTGGTCGACGCCGCAGTGGGGACCCAGCTGGACCGCTTGGTGCGGCTGCGCGGCATGGCGGAGGACGAGGCGAAGTCCCGGATGGCGGCTCAGGCCACCCGCGAACAGCGGTTGGCGGTCGCGGATTTCGTCATCGACAACGACGGGCCGCTGGAGGCTCTGGAACCCCAGGTCCGCGCCGTATGGGAGCGGCTGCGGAGCGCCTGAGGCCGGACGGTACCCTCGCCGCCATGACTGCTGCTTCCGATCTTGATGCCAAGAACTCCGCCGCCGAGCCCGCCACCGCTGCGGAGCCCGGCTCCGGGGCCGACTCCCTTTCCGCGGCCTCCGCTGCCGACGACTCCGCGCCCGCCTCGTTCGTGGTCAATATCCCCGGCATCGCGGACGCCGATCTGGAGCCGGAACCGCTGGACCCTGCCCAGATCATCTCCGGCGAGCCGGTGGTGACGGGCAAGGTGCTGTGGGAGTCCCCCGACGGGCGGCAGATCCGGGGCATCTGGCAGATCACGCCGGGTGTGGTGACGGACACCGAGGCCAATGAGCTGTTCGTGGTCGTCAGCGGGCGCGCCACCATCGAGGTCGAGGGCGGCTCCGTGCTGGAGGTGGGCCCCGGCGACGCCTGCGTCCTACGCGAGGGCGACCGCACGCAGTGGACCGTGCACGAGACGTTGCGCAAGGCTTACCACATCAGCCTGTAGCGGGGGTGGGGGCGGGCGGGGTCGGCAGAGGGGGCGGGTTGGCTCTGGCCGCTTCCCCGGGG